>JAICMS010000014.1 GCA_025929075.1 Propionibacteriales bacterium
AAGCCCGCCGCCTCCAAGACGTCGACAGCGGCGACGGCGACCTGGGGCTGGAAGTAGTTGCTGAACGTGTCGGCCCACAAGATGACTTGGGTCGCGCCGATGTTGGGCCGTTGGTGCGACGCCCACCACGACCTGAAGGTCCGCCCGGCGAACTGGGGCAGCTCCCGTTGCGGCGCGACCCCTGCGGCCGCCTTGAGCAGCGGCGAGGTCAGCCCTGACGATCCGAGCTTGTTGACGACCGCGGGCGCCAGCGCCGCCAACCGGGACCAACGCTGGATCAGCCCCATCGCGTAGGCGGCCCGCGGCCGCAGCCGCCCCTCGTAGTAGTGCGAGAGGAATTCCGCCTTGTACGTCGCCATATCGACGCGCACCGGGCAGTCTCCCTTGCATCCCTTGCAGGCAAGGCAAAGGTCGAGCGCGTCCTTGACGCCCTGGTCGCGCCAGGGGTGCTTGCGCTCCCCTGCTTGGCGCATCATCTCGAACAGCAGCCGCGACCGACCGCGGGTGGAGTTCTTCTCCTCGCGAGTCACCATGAAGCTCGGGCACATCGTGCCGCCGTCGAGGTGACGGCAGTTGCCGACGCCGAAGCATCGGTTGGCAGCATCGGCGAAGTTGAAGCCGTCCTCATGGAACGAGAAGTGGGTCTCCAGCGCTGGCGGGTTGTAGTCGGTGCCGAGGCGCAGATCCTGCAGCGGCGACCGGGCCTTCACCACCTTGCCCGGGTTCATGGCCCAGTCGGGGTCGAAGGCCTGCTTGAACTTCTCGAAGGCGCTGACGAGCTCCGGCCCGAAGACCCTCTCGAGGAACACCGCCTTCAGCTGGCCGTCGCCGTGCTCTCCGCTCGGCACGCCGCCGTACGCGACGACGAGGTCGGCGGCGTCGGACAGGAAGCGTCCGAACGTGTCGATCCCCTCGGCGGTCTTGATGTCGAAGTCGAGCCGGTTGTGGATGCAGCCCTGGCCGAAGTGGCCGAACAGCACTGTGTGGTAGCCGTATCTCTCGACGAGCTCCCGATAGTCGCGCAGGTACGGCGAGAGCTTGCTCGGGTCGACGGCGGCGTCCTCCCAGCCGGCCAGCCCAGCGTGCTCCTGCGGGATCCGGGTCGACCCGATGGCCTCCTTGCGAATCTCCCAGATGTCGGTCTCGTGCTTGGGGTCGTCGAAGAGTTTGATGCTTGGGGTGTGCGGCAGCTTTTCGAGTCGCTTGATGATGTCCTGGCCGGCCCGGTCGGTGTCCTCCTGCGATTCACCGCCGTACTCGATCAGCACGAACGTGTTGCCGGCCGGCAGCTCGTTCATGCCGGCGGAGTAGAAGCCCTTCTTCTTGAGGTTGCCGATGATCCCGGACTCGAAGAACTCCAGGCCGACCGGCTTGCTGTCGAGGATCTCGGTCACGTGCTCGGCCGCGGTGGGCGAGTCGGGGTAGCCGAGGACGACCAGGGCGCGCTTGGGCGGCATCGGCAGAAGGCGCACCTTGGCGGAGAGCACCAGCACGCAGGTGCACTCGCTGCCCACCAGGGCGCGGGCGGTGTTGAAACCCTTCTCCGGAAGCAGGTCGTCGAGGTTGTAACCGGAGACCCGACGCGGGATCTTCGGATAGCGCTCGCGGACCAGATCCCCGTAGGTGTCACGGATGTCGCGGAGCGCGGCGTAGATCTCGCCGCGCCGGCCGCCCCCAGCGATGATCTCGTCGAGCCGGTCTTCCTCGTCGACGCCGACAGTCATGCGGGTGCCGTCGTACAGGATGACGTCCAGCTCGATCACGTTGTCGACGGTCTTGCCGCCGTAGACGGAGTGGGTGCCGCAGGAGTTGTTGCCGATCATGCCGCCCAGCGTGTTGTGGTCGTGGGTGGCGGGATCCGGGGCGAAGGTCAGGCCGTGCTCTTGGGCAGCGTCGCGTAGCTGGTCGCAGATGACACCCGGCTGGACGACGGCGGTCCGCCCTTCGACGTCCAGGTCGACGATCTGATTCATGTACTTGCTGAAGTCGAAGATGACTGCCGCGTTGACGCTCTGACCGGACAAACCGGTGCCGCCGCCGCGGGCGAGGATCGGCGCGTGATGGCGGCGGCAGACCTCAAGCGCCGCGACCACGTCAGCCTCATGCTTGGGGATGACGACGCCGACAGGGATCGTCCGGTAGATCGACGCATCGTTGGCGTAGAGGTGACGGCTCGCCTCGTCGAACCTGACTTCGCCCTCGACAACGTCTCGAAGCTCCCTGGCCAGCCGGCCCGGCTCGCGGACCTCGGCCCCAGGGCGGCCGCTGTGTGCTCCCGGCCGGCCGGTGTGGCCGGACCCGAGCGGGTGGCGTGGGCTGGGCGGCTGGTGGCCGGCGCCGGCTGTGCCGGTGCCCGATCCGGCCTGGCTTCCTGTACGTGCGGTAACGCTCGTCGTCATTGGCTGCCGTTTCGTCGTGGGCGGGTGCGTCGTGCCACGTCGACGACTGGCCGCCGGCAGTCGCCGGCTCGGGCCTCGTCGTTGCGACCCTGACGCGGCAGAAGGACATGCGTCGCGCCGAACTCTCAGGGGCGGTCGGTCATCGGGGTGCCACCTTTGGCATACCCATCGGGTCACGAGATAAACGAACCGCCGACCGCCGCCTGGTGTTTGCCCCGTTAACGGGGCACGTGCACCGTTAACGGGGCAGGTTTGCCCCGGAGACCAGGTGTTTGCCCCGGAGAGTCGGCCCTCGCCTGGACCATCAGGGGCTAGGGAGCGGGCTCCGCGCCGCTATGCTCGATCCAGGCGAGGCACAGTGCGGCGACGCCCACTCCCAACGGAACTGCCGGTGCGGCTCGAGGCACCTGGTCGACGAGTACGGCGGCGACCGCGGCGCCACCGATGAGGCCGAGCAGGCGGCAGGCGGCCCACCCGTCGATAGCGCGGCTATGCGCCGGTGCAGCCAACGCGGACACCAGCCCGGTCAGCGTGCCGGTGAGATAGGTGGTCGAGAAGCCGGACGCGCCGAAATGGCGGACCGCCGCGCTCTGGATCCCCATCGCGCTGGCCACCAGGACGAGCATGCCGCGTTGCTGGTCGACCGACGGCTGGCCGGCGGCGACCTCCCAGAACACCGTGAAGCCGATGATGACCAGCAACTCGACGCCGAGCGCGTGCAACACGCCGGAGGAGAGCCGGCCGGAGGGGTAGGAGGGGCCGGACGCGTGCACGCCGGGCTGATCGGTGGTCCCTTGGTCGCGCTCGTCGACGTCGGGCTCCGACTCGCCGCCGTACGACGGCGCAGACCTCGACTGAGCAAGCGCGGCGGGGACGCCGCCTCCTGCCCCGACCCTTGTCGCGATGGCTGCCCCGACCAGCGTGCCGACGACGTAGCCGGCCAACGCGATCCCGGAGGCAACCGCCAGCTCGGCATCGGACTTCCCGGCCGACAGGCCGAGCAGCACCATGTTCCCCGTCATCACGCTGGCGAAGACGCTGCCCAGCCCGAGGAACGTGGTCGCGTCGAGCGCCCCCGCTGTCGCGGTGAGCAACACCGGGAAGATGTTGATCCCGAGACGGGCGGCCGGCGACTCGGCCGCGCGGCGGGCCGCGGGCGGGACGCTGGTCTGGTCTGGCGGGCCGGCCGTCGTCGTACTCCTCGTCCGGGGCGTGCGGTTTCCGCCCAGCCTGGCAGGGTACGGACCCGGCGGCGACCGACGGGTCGAGTGTTGAGTCGGCCCAGTGGGGCGCGCCCGCTTCTCGGTGGGAGGCTCGATGGGAGGCTCGGCAAGGCAATAGGACGACGGCGAGGAGGCGGACTCGATGGAGATCGCGGCCCTGATCGCATGGATCCTGACGGCACTGGGCGGATCGCTGATGTTCTCCATCTGGCTACGTCGTGGTGGGTTGCGCGAACCGGCCAACAGCCGGATCCGGCCGCCGAGCCTCCTCTACGGCCATGCGGCCATCGGCTGGTTCGGGTTGGCGTTATGGGTCGTCTACCTGTTCGACCTCTTCCCCCACCTCGCCTGGATCGACTTCATCATCCTGCTGCTGCAGGCCAGCATCGGCCTGACCATGTATGCCCTGACCCGGCCATCGGCCGAGCGCAGCCCAGCCGTGTTGGCCACGGAGAACACCCAAGAGGTCGTGCCGCCCGAGCGCCACTTCCCGATGATGGTGGTGCGCGGCCATGGCGCAATGGCCGCCCTGACGACTGTCCTTGTCCTGCTCTCCGCGCTCGGCGTCGGCACCGTCCTCTGACCCGCTGCACCCTCGCGCCCGCGGTGACAGCGCCCGGCCTCCGGTCTGGCGCGGAGTTGGGTTGAGCCGCGTTAGCGGCTGGCGCTAGGCGAGCAGTGTTGTCGTCAGACACTCGCCGTTCCCCAGTTGGCCCCGGCGGCAGGCGCCGGGACGTTTGGCCGTCGAAGTGACGACCGAAGGCCCTGCCGGGAGTTGCGCCCGCCGGCCTTGACTGGCCCTAGAGATGTCAAGCCGGCCAGTGGGAGGTTGACATGGGTTCAGACGCCTTGCCGGCCGACCGGCAGCCCGAGGCGGCGCCGGTACGGCGCGGGCCCGGCCCGGCGCCGTACCGCATCGCCTGGACCGTCGCAGCCGCAATCGCCTGCGCGACCGGACTTGTCGTGCTCGCGCTGGATGCTCCGACCGGTCAGGTCCTCGCAGTGGTGGCCGCCTCGCTGGGCATGGGCGCTGTCGGCGGCTTCCTGTTCATGGCGATAACCGAGCGGTTCGAGGCTCGCCTCATCGCCGCGGGCTCGGGCTGGACGTGCCTGGCGCTGACGGGTGGTTGGGGGCTGTTCCGAATCTGGCCCTCGGTCGGGGGCGGCGCAGTCGTGCTGCTGGCCGTCTCGTCCCCTTGGAGCCTGGAAGGCATCCGTCGGCTCACCGCAGTCCGGGAGCCGCGACCGCCTCGCGGTCACCGTGTCCACCACGGCTTCACGGTCGACCACCCCGCCGTGCTCGGTTTCCTCGAAGATCTGGGTCGCGCGGCCACAGCCCCCGTCTTCCCCCTGCACCCGCTGCCCGACTTCCAGCCGGACCCGGTCCCGGGGGATGGACCAGAGCTCGTCGGCCCTGGTGGCGCGCCCATCGACGACATCGCGTCGACGTCGGACGATACGGGTTCGGGCAGCGACGACAAGGGCGGCCCGAAAGGCATTCCTGTGGGCGAGCGGTTGGACGACATCTTCGAGCTGCGCGCAGCAGACCCAGACGAGGTCCTGTGCGAGGCATGGGTGGCCAGTTCGGTGGCGCTCGGGCAAACCGGCACGACTGCCGGCCGGTTGGCAGTGACCCGCAGCAGGCAGTTCCTCCTCGACCAGCTGGAGAAGCGTGATCCGGAGGCGTTCGCCGGGTGGCTGGCGAGCCGCCCACACGTGGAGGACGATCCGTCGGCGTACTTCGTCGGCCACGGCGGGCAGCAGACCTGATTCACCGCGCGACCGGGGGCTGTGGCATCCGCCGCAGGCCTTGACGGTTTGCCCCGCCTGCTGAGGGTTACTGGTGAGACCCACCGACCAACGGAGTGACGATGACGAGCGATTCGGACCCGAATCGGCCGCCGCAGGGTGTGCCGCCGGCCCATAGTCCCAACCAGGGCCGGGAGTCTGTCCAGACCACCACTCAGTACGACGTACCCGACCAGCGCGACACGGCCGGCTCCGCGAGCGGCACCCCCCGTCACTCCACCGGCGAGTCCGATCCGCGCTCCCAAGGCGGCACAGCCGGTCGACGTACCGGCACTTCTGGCACCTCCAGCAGCTCCAGCGACAGCGGGCTGAAGGCGAAGATGATGGCCAGGGCCGAGCGGCTCGACGAGTATCAGCAGCACCACAAGGGCGCGGGAATCGCGCTGGCGGTCTTCAAGAAGTTCGGCGAGGACCAGTCGACCAACCTCGCGAGCATGATCGCCTTCTGGGCGTTCTTCTCGATCTTCCCGCTGTTCATGGCCTTCGTGACGCTGCTGGGCTACTTCCTGCCGGCGAGCACCAAGGCGAGTGTGCTGACAAAGGTCGCGGGCATGTTTCCCCTGCTGCACCCGTCGACGGTCGGCTCGCTGAACGGCGCATGGTGGGCGCTGATCGTCGGCATCCTGAGCGCCCTGTGGAGCGGCACCTCGGTCGTCAAGACCGTGCAGTTCGCCTTCAACTCCGTGTGGGAGGTGCCGTACGTCGAGCGGCCGGGCTTCGTCGAGAAGGTGCTGCGCAGCTTCGCGGTGCTCGCCACCATCGGCGTCGGCCTCGTGCTCTCCGTGCTGATCACCGGGTTGGTATCCAGCGGAGCTAGCGGCCTCAACCTTGGCTGGTTCGGCCACGTGATCGGGTTCGTCATCGCGATTGCGCTGGATATCGGCTTGTTCATCGTCGCGTTCCGCTGGTTGACCGACCGGGAGGTCAGCACCCGCGATGTGCTGCCCGGCGCGCTGCTGTCCGGCATCGGCTTCTGGATCCTGCAGTCGATCTCGTCGCTGATCATCAGCCACTACCTCAAGAACGCCCAGAGCACCTACGGCAGCTTCGCAACGGTCATCACGATCCTCTGGTGGTTCTACCTCCAGTCGATCCTGACGCTGCTCGGCGCGCAGCTGAACGTCGTACTGAAGGAGCGCCTCCACCCGCGCGGCCTGGTCAATGCGCCCGACACGGAGGCCGACCACCGGATGTACGAAGCCGCCGCCAAGGAGCGCACTTACCACGAGGACGAGCGGGTCGAGACCAACTTCACCGACGATCGCGACCGCACCTGACCACCCGCTTCAGCGGAACCCGGTTCGACCGGGATGCGCGGGCGCGACCAGACACCTCGGCCTCGCTGGCTGGGAGGTTTCCGCGACATCTGGGGCCGCTAAGTGACGGGAACCTCCCAGTGACGGCCCGAGTCCGGATGGTGTTAGGCCGGAATCGCCTCGATGATGGCGACGGGTGAGTCGGTTCGCACCACCCGCCGCAAGCTGAGGCCGCTCGCCTCGAGCAGCGCCGCGTATCCGGACTCGGTCCGCTCCTGGCCACCCGGTCCCACCAACATGTTCAGGTCGGTCATGGCCGTCACGATCGCCCACCTCGGGTCGTCAAGCACGTGCTCGACCACCAGCACAGTCCCGTCGTCGGAGAGGCCCCGTCGGCAGACGGCCAGGATCTGCTGGGCCCGGTCGTCCTCCCAGTCGTGAAGGATCGACTTCAGCAGGTAGCAGTCGCCAGCCGGGACCTCGTCGAAGAAACTCCCGCCCACCACGTCAACCCGGTCCGAGACACCCGCGTTGGCCAGGAACTCCGACGCACCCGCGACCACCTGCGGCTGGTCGAAGAGCACACCCTGCAGCGTCGGATGCTCCGACAGCACGGCCGCCAGCAGCGTGCCACGTCCGCCACCCACGTCAACGACGCAGGTGAACCGGCTGAAGTCGTACGCCTCGACCACCGCGTCCGCCAGCGCGCCGGTAAGCGAGGTCATGGCACGGTCGAACACCTGCAGCACCTCCGGGTGTTCGGCCCGGTATTGCCAGACCGGCTTGCCATGCAGGGCGGCGAACGCGTTCTCGCCGGTCCGGATGCTGTGCAGCAAGGTCCCCCATGCCTGCCAGATCGACGGCTCTCCGAGGAACGCCGCCCAGCCGTACGCGGTGCCGGGCACATCTGCGCGAAGGGCGTCGCCAAGCTCAGTCGTCGAGAAGCGCCCGTCGTCCTCGACGTACACGCCAAGGGCCACCAATGCCCGCAGCAGCCGCCCGAGCGACCTCTCGTCGCACTCCGTCGCAGCCGCCAGCTCCGGGAGGGTCTTGCCTCCATCGGCGAGCTGGTCAGAGATCTTGAGTACGGCGGCCACGTGCAGCGCCTGGGACACCTGGTAGCCGTTGAGCAGACGGAGCATCTGGTCGTGAGTCGTCATGCCCCATCCTGAGCCCGATCGAGCCCGCACCGCCAGAGCCGGCGGGACGTCACCGCTCGTTCCAAATGTGGCCACAGCCGACATGCGAATCAGCCGATCCAGTGTCACGGCCGGCCACTCTCCGCTCTTGCTGCCGGGATCGGCCACTGACGCTAGTCGGGGCGGGGGTCGGTGAGGCGGCTCTCGAGCCGCCGGTCCGGCACCAACCACATCAGCGCTACGACGACGTACAGCCCGAGCGACACCCAGCGCTCGACGAAGGCCATCCCGATCGCCAGCGCATAGATCACCGGTGAGGCCCTGCCCTTGACGTCGCGGCCGATCGCGATAGCGAGCGGGGAGTCACGCCCTTGCTCGCGCACGATCGCCGTCTGCAGCAGGAAGTACGCGACCGCCGCGAGCAGCAGCACGACGCCGTAGATGGCGACCGGCCACGTCGCGAAGTGCGACCCGGCCACCCAACCCGTCGTCACCGGCACCAGCGACAGCCAGAAGAGCAGATGCAGGTTGAGCCACAGGATCAGCCCGTTGACCCGCTCGGTGGCATGGAGCATGTGGTGGTGGTTGTTCCAGTAGATGCCGAGGTAGACGAAGCTGAGCACGTACGTCGAGAAGTGCGGCGCCACGGGTCGCAGCGCCGCCAACCCGCTCCCCTCCGGCACTCGCAGCTCCAGCACCATGATCGTGATGAGGATCGCGACGACGCCGTCGCTGAATGCCTCGAGTCGGCTGGTCCGCACACCGGGAGGCTAGGCGGTCTGCCGCACCGGCCGCCACCGCCATGCCGGGGCCTCGTGCTCATGACGGATCTTGATGGATCTGTGTCGCTATGGCGACCGGAATCGCTCACGATCCGGTTGCCCCCTTCGCCCGGTCGGACAGACGTTGAGGGATGTGGGTCGTTCGAGCGACCCGAATCCCTCAAGATGCTTCGGCTCGAGCGCGATGAGGTCGCCAGGGCGGTGGCAGGATGAAGCGGTGGAGCAGGTCGCTGAGGTGCTACGGCAGAAGCGGGCCCAACTCGAGGCGCAGATTGCCGAGATGACGCGCCCGCAAGAAGTCGGCACGATCAGCTTCGGCAAGCGCGTCGGCGAGGGAACCAGCCAGGCAGTGGACCGGCTGGCCGCCGTACCGGCACACGACGAGCTGACCGCCATGCTCGCCGCCATCGAACGCGCACAGCAGAAGCTCGAAGACGGCACGTACGGTCGCTGCGACGTGTGTGGTCAGGAGATCGGCGCCGGCCGGCTCGAGGCTCGCCCCTGGGCCACCCGCTGCCTCCAGCACGCGTGAGCAGTTGCCCCTAGGACCCCTTGACGCCTTGGGATACCGAGAGCACCCTCTCGCTGGGGGTTGCGCTGGGACGGGACACCGCCAACAGCCCTGGCATCGAGGAGAGCCAGTGAGCATCAACGAACCTCATGGCCGCTGGGTCGTCGTACCGCAATATCTGAAGGGCACCGACCCGACGCAGTCCAGCTTTCGACAGGACGTGACCCAGCTGTTCCAGAGGGGACAGTTCGGCGGCTTCACGGTCGCCGACTTCTTCGCCGTGCAGAGCCTCGGTGCCATCGACGCCACCAACATCACGGTGCTGCCGTGGGCGGAGACCGCGTTCGACATCTACAACCATCCTGGCCAGCAGGCCGGCGTCGATAGACGCGTGCTGGCCGACAACGCCAAGGGCCTGGTCACCGACGGCCAGCCTTTCCGCGGCGTGCTCGCCGTCTACAACTACGTCTGCAGCATGAACAACGTCGACGCCGACGTCGTCTGGTCGCTAGGAGGGTTCGGCTCGGTTCCCGCCTGGGCCAGCGCGTGGCTGCACCAGTGCCGTCGCTGTCAGGCAATGGTGACCGAGTGGACGACCGCGACGATCTGTGCTGCCGGCCCCGGCGGTCACGATCCCACCGGCTCCTGGTCGCGTACCTACATGAGCGTCACCGACCCGAAGGTGCCGATGATCCGTCGGGTGGCGCTCTGCGCACGTTGCGACGTGCTCTTCGCCGACGACCGCGCTGCCGATCCCACCGTGCCCGACGAGTGCCCGGCTGGCGGCCAACATCAGCCGGCCCGGGACGTCCTCGTGCTGTCCGGTTGGGCGGACCCACCCGGTGAGATGACGTGGACTGTCTGCAAGCGCTGCCGTGGCGTGGTCGCCAACGGCAGCATGAGCTGTCCTGCCGACCCCGGCGGCCACACGCCGGAGAAGCAGTCGAACGTGCACTTCCCCTTCCTGGAGTTCAACTACCAGGACGCACCGCCACGCGCCTGGCTGATCCACGAGATGTCCCACGGGTACGGCTACCAACAACTGCCAGGGTTCGTCCACGGTCGGGGGCTCGGTGCCCGAACCGGCGATCTCGCCGACGACTGCTGGCCGGGAGCGTACGGCGACAGGTCGGACGTGATGTCCTACGCCAACGTCGATCCGGCTACTCCGAGGGCGGGCCAGGGGCAAGACTTCGGTGTATTCGGGCCAGGTTGGTCCATCACGCAGCTGGTCAGGGGCGAGGTGCTCGATCCAGCCCAGCCACCCTTCCAGCCGCAGCTGTCGCCGGCGACACCCTCGGTCGTCGCCACATTGCGCCCAGCGCTTGGCGCTGCTGGCGCTGGCCATCTCGGTGCCAGGTTTGGCGACCACCTCGTCGAGTACCGGCAGAAGAAGGACTGGGACGCGGGCCTCAGCGTCGGTAGCCACCTCGACCCCGCAACCGGTCGCCAGACCCCGGACCCGGGCGTGCTGCTCGTGAGACATGTGCCCCAGGACCCGAACCGGCTCCCCAACTTGGTGCCGACCGTGCGGGCCAACGCCTTCCTCGGCAGCAGCGACCGGTTGGAGTCGCGTGTGGGCATCGACAACGTCGCGGTGGAGATCGTCGGCTTCGCGGCCGATGGTTCGGCCGTCGACGTACGATTCTCCAGCCTGCCTGCGGCCACCCAAGCCGAGGACAGCGGCACGATCACTGTCCCGCCGGACGCCCGCGCGTCCCAGCGGTGGCTGGTGATCCCGTACGCAGCGAGCGACTCCACGGCGACCTTCTCGCGTGACAACGCCAGCGCCATCCTGGCCGCCGCCGAGCAGTTCTGGACCGAGATGGCCGACGAGAAGTTCTTCGTGGCCGGAGGCGACGTGCTGTGGCCGGACAAGGGCCCGGACGACTCGCCGTTCCGGCTCCACGGCTACACCGTCGTCGACAAGCCAGCCTTGCCGCCGGATCCCAAGGGGCACAAGAAGGTTGGTACGGCGATGCAGGCGGACGTGGCATCGCTGCAGCAGCTGTCGTCGGCGACCCGCGCCGCTGTCGTGATCGACCAGGTGCTCCGCACGCCGAACGCGACGGCGCCGCAGCGGGTGCTGCCGATCGACCTGCGCTGGTACACCGGCCTGGTGCTCTTGAGTCTCGACGGCCTCGGTGACGGCCTCATCGCCTCGCTGACGCTGCCATCCGGCATCGTCCCGCACACTCAGGACTGCAACAGCGACGACGCACCCGATCTGCTCGGGCCGCTGCCCTTCGATGTGATCGAGCTGCCGGTGAGCACGCTGAGCCAAGCTCGGCTCGCCAGGGAGATCGGCCACTCGATCGGCTTCGCGGACGGCGCCGACACATACTCGCTCACCGGTCCTGATGCGGCTGCGCAACGGTTCCTGCCCGGACCGTCGACGTTCGGTGACAGCAGTTGGGGTCAGACGGGCCCGTCGGTTTCGACGGGAGAGCTCAAGCGGCGCGGCTGGCTGTGGCCGTGGTCCACATGGAGTCCTGACCTCGCCGAGCAGTCCCAGGCCGCGGGCTCGGTCACGATCTACCCGTTCGGCCGGCCAGGGCACGACAATCCGGTCAGGGCGGAAATCGGGCCGTTCGCCTTCGAGCTGCGGACCGGTCGATGGGATAGCGGGCTCGGCGGCCCCGTTGTGCTCGCTTACGACTTCGCCGCAGCGGGCGACGAACTGCCACTACCGCTGCATCCGGGCGACCCGGCCATCACCTGGGGCGGACCCATTCCACAACTGAGCGGCGGCGGGTCCGTCGCAGTCAGCGAGCTCGATGCTGACCATGCGACGTTGGTCTACTCGATCATCGAACGACCGATCTTCCAGGCCGGTGGCGGCAGCCTGCACGGCGGCGGGACGGTGCTCATCGGCGCCGACGGCTCAGTGCACCGGATCCCGCCCGGCGATCCGGTCGAGGCGGACGCGCGCGCACTCATCGAGCAGCTGACGGCCCTGGCTGGCCACCTCGAGCATTAGCGAGGTGGCCGCGCGGGCAGCGTGACCCGCATGACCGTCTGGCCTGGCTCGGAGTCGACGTCGATGCGGCCGCCGTGCCGGTCGACGACGATCCGCCGGGCGATGTCGAGGCCGAGGCCGGTGCCCTTGCCGACCTCCTTGGTGGTGAAGAAGGCGTCGAACGCCCTTGCCATGACCTCCGGCGGCATCCCGGCGCCGGAGTCGGTGATCTCGACGACGACCTCCCCGTCCTCGGACCTGGTAGCCACCTTGAGAGTCCCGGCCCCGTCCATCGCGTCGACCGCGTTGTCGATGAGGTTGGTCCAGACCTGGTTGAGCTCACCGGCGTACGCGTCGATCCGCGGCAGTTCGGCGTCATACTCCCGAACCACGGAGACGCCGTCGCGCAGCTTGTGGCCGAGCATGACGAGCGTGCTCTCCAGACCTTCGGTCACCTCGGTCGACTGCAGCGACCCGCGGTCCATCTGTGAGTACGACCGGACGGCCGCGACCAGCTCCGAGATGCGCCGCGTCGACTCCTTCACCTCACGCACGAGGGAGGCGGCGGCAACCGTGCTCGCCACCCACTCCAGCCCGAACTCGAGCGCCGACCCGGCAGAGCCACCCAGCCCGTCGGCATCGGCAGCGTCCTCGGCTGCGCCCGTCGAATCGGCCAGCACTCCGGCAACCCGGTCGCACCAGCCGACGTCGACGCCGGCTTCTGCCAGCCGGGTGGCGACGGCCCAGTCGCGTTCGACACCGTGCTGGGCCAGCCACCCCAGCAGCTCCTGCTCGCGATCGGCGCGGGCGAGCGCATCCTGATCGGCCCGTGCCGGGTCGAGCTCCAACCGCAGCTTGTCGAGCTCGACGAACTGCGCCGCAGAGATGCGCTGGGTCGCCAGTCTGCCCAGGGCGCCGAGCATGATCGTGCACTCCTCGTCCAGCGCGGCGACTGACCGCGAGGCAGCGGACGCCGGGTTGTTGATCTCGTGCGCGAGGCCTGCTGCCAGCGTGCCGAGGGTCACCAAAGCGCCGCGTTGCCGCGCTGTCGACTCGATCGACCGGGCGGTCTGGTGGATGCCGGCGATGAGGTGGTTGCCGAACGGGAACCACGAGTTGAACAGATCTCGCAGCACGCTGGCGGGCACCTGCAGCAGCCGTCCGGGCACTACGCCCTTGCCGGTCGCCAAGTAGGTCCCGTGCTCGTCCCAGGCCCGGAAGCCCCCCGACCACTGGCCGGGGGTGTCCATCTTCGCGACCCGGGTCTCCTCGCCGCCCAGCCGCCGGAACAGGTCCAGCGCCCCCTCGACGAGCAGCCACCAGTGGTCGGCGTACTCGCCCTCCGTGAACGCCACGACTCCGACCTCGACCGGCACCTCGGTCCCGGCGTCCACGAGCTGGGCCAGCTGAGCGTCGCTGACGCCGTCGAAGAGGTGCAGTCCTCGGATCTCCTCGGCCCGCATCAGTCGGGCCGCCGATCGCCGTACGTCGAGATCTCGCGCGCCATCATCGGTCCGCGGTCAGATCGTCGCCAGGTAGCGGTGCACCAGGTACGTCGCCATCGCGCCCTCACCGACCGCAGAGGCGACTCGTTTCATCGAGTCCAGTCGGACGTCGCCCGCCGCGAACACGCCGGGAACGCTCGTTTCCAACGTGAACGGGTGCCGGTCGAGCGACCAGCCAACCTCACGGCCGGGCGCCAGCAGGTCGGGACCGGTGACGATGAAGCCCTTCTCGTCACGGGCCACCGTCGGCCCGAGCCAGTCGGTCCGGGGCGAGGCGCCGATGAACACGAACAGCCAGCTGGCCTCAATGTCCTCACGCGCGCCGGTGCCCTGGTCGGCGATCGTCAGCCGCTCGAGGTGGTCCTCCCCGTGTGCTGCGACGACCTCGCTACGCGCCCGGACCTCGATGTTGGCTGTCGCGGCGATCCGGTCGACGAGGTACGACGACATCGATGCCTCCAGCGACTGGCCGCGCGCCACGATCACCACTCGCTTGGCGAACCGCGCCAGGTTGAGCGCGGCCTGGCCGGCCGAGTTGGCCGCCCCCACGATGTAGACGACGTCGCCCTCGCACTGGCTGGCGTCGCTGGCGTTGACGCCGTAGTAGACGCCACGGCTGGTGAGCGCCTCGAGGCCGTCGGCCACCAGCCGCCGGTAGGACACCCCGGTCGCGATGATGACCGATCGCGCCTCGATCTCGGTCGCCCCGGGGAGCAGCACAGCCCGCACCGGCTCGCGCACCTCGAAGCCGTCCACGTCACGGGCCAGCACCAACTCGGCGCCGAACCTCGACACCTGTGCCAGTGCTCGACGCGCCAGGTCGGAGCCGCTGAGCCCCTTGGGGAAGCCCAGGTAGTTCTCGATGGCGGCACTCTGTCCGGCCTGGCCGCCCGGTGCTTCACGCTCGACGACCACCGTGCTCAGTCCCTCCGACGCCGCGTAGACGGCGGCGGCCAGCCCCGCCGGCCCTCCGCCGACGATGCAGACGTCGTAGAGCGGCTGCTGCGCACTCGTGTGCAGACCCAGCGCGCCGGCGAGGTCGAGCGTGGACGGTGACCGCAACGGCTCGCGCTCGGGGATCAGCACGAGCGGAAGGCCCGCCGCCGACTCCGGCTCCGCCACCGCTCCCGGAGTGGACCCCGGAGCTTGCGCAGTGGCGGCAGCGAGTTCAAGCAGTCGCTGGGCTTCAGCGTCCCGCTCGACGTCGTACCACTTGTACGGCACGTGGTTGCGGGCCAGGAACATCTTGATCTCGTGGCTGCGGTCAGACCACCGGTGGCCGACGATCCGAATGTCGTTGGACTGGTCCGGGTGGTCGCGGCGCCAGTCGTCGAGCAGGTCGTCGACGACCGGATAGAGGCGCTCGGCCGGCGGGTCCCAAGGCTTGAGCAGGTAGTAGTCGAGGCCGATGTCGTTGATCGCCTTGATCGCGACATCGGTGTCGGCGTAGGCGGTAAGCAGCACCATCTTCGCGTTCGGCACCTCAACCTTGGCCCGCTCGAGCATCTCGATGCCGGTCATCTGGGGCATCCGCTGATCGGCAGCGATCAACGCAACCTCGGCGTGCCGCAACGCGAGCTTCGCCAGCACGTCGAGCGCCTCTGGTCCCGATGTGGCCCGAACGACCCGGTAGTCGCCGCCGTAGTGCTGCACCAGGTCGCGGGCGATGGCCGCCGACACCTGCGGGTCGTCGTCGACCGTCAGTATGGTCGGCTTGTTCATGGCCCCTTTCGGCGGCGTCCCAGCGCGTCGGCGAAAATGCCGACGTGGGGATCGCGTGTCGGCAGCATAGCCGCGTCCTACCCGCGGGCGAGAGCTACGTCGGGTCGTCGGCCTCGAGCGGAGCCAGCTTGGCCAGCCGCACCTTCTCCGATTGCGGGATGGGGCGCTGGACCATCGTGGGCACCTTCGTGATCGGCTGCTGACTGAAGTCGAACGAGTTCGCGTAGTCGTAGGCCTTGGTGACCTTCGGCGTCAGCTGCTTCAAGCCGAAGACGTGTTCGGTGAACGACAGCATCGAGTAGGGCTGCACCGCCACGGTGGAGTCTGTGCCTTGTGGCTTGGCCCAGGGGCTGACGATCACCATCGGGTTGCGGATGCCGAGGTGCGCTGGCGGCTTCACATGGTCGTAGAAGCAGCCGCAGTCGTCGTACGTGATGAAGATCGCGGTGCTGTCCCACTCCGGGCCGCTCATGGCCGCGGCCACGTACTGCCCGATGTAGTTGTCGCCGAGCCGCATGCTGTTGCCGTTGTGCTGGGAGACGCCGCCGATCGGGGTACTGCCCGTCGGCAGCAGGATCGACAGGTTGGGAAGCGTGCCGGCTGCGGCGTCGCTGAGGAAGTCCGGTCGCTTGGAGTCATACCGGGTCTCGAACCTGTGCAGGGCACACCACGCGTAGTAGGTGCAGATCGACCAGGGACCGATCAGCGGCTTGTCGTTGTCGTCGCCCTCGTAGATGTGCCAGCTGTAGCCGGCCTGCTCCATCCGCTGCATGATCGTCGGGGTGTAAGCGACCAGCGACGTGCGGTAGGGGCCCTTGCCCCGATGGTCCGGGATGCAGCTCGGCTGGTAGCTGTGGTCGCCGCGGGGCCCCCACAGCTCGTCGCGGTGGCTGCTGCAGCCCCAACCCTCACGCGGCTTCGCGCCGGTCCGCGACCGCACCGGGTTGCCGCCGACGAACCCATCGAACGTCCCGCCGCCCAGCGTCACGTGTGCGCCGAACGACGACCCCTTGCCGGCGGCGAACGTCGCGTCAGACACCGTGAAGGTGTCAGCGAGGCTCGCGAGGTTGGGAATGTTCGAGGCGGGCTGATGGGTCACGCACTGGTAGCGCGGCGCCCCGCAGTCGCCCACCTTGTCCCATTCGTTGTGAAGGGCATACCGCTGTGACTTCGGACTGTGGTCGGCCGCTGGCACGACGTCGGGTTCGACGATGTTGGCGGCTGTGTTGCCGTCGGCGAACGTCACCGGACCGGTGTACCCGTTGCACGGGTTGGCTCGGGTCTGGCAGTAGGCGCCGAGCACGTCGTCGAAACTGTGGTTTTCCTGGTAGATGATGATCACGTGCTTGATCGGCGACTGGGTCGAGATCACCGTCGCTGATCGGGGCGTTGCCGATCGGCCCTGGGCTGACGCGGTCCGAGGCCCGACCGGGCTCAGACCTACCAACGTCACCGCCGCAGCCAGCCCGACCAGTGCGAACGCAGCCTTGCGCATGCTCGATGCAGCTCCCTCCGTGACGCCGACAGCTCACCATAAAACATCTGCCTGACACCGAAGCCGTGGTTGGACCAGCCGTGCTTGGGTCAGCCGTGCTTGGACCAGGCCGTCGGTCGCCACTGGAGCCAGTTGGCACGATAGAGCCATGGACGGGTCAGCGCCGAGGTCGCAGATGGAGCAGGTACGACGACGGGCCGGACAGGCACTGTTCCGCCGGGTCGCCGGTCCACAGGGCACCTCACGTCGGAACCGCATCCACAGCACCGACGGGCCGCGGTGGTTCGCCGCAGGCAGCCCCATCCACGTCGTCCACGGCGACGCGTCGATGTTCGTCGGCGGGATCCGCGCGCTGCTGCTGCAGTCGCTGCATCCGCTGGCGATGGCGGCAGTGAGCGGCCACTCCGGCTTCCGAAGCGACCCGTGGGGGCGACTGCAGCGCACCAGCTACTTCCTCGCTGTCACCACCTTCGGCACGGCGGCCGACGCAGCGGCCGCAGTCGCCCGAGTCCGCGGTATCCATGCCCGCGTCAGCGGCATCGACCCACGCGGCCGCCCCTACGCTGCTTCGGATCCGCACCTGCTGAAGTGGGTGCACGTCGCGGAGGTCGACAGCTTCCTCGCCGCTCATGACCGGTACGGCGACGTAGCGCTGGCCCCCGCAGAGCGCGACGAGTACGTCGCCCAGACGGCCGTGGTCGGTCGGGCGCTCGGCGTGCTCGACCCGCCCGAGTCGGTGGCGGAGCTGGCCGAGCAGCTGGCCGGGTTTCGCCCCGAGCTCGAGAGCACGCCAGAGGCAAGGGCGGCTGCTCGTTTCCTGCTGTTGACGCCTCCGCTGCCGGTCGCCGTACGACCCTTCTATACCGGGCTGGCCGCCAGCGCAGTCAGCCTGCTGCCGCTGCACGCACGCGTGGCGCTGCGGCTGCCCTGGCTGCCGGTGACCGAGGCGGTGGTTGTGCGGACGACCGGCCACCTGCTCACCAGAGCGATCCGTTGGGCGATGGCCGCTCCGGCGGATGATGGAGCCGCATAGCACGGGAGGCCGGTCGCTGCCGCCGTACATGACTGGTCGGCGGACGGGCACTCACCACTCAAGCCCAACCGGAAGGGGATCGACGTGTTCCGACGAGTTCTGCTGGGAGCCGTCGCCGGTGCTGCGGGGACGGCGGCGCTCAACGCGGCGACCTACCTCGACATGGCCGCGCGCGGCCGTCCATCGAGCAGCACGCCGGAGCAGATGGTGGAGAAGGTCGCTAGCTCCCGCGGGATCGACATTCCGGGCGAGGGCGAGGAGCGGGACAACCGGCTGTCCGGCCTCGGCGCGCTTTCCGGCATCGCGACCGGGGTCGCCGTCGGAATCGGGCTTGGGGTGCTCGACATCGTGCGGCTCCGGCCGACCGGTCTGGCGGGCGTACTGTTCGCAGGGGGCGGCGCGATGGCGATGTCGAATGCGTCGATGGCCGCGTACGGCGTCACCGATCCGACGTCGTGGAGTGCACAGGACTGGCTGAGCGACCTCCTCCCCCACCTGGCCTATGGGGTGGCGGTGTCGACGGCCTTCGCGGTGGGGAACAAGCGCTGACGCCGACGTACCCGCGGCACCGCCGGGGCTCCTCGGGGCGCGAAGTGTGACCCCTCGGCGTGACGGGTAGTGCGTGCGCGAGCGGGAGTTACGCCTCGGGGCCGGGAGGGGCGCAGATTCCCAGCCGTTCGAAGAGGAAGAGCGCAGCAGCTGCGAAGTCGTTGCCCTTGACCTGGTCACGCAACGCCGACCAGTCGATCTGCTCGCGCAGCGCCCGCACCGTCGGCAGGACATGACCGAGGTCGCACATGTGCTCGTCCATCGCAGCGAGCTTGGCCGCCACGACGTCGGTCGCCGCCAACACCGGCATCTGCACCGACAGCACCTCGAGCTCGCTCCCACGTTGCAACAGTGCCGGCTCGACAGGATCGCCGCGCATCCGGAAGAGGATGTCGACCATCGCCTCGTCGTCGAACACCTTGAAGAGCCAGTCCTCCGGCGGGTGCTCGACCCGCAGACCGGCGCCCGACAACGCCTGCTCCGCGCGCTCGGCGTCGGCAGCGGTCACCACGAAGTCGACGTCGTGCTCCGGCTCAGGTCCACCGCGCGCCCACGCCGCGTAGCCGCCGCCGAGCGCGAACGGCACCTCCGACTCCTTCAGCACCACGGCGACCCGCTTCAGCGCCTCCCGCAACGACTCCTGCTCCGCGTCCCCATCCACCCGGACAAGTATGTCGAGCACGACCCACAGCTCCGCCCCACGGGTGTAGCCGCGAGAGACTGGCGGCGTGCGGCTGGCGACCTTCAACATCCTGCACGGGCGCTCGCCCGACGACGACCGCGTCGACATCGACCGCTATGCCGCCGCCATCCGCTCGCTCGATGCCGACGTCCTGGCTCTGCAGGAGGTCGACCGCGACCAGCCGCGCTCCTTCGGCGCGGACCTCACGGCGGTGGCGGCCGAGGCGATGGGCGCCGTTGCGCATCGGTTCGTCGCGGCGTTGGCGGGCACCCCTGGGCCGACCTGGCAGGCGGCCACCGGTCGTGAACAGCCCGGCACCGCGTCGTACGGCATCGCCCTACTCAGCCGCTACCCGGTAAGCGACTGGCAGGTGATGCGGCTGCCGGCGCTGCCGGTGCGGGTGCCGCACTGGTACGGCGAGTGGCGACCCGCCATCGTCAAGGACGAGGCCAGGGTTGCCGTCCTCGCCTCGGTGCAGAGCCCGCTTGGCGACGTGACGGTGGCGACCAGCCACCTGTCGTTCCTGCCCGGGTGGAACCGACTTCAGCTCCGCCAGGTCGCCCGGGCGCTCGCCACCAGACCGGGTCGGACCGTGTTGATGGGCGACCTCAACATGCTGCCGCAACCGGCTCAACGGCTGACCAGGATGAAGAGTCTCGCTGGCGCGATGACCTTCCCCGCCGATGCGCCGAGCAAGCAGATCGACCACATCCTCGGTCGGCATGTCACAGCCGGCGGCTTCGCGCAGACCGTGCGCCTGCCGGTCTCCGACCACCGGGCCCTCCTCGTCGATCTGCCAACGGACGACTGACTCCTCGCCCGGGCGCGGACGATTGATCCAATGCCGACCGGTTACTGGACTCGTTGATCCGCTGCAGACGGCCAGCACAGACAGAAGGGGACGCCGATGCGCATCATCGAGCTGCGCCGCCACACAGACAACGACGACGATGCGTTGTCGCCCGATGGCGTGCGGGCCGCGGAGGAGATCGGCCGCACCGGACTGACGCCCCCGTACGCGGCGTTCGTCTCGTCCGGTGCTGCCCGCGCCACCCAGATGCTGGAGATCCTCCGGCACGCGGCCGGCCAGGACGAGCAGCCGATCGTGGAGGCGGCCGGCCTGCGCTCGTCGGTCGAGGACCGCTGGCGAGGGGCCGCCAAGGCGGCCGGCAAGGGCGCCGACCTCGAAGCGATGCGGCGGGTCGACCCCGACCTGGTCGACCATGAGTCCCGACTGCTCGGCATGGCGCTGCGCCAGATCGTCGACGGGCTGCCGGACGGCGGCCGCGCCCTCGTCGTCGGCCACTCCCCCACCAACGAGGCCGCTGCGCTCGGACTCGCGGGTGCAGTCGTGCCACCGATGGACAAGGGCGCCGGCGTCCTCGTCACCGAAGATGCGGGGCGCTTCACCGTTCAGCCGCTGAACTGATCACCTGCGCCGTGCCGCCGGTCCTGATGAGGTCGAGGACGTCGACCGGTTTCGCAGCCGTCAACTGACCGGGTTCGCCATGGGCGGCACTGTCGGTTCCCCAGATGGCCAGGATGCCGAGCGCTCCAGCAGCCGCGGCGCACTGCATATCGGTTGCGGCATCTCCGACGTAGGCAGCCTGCGTCGGTGTGCAGCCCAGCTGCTTGCACGCAAGGCGCAGCCCGTCAGGTGCGGGCTTCGGTCGGGCCACCTCATCACCGCACACGAGCACGGACAGGCGTTGGTCGAGGCCGGCCGCGGTCAACATCAGGGATGCAGACCGTCTCGTCGCTGTCGTGAAGACGCCGATCGCCACCCGGAGGCGCCGCAGCTCGTTGATCAGTTCGCTGATGCCGTCGAACGCGGTGAGGTTGGCAAACGCCAACTCGATCCGGTCGAAGTAGACCTCGAGCTCCTCGGCTGTGACGGGGCGTCCGAGGAAGTGCTCGAGCAACGTCTTCGTCGGTCCGATGTGCCACACCTCGACCACGTCGGCAACGGAGATCTCTGGGCCGCCCAGCTCATGCACCACCTCGACGTACACCTGCGGAGCAACCTGCATCGTGTCGACCAGCGTCCCGTCGAGGTCAAACACCACAGCCTTCAGGTCGACGACTCCTTCAGCCATGCCACCTCCCGCCCGGGCCTAACCACCTGTCGCATCGGCCGGCCGATCAGTCGAGCGGGGCCTGCGGCATTCCTACTTGATCGTCGGTCCCTGTGCCATCCTCCGGCGAGGCCGCTCCGGGGGCAATCGGTGCGCGCTGTCGATGGTCTGCACACGCGGCCCCTGGTCGAGGACGACCGGCTCAGTCGCTCCAGCAGGCGACGATGTCGGCCGCCACGGCATAGGCGACGTCGGTGCGCGACTGGCCGGCTGGCAGAGCGCTTGGCTGCAGTCCGGACGCATCGACGGTGAGGGTCTTGCCATCCTTGAGGAAGACCACGTCTCCCGTCGATGTCTCGAACGACGGCAGCCCGAGCGCCTGCAGCCCCTTCAGCCGCTGCGTCGGCGCCAGTTGCTGTTGTACTGACCCGAAGAACTTTGCGCCCGCTGCCGACTGCGAGGCGTCATTCACGGTCAGCACCAGTTCACCGGCAGTTCCGAGCCGATAGCTGCACTCGTAGTTCGGCGCCTTCCAGCTCGGTGTGCCGTCTGGCGCGGCCGACAACTCCAGGATGTGCCCGACGTGTCGACGCGTCTCGGCGGTGCAGATCATCTTCGCCGCCGACGATGGCCGGTGCCGCATGGCCGCCATGTCCATCCCACTCATGGCGCCGCCACTCATGTCCATGCCGGGCATGGTCATCCGCATCCCGTGCTGACCCTGGTGGTTCGGGTGACCGGCTGCCTGCGGCGGTTGGCCAGCTCCGCAACCAGTGAGCAGTACGACGACGGCCACCGCACTCGCCGTACCGGTAACGCCGAACAATGCGCCGCGACGCCGACTCCCGTTGGGCATGAGACTCCTCCGCTCTGATTCCAACTCGACTTGTACTCACTCAGAGTTCGGCACGCGGCAGCCCCTGGATTGCAGCTCGGCACGCGGCAGCCAGTCGCCACCGCCTGAGCGGCCAACGGACGCCTCGCGATCTGGAGCGTTGCGGGGGATTTTCAGCGGCCTGACTGCCCCGGATTGCTCCAGATCGCGCCGGCAGCCAATCCGTGCGGCTTCCGGCGCCGAACCTCCTCCAAATGCACCGTGCCAGGGCGCCACAAACGACGGCTGACCATGGCGCCGGACAACGAGAGAGGCACCACATGAGAGCACGCACGAAACTGTTCGCCCCGCTGGCCGTGGTCGCCGTCGCGGCGCTGGCCGGCCCGGCATCGACCGCGCTGGCCGACAGCGGCAGCACCACCTACTCGGCCACGCTCAACCAGATCAACCACTCCGGCGGCTCCGGCATGCTGACGCTGACGCTCACCGGCAGCACCGCCCGGATCCAGGAGAACTGGACCGGGCTTGCTGCAAGCTTCGGCGGCGCGCCCTACCCGCACGTCCAGCACATCCACATCGGCGCCCAAGGCGTCTGTCCCTCCACAGCCGCGGACACGAACCACGACGGCGTGATCTCGACGACTGAGGGAGCATCGGCCTACGGCGCGATCGGCACCACGCTGTCCGTCAAGGGCGACACCAGCCCGGCATCCGGCACCAACATCAAGATCGCGCCTTCCGGGCCGAGCACCAACTACGCACGCACGATCACGCTCGACTCCAAGACGATCGCCTCGATCAAGGCAGGCACCGCGGTGATCGTGGTGCACGGTCTCGACCCCTCGACGCTGTCGAAGCAGGCACAGAAGGAGAAGAGCGACCTCGTGCCGTCCCTTCCGCTCGCCGCGACGTCACCGGCGCTGTGTGGCTCACTGAACGCCATGCCCGTCGGAGCGCCGCAGACCGGCTCTGGGTCGACGCAGAGCATCGAGCACGAGGGTTTGTTCGGGCTCGGCGGTGGACTGCTGGTTGGTGCCGCCGGTGTCGCCATCTGGGCGCGCCGTCGCACTGACAAGGCCACGGACTTTGTGAGCTGACCTTGTCGATGACACGTCGCCTCATCCGGGCGCTGTCCACACTCGGCAGCCGCCGGGGCCTGTATGCACTGGCCCTGGCGGCTGCCGCCGTGGGAGTCGCTGTCGTGGTAGTCGCGGTGATCAGCCAAACGTCTCCGCCGGTGCCCAGCCGGTCGGCGTACGGCCATCTCAACGCCTCGACCGCCCCCACGCCGGCCGTAAGGGACCGACACACGTCACCGTCACCCGGCGCCAGTCACGTGACCACTCACCACCCGACCGTCCCGACCCATCACGCACCCGCGACGCCAGGGCCGACCAGGCAACCACTCGCACTGACCACCGCCTCGCCGCCGACCCGGATAGACATCCCAGCCGTCGACGTGCACAGCGACGTCATCGGAATCGGGAAGACACCCGGCGGTGGTCTGGCAGTGCCACAGCCGGGCCCCAACCTCAACAAGGCCGCCTGGTACACCGGCTCCGTCACACCTGGGCAGCCCGGCCCGTCGGTGATCGAGGGGCACATCGACTCCGTCTACGGCCCGTCGGTGTTCTACCGGCTCGGCGCGCTCGCGATCGGCGACCGGATCAGCGTCACCCGCGCCGACGGCCGCGTCGCCGTCTTCACCGTCAACGCGGTGCGCACCTACCCGACCCACGACGCCTTCCCCACATCGATCGTGTACGGCGGCGACCTGAGCCAGCCGACGCTGCGGCTGATCACCTGCGCCAACTTCGACGAGGCGATCCGCCACTACACCGGCAACGAGGTGGTCTATGCCCACCTCATCGCCCTCAAGCGTTGAGCGGCACTATCAACGGAAGAAGGGTGCCGTCCTCCCAGGGATCGCCGGACGATTTCCGTGCAAAGTGACGTCGTCGGTCGATGAATCTGCGTAGCCTTCGGGCCAGGAAGCAACCACCTCACTCGGGGAGCCCACCATGACCGACGTGCAGCCACCGCCCGACGCCGAGCGCGAGTACGACGCCCCCACGGGAGGCGCCCACGTCGCGTCCCCACCGCCGCCCGGCCCGCCACCACCCCCACCACCGTCGCCGTACGGCAGCGCCCTCCAGCCGGCGAGCAACCTCAACTGGTCAGCGGAGCACAAGGTCCGCAGCCCGGTCAACGTCTGGCTGCTGGCGATCGTGACGTTCGGGATCTACGCGCTGGTCTGGTACTACAAGGTCAACCGCGAGCTGCGTGACTTCGACCCGGCGATCGACGTCAAGCCGGGGCTGGCTGCGCTGGCGCTGTGTGTGCCGATCGCCAATTTCATCAGCGTCTACCACACCGGCAAGCGGATCGCCCAAGCGCAGCAGGACGCCGGCCTCCCCGCG
Organism: Propionibacteriales bacterium; assembly: GCA_025929075.1. Lineage (GTDB taxonomy): Bacteria > Actinomycetota > Actinomycetes > Propionibacteriales > Nocardioidaceae > JAICMS01. The sequence continues at coordinate 24,395 of JAICMS010000014.1, forward strand.
ACCTGCTCAGGCGGCGTCGGTCTCCTGCTGGGGTTCGTGTTCGGGCTCTACCCGCTCTACTACCAGGGCCACCTCAACAAGATCTGGGAAGCCGGTCGCTGACGGCTTTCCCGCGCCCACTCAGGCGGGACTGGGTGAGATTGTGGTCGCTCCAGCGCTCACGATCTCACCCAGTCTGCGACGTACGGCGGCGCGGAAGGCCCACCCGCTTCTCCCCCGACCCCCGCGCTACACCTTGTCGAGGAACGCCAGCACCCGCTCGGTCATCTGCCGGGTGGCTCCCTCGTCGTACCAGGGCATCGACCGGTCGGAGAACAGGTGCTGGTTGCCCGGGTAGAGGAACATCTCCGCCCCGTCGGTCGAGTCCACGAACGCCTGCGCCGCCTCGATGTCGCCCTCGTCGACGAAGAACGGGTCGTGGTCCATCGCATGGATCTGCGCCTGCGCGCCGTCCGGCCAGCTCCCGAAGTACGACACGTCGGCGAACCCGTCGAAGAACAACCCACCCTTCGCGCCCGGCCGGGTGACCGTGAGCTTCATCGCCGGCATCACGCCGAACGAGAAGCCGCCGTATACCACCTCCTGCGGCAGCTCGTCGGCCGCGAGAACGCCGCGCTCTGCCGCCGCCTCGAACCCGATCGACTGGATGTTGTCCATCCCCGCCTCGATGCTGTCGAAGGTCTGCCCCTCGAACAGGTCCGGCGTGTGGACCGTGTGCCCGGCAGCCCGCAGGTCGTCGGCGAAGCCGGTGACCCCCTCGGTCAATCCGAGCACGCTGTGAAACAGCACCACCTCGGCCATCGTGAACCCTCCTCTTCCGATTGCTGTCGACTCCTACGTCGACCGCGCCGCTCGACGTCGTGTTGGAAGCCACGCTAGCCAGGCCCACCGACAGCTCTCTCACGACGAAGTCGGTTGGCCAGTCGGCCGGCCAGCCAGCGGCAAGCGGGTACAGCACCTGGACAACGGTGGCCGGGTCGCCGATGACACCATGCACGTTCACGACCCTGTCTGCGACTGAGGAGCCGCATGCCCGAAGGCGACACGGTGTGGCAGACCGCCAGGCGGCTGTCCGTGCTGACGGGCCACGCGCTGGTCGGCTCCGACTTCCGGGTGCCCTCGCTGGCCATCGCCGACGTCACCGGCGCGTCGGTGCTCGAGACGGTCTCGCGAGGCAAGCACCTGCTCACTCGGCTCTCCAACGGCCTGACCCTGCACACCCACCTCGGCATGGACGGCGCCTGGATCATCCGCCCGGCCGGCACGCGCTGGAGCCGCCCTGCGCACACCGCTCGGGTGGTGCTGCGAACAACGAGACACGAGGCGGTCGGCTTCTCCGTTCAGCTCGACCTGGTGCGGACGTCGGAGGAGGGCCAGTACGTCGGCCACCTCGGGCCCGACCTGCTCGGGCCGGACTGGGACCCGGCCGAGGCCGTACGCCGGTTGACCGTCGATCCGTCGGTCGCGATCGGCGAGGCGCTGCTCGACCAGCGCAACCTGGCCGGCATCGGCAACGTGTACAAGTGCGAGCTCTGCTTCCTGGCTGGCGTCGACCCGCGGACCGCGGTCGCGGCGGTCGGCAACCTGCCGCGGCTTGTCGACACGGCGCACCGCGTGCTGGTCGCCAACCGGGACCGGGTCGAGCGCATCACGACCGGCGACCGACGCCGCGGCAACCAGTTGTGGGTCTACGGCAGGCGCGGTCCCTGCTTGCGTTGCGACACCCCGATCCGCAAAGCATCCGTCGGGCCGCCAGGCGAAGAGCGGCCGACGTACTGGTGCCCCCACTGCCAACCGCTTCTCAGCTCAGGTCGTGGATGACGTCCGACGCTTGCGCCCATCCCTAGCGGGTGGTGGGCTGAGGGCCTGCTCGGCGACGGTGAAAGGCGGCTGGCATGGGGATCGGACTGACACCGGAGTCGGGCCTGCGGCGTGAAGAGGGACTCGAACGCGTCCACGCCATGATGGGGCGGCTGCTCGGGGACGTACGCCGGTTCATCGCCTCAGCCGTTGTCAAAGGCCACCAGAAGTAGCCTGTGCAGACGTTTCTCCCCGATCCCGACTTCGAGAGGTCGGCGGCCGCCCTGGACGAGAAGCGGCTCGGCAAGCAGCGAGTCGAGGTGATCCAGATCATCCGAGCGCTGACCCGTCCGGGATACGGCTGGGCGCACCATCCGGCGGTGCTCATGTGGCGGGGCTACGAAGAGGCACTCGGCCGCTATGGGCTCACCTGCTGCCGACGGTGGACGGGACTCGGGTACGGCGACACCTGCGCCGACACCATCGTCAGCGACCTCGCGGCTGCCGGCGTCTCGACCGTCAGGACCCAAGAAGAGCTTGCCGCGGCCGGTGCGCTGCCGCCCTGGCTGGGCGACGAGCGCCTCCACGCTAGCCACCGTGCATCCCTGGTCCGCAAGGATCCGCAGCATTACCGGTCGCAGTACCCCGACGTTGATCGTGACCTGCCGTATCACTGGCCGGTCCGGTCGGCCGCTGTACTCGAGCGGGAGGGCCGCCGTGCCCGCCGGGCGGGACGTGGCGAGGCGAACACTCAGTAGGCGTATCCACTACGGACACGGCGTATGGTCCTCGGCGCTCACCAGGCTGCCTCGCAGCGGAGACCGGGTGAGATTTTGAGCGCTCGAGCGACGAAAATCTCACCGGGTCTGCGCGGCGACGGCGTCGAGGCTATTGCGCTCGGATCGCCGTGGAGTGCTCCGGGTGAGGACCTGGCCCGGAACCAGGCGTGCCCCGGCGAGGCGCCGGCTCGAGCGAGCACCGTTGACAGCTCGGCGCGCCGGGCGGACACTCTCGGCACCGATTCGGAGGTTCGGTCATGGCAAGGAATCGCAGCGGCGGCTTGGCGCTCGATGTTCGAGGCGAAGGGACGTCCGTCGTCCTGATCCACGGGCTGACGTTCAGCCGCCGGACATGGGATCCCATCACCGAACTGCTCGCCGAGCACCACCGCGTGGTGGCCGTCGACCTGCCGGGCCACGGCGAGTCGGACGGCTCCGCCGCCGATCCACGGGTCGTCGTCGAGCGACTGCATATGACTCTGGCCGAGATCGACGTCGACCAGCCCGTGGTCGTCGGCCACTCTGCCGGTGGTCTCCTGGCAACGGGCTACGGAGCGGCCCACCCGACGGCCGGCGTGGTGAACGTAGACCAGCCGGTGCTGGTGGCGCCGTTCGCCACCTTCGTCCAGCAGCTCGCCGAGCGGCTTCGCGGCCCCAGCTTTGCCGAGGCCTTCGCCCCATTCGAGCAGAGCATCGGTGTCGAGGAGCTCCCAGAGCCGGAGCGCAGCCGCGTGATGGACACCCGGTACATCAGCCAGGACGTCGTCCTGGATCACTGGCACGCCGTCCTGACCACGTCGCCGGCTGAGCTGCAGGCGACCGTCGACGAGATGCTCGACCGCATCTCGGTGCCCTACCTCTACCTGGCCGGGCACGAGGTTCCGGCGCCGGTGGTCGAGCACCTGCGTACGCACGTGCCCCAGGCCGAGGTCGTCGTGTGGCCTGACGGAGGGCACCTCGTCCACCACACCGAGCCTCACCGCTTCGCCCAGCTGGTATCGGAGTTCGCCAGTCGGGTGATCGCAACCTGATCCAGCCAAGGTTTCGGTCAATTCCCGTGCGCTAGAACGACGACGAACGTCCCCCGAACGGCGCACTGGCCCGCGCCCGCTATTGGCGCGAAGCTGACCGACCAGGTGCCCAGAGCGACACCGATGCGGGTTCGACGGTTGCGGTGGCGACGCCGATCAGATCCCTACGTACGGTGTCGGGGTCGACCTCGTGGCGAAGGCGGATCGCGAATGCGTCGATCGTGCGGGCGGCGTCGTAGCGTTCCCGGTTGAAGCGGCGGTCCACGGCGACCTGGACCCTGCGGCGCAGCGGGTTGAACGCCGACGCGACGACCAGAGTGGCAATCGCCACCGCGACCGACGACGACAGCGGGAGCGCGCGGGTGCAGAGCGCAACACAGCCGACGTACGCAGCCGCCAACATGCCGGTGACGACGGCGTACGAAAGGCTGCGACTGATGATCCGGTCGATCTCATACAGCCGGTAGCGCAGGACCGCAATCGCGATCGCTGCGAGCATCGCGGCGATCGGTAGCGCGAACAGGAACTCGCCCCACCTGCTGTTGGAGAACGACGTCGGGGTGAGCAGAAGAACCGCGATCACCACCGGCCAGATACCGGCTGCCGCGACGAGCCACTTGATCTGGTCGTGGGTCGCTGTGTCTCCATGCCGCCAACGCACGACGACGCTGCTGACGGCGAGGAGTAGGAGGACGATGCTCGCAATGTTCGCTGCGCTGGCCAACGCGCTGAACACCGGCGCATGCAGGTGCAGCGGGTTGGTCAGTCGCGGAAGTGAGTCGAATGCCGCCGGTCCGGTGAACCGCCCGGGCAGCGCCAACGCGGTGTCGACGACGACGGCCCACCCGACCCAGCGCCAACGCGCGCTCGGTAATGCTCCGGTCGGGAAGAGCAGCAGCGTGGCCGTGATCTGCGCGAGCAACAAACTTGACGGCAGCTGGTCGAGCACGAACAGGGCGGGAGCGCCGGGGAGGGCGTGAACGTGCACCGAGTAGGCGGCATAGACGTCGACGAGCGTCTGCAGCAATACCGTTGCGCCGAGCGAGGCGACGATCCACCCGAGGCGTTGGGTCGGCCGACGCAGCAGGAGCAGCAGACCAAGGCCGGCCGCCCAGGTCCCCAGCGCGAGAGTGAAGCCCGAGCTTTCGTAGAGCCCACCACGCCGGCTCACCAGGTGTGCCGCCAGGATGATCACCGCGGCGACGGCCGCGAGCCCACACAGAACTCCATAGCCGACGGCAATCCCGCAATGGCGCCGCCCGGTCATGTGACCCACACCGACACGACCGACGGTTCCATCGCGACCACGGTGACGGCGACCAGGTCCTCGCGCACGGTGTCGGGGTCGACCTCGTCGCGCAATCTGCCAGCGAACGCGTCAATCGTGCGCGCCGCGTCGTACCGCTGCCGGTTGAAGCGACGGTCGACGCGGGTCTGCACCCGCCGACGCACGGGCCGCAACAGCGCCAAGGTCGCTAGGGTCAAGGCCGCGACGGCGACGTCGGATCCGCGCGCCAGCCGGCTCGCGGCAACCGTGAGCACGACATACGGCGCCACCAGCAGCGCCGTGACCAAGGCGTAAGTGACCGAGCGGCTCACCACCCGTTCGATGTCGTAGAGGTGGTAGCGCAGGATCGCGATGCCGATCGCCGCAGGAAGGGCCACCACCGCGAGGAACTGCACAGCGATCGTGATCGCGTTGTGCGCGCCAGAAGCGAGGACTGGCGTGATGGCGACAGTGGCAAGGACTGCGGCCCAGACGAACCAGCGCAGTTGCTCTTTCAGGGCACCGTGCGACCGGCGGTAGCGCACCACCACCGAGGCGATGCTTCCGACGACGCTGCCTGCGACCAAGGGCAGGCCGACGAAAATGACCTGTGCCACCGCCGGGTGGTAAAGCCCGTTCACAGTGTGGAAGTCGACCCAACGGTGCGTGCCGGTGGCCACGCCGACGATGCAGATCGCCGTTCCGATGGCCGACGTCCACACCAAGATTCGCCAGCGAGGACTAGGCGGCCGGCCGGTCGGGAACAGCAGCGGCACCAGCGTGAACAGCGTGATAGACCCCGGCATCCAGGTCATCTCGGCGAACGTGGTGAGCCATCGCGGCGCTCCGACGACCGTTGCGTGGCCGAGCCAGCCGAGGCACACCAGCGTCACGAACCCCGCTGCCGACACCACGCCGGTAGCGAGCATCAGCCAGCCGATCGCGTTCCGCGGCACCCGCGCCGCGATCAGCGCACCGACCGCACAGAAGCCGACGGTGATCCCGATCTCGTTGCCGTAGATGACGACGACTCGGTGTCCGCCGAGGCCGTAGAAAACGAATGCTGCAGCAGAGCAGGTGAGCCCGAGACAGCCGAGCAGCCAGGCCACAACGGTGGTACGCCGGCCGGCCACACCATTCGAGCCCTCGCGACCGGTCATGAGGCTACCCACAGCGAGATGCTTGCTGGCTCCATCGAGGCTGCGGCGACGCCGACGAGATCGGTTCGGATCGCGTCGGAGTCGACCTCGTCGCGCAGCCGGACCGCGAACGCGTCGATGGTGCGCGCGACGTCGTACCGCTGCCGGTTGAAGCGCCGGTCGACGACCGCCTGCACCCGTCGGCGTACCGGCTGGAACAGCGCTGCCGCCGCCAGTGTCGAGGCAGCGACCCCGAAGGATGACCGCGTCGGGAGGAGGGCGTCGGCCAGGACGATGCAGCCGACGTACACGCCGACCAGCACGCCGGTGACGAGCAGATAGGCGACAGCACGGCTGATGATCCGGTCGATCTCGTAGAGCCGGTAACGGAGGACCGCGATGGCAATCGCGATCGGCACCATCGGCAGTATGAAGGTCATCAGCGTGTCGCTCACCGGCTGCGCCCAGTCGTGCAGGATGAACGGCACCGGCGCGAGGACCAGCGCCGGGACGACCCACTTCATCTGGGCCCGCTGCACCGGCCCGGCGCCTCGCCAGCGCACGACGATCGCGCTGAAGGATCCGATGAAGCCGATCAGCAGCATCGGCGCGGAGATGGTGATGAGGGCCACGACCGTGCTGTGTATCGCCCCGATGCCGTATGGGTTCGCCACCTTGCGGTGCAGCACCGGGATGTCGAGGTTGCCGACCTCGAAGATGTTGAAGGCGGCAAGCACCATGTACACAAGGTCAGCGGCGAGCACGATCCGCCACCACCGGCGAGCCGAGGGCAGTCGCCCGTCCGGGAAGAGCAGCGGTAGCAACAGGGCCAGCCCGCCGACGTCCAGCACGAACGACGAGTTCGCCAGGCCACCAGTCCAGCGACCGGCGTCGACGCCGTGCATGATCATCCATGACGACAACACGGACCAAGGCAGGAAGCTCAGTCCGACCGCCGTCATCAGCAGCAGCCAGCCGACCGGGTTGTGTGGCACCCGTACGGCGAGCAGCCATCCCGAGATGACGAAGCTGGCCACGGCCGGCCACAGGATCAGCTCGCTCCACGACTCGCCCATGGCGGGGATGGCGATCGTCGACGCCACGCAGGAGGCCAGCATGATGACGGCCGCAGTGCCCGCGACGACGCGCGCATGCCGAACGAGAAGACGCCCGGCGCCTGTCACCACACGTTGCATCACCGTCGTCTTGGGGCGGGCGAGGGTGTCGTGCGGGTACGTCGTCATGCGTCCGCCAGCCAGATCGTGACGGTGGCAGGAGCGACAGCCGTCGTCACCGTTTCGAGGAACTCGACACGCACGCCGTCGACGTCGATCCGGTCGCGCAGTCGGGCGTTGAACTCCTCGACCGTGCGCTGGGCGTCGTAGGCTGCGCGGTCGAAGCGCCGGTCGACGATTCGCTGCACCCGGCGACGGAGCGGCTGGAAGGCGGCTGCCGCCGCGAGCGTCGAGGCGGCGACGCCGAAGGAGGACCCGAAGGCCAGCACCGACGTGGTCAGCGCCACGCAGCCGACGTACAGGCCGATCAACAGCGCCGTGACGAGGGCGTAAGAGACGGTGCGGCTGACGATCCGGTCGATGTCGTAGAGCCGGTAGCGCATCACCGCGAAGCCGATCGCCACCGCGAAGAACACCGGCGAGTTGAGGATTTGCGCCACGGTGTAGAGAGCGCTTCCCTCGCGCGTCAGCTCCGAGATCACCACGAACGGAGCGGAGACGGCGGCGGCCCACATGAGCCACTTCAGCTGCTGCCGCTCGAGACCTCTCGACCGCCGATAGCGGACGACGATTGAGAACAGCGCGGCGACCGCGCACAACGAGACCACCGGCCACAACCAGGCGACAGCCATCCAGGCAGCCGTGCCTGACAACTTGTCCTGTGACGAGGTGAGCAGCAGGTCGGCACCGCGAAGCGGCCACCAGTCGATGGCGCTGAGCCCGACCACCACGACCGTCGTCACGACAAGTGCGACTGGCAGCCAGGCCCACCGCCGAGTCGGGAGCCGGCCCGTCGGAAGGTATACCGCGACGACGATGACGGTTGCGATCGAGGGAACCCAGAGGTACGACGACAACCAGGCCATGATGTCGGCACTGGGCAGCGACCCGGGGTGCCGCACGATCCCCCAGATCGCGTACTGCAGGGCCAGCTGGGCGAAGGCGTTGAACGACCCGGCCAGCAGCATGAGCTTCGCGATCCGGTTGTCGCGGTGGCGGCTGACCACGAGGGCGCCGATGCACACGAAGGCGAGATAGGAGAGGAACCAGCCGACGTCGGATGCGCCCAACCGCCCGTCGGAGACCGGCGCGTGGTTCGTCCAGCCGAGGACGCCGGAAATCACGAGCGCGGCGGCGCTGGCGCCGGCCACCACCCAGGGTGCGGCCCGCCGAAGGAGGTTCACCGGGACCGTTTGCGTCTCAACCACCGACGTCATGCCGGCATCACCCACAGC
>JAICMS010000207.1 GCA_025929075.1 Propionibacteriales bacterium
AGGCGTCGGTGAACCCGTCGAGCGGCAGCGCGGCGAGGTCCGGCCCGTCGAAGACCACCCGGATCATCTCCGGGGTCAGCCGCTGGACGGTGCTGACGCGGCCGGTGCGGACGCGGGAGGGCTTGCGTTCGGTGTTGCGGGCGCGGTCTGTCATCGAGGCGACGGATCCCTTCGTGGCGTCAACAGGGCAACTGAGGAAGCCTAATCCGTGGCCCGCTTGTTGCCGGTCGTACGGGGAAGTCTCACGGGTTCGACGTCCCCACCTTCGACCACAGGTCCGGCCAGAAGACGCCGAGGTCGGCGACCAGCCGGCGCAGCAGCGGCAGCGACAGCCCCAACACGTTGCTCGGGTCGCCGTCGACCCGCTCGACGAACGCGCCGCCGTACCCCTCGATCGTGAACGACCCGGCGACCTGCAGCGGCTCTCCGGTGGCGACGTACGCGGTGATCTCCGCGTCGCTCATCGGCCCGAAGCAGACGGTCGTCGACGCAACCTCGGACAACTCGCGGTCGGTGCCCGGGTCGATCAGGTGATGGCCAGTGTGCAGGATGCCGCATCGGTTGCGCATGGCCGCCAGCCGTTGCACGGCAATCGCCGGCGCTGCCGGCTTCCCGTACGGCGACCCGTCGAGCTCGAACACCGAGTCGCAGCCCAACACCAGCACCCGCTCGCCGCGGTCCGGTGAAGGCAACCGCCTCGCCACTGCCTGTGCCTTCAGCGTGGCCAGCATGCCCGCGAGCTTGTCCGGGCGCTGCTCGTCGACCGCCTCCTCGTCAACGCCGGAGACGACGACGGTGGGCTCGATGCCGGCCCCCCGCAGGGTGGCCAGCCGGGAGGGCGAAGCGGACGCGAGCACCAGCCGGATCGACCGGCGGCCCTCTCCTTTGCCGCCCGCCGTCACAACCGGGTCAGCGAGTCATAGAGCGGGTCCAGTCCGAGCGCCCCGAGGTCGAGAGCGGCGCGGTGAAAGGCCTTGAGGTCGAAGTCGGCGCCCTTGCGTCGGCGTACCTCGTCGCGGGCCTGCAGCCAGATCCGCTCGCCGACCTTGTACGACGGCGCCTGGCCGGGCCAGCCGAGGTAGCGGTTGAGTTCGAACCGGATCACCGCGTCCTCCATCCGGCAGTGCTGGCGGAGGAACTCCAGGCCGAGCTCGGGCGTCCAGGTCTCGCCGGGATGGAAGCCGAACGGGTTGTCCTGCGGGATCTCCAGCTCCAGATGCATGCCGATGTCGACGATGACGCGAGCGGCTCTGAAGCCTTGCCCATCGAGCATGCCGAGCTTGGCACCGGGGTCGGCGAGGTAGCCGAGGTCGTCCATCAACCTCTCGGCATAGAGCGCCCAGCCCTCGCCGTGGCCGGAGACCCAGCACATCGTGCGTTGCCAGCGGTTGAGGAGCTCGCTGCGGTAGGCGGTCTGGCCGACCTGGAGGTGATGGCCGGGGACACCTTCGTGGTACACGGTCGTGACCTCGCGCCAGGTCGAAAAGTCGTCGATGCCGTCCGGCACCGCCCACCACATCCGGCCCGGTCTGGTGAAGTCCTCGCTGGGGCCGGTGTAGTAGATACCGCCGTCGTTGGTCGGCGCGAGGCAGCACTCGATCCGGCGCACCGGTTCTGGGATGTCGAAGTGGACGTCGGCGAGCTCGGTGATCGTGGTGTCGGCGAGCTGCTGCATCCAGTCGCGGAACGCGTCGCGGCCCTTGATCGTGCGGCCTGGATCTCTGTCGAGCCGCTCGACCGCGGCGTCGATCAGGTCCTTGCCATCGAGTCCGGTCGCGTCGGCGCCGACGATCTGACGGGACACATCCGCCATGTCGCGCTCGATCCGGTCGAGCTCCTGCCAACCCCAGGCGTAGGTCTCGTCGAGGTCCACGGTGGCGCCGAGGAAGTAGCGGGAGTCACGTGCGTACTGCTCACGCCCGACGGCGTCCCGCTCCCGGGCGAGCGGCAGCACCTCGGTGTGCAGGAACTCGGCGAAGGCGGCGTACGCGTCCCGCGCCTGTGTTGCGTGCTGCTGCAGGTCTTTCTTCAGGCTGTCGGGTACGTCGGCCGGCTGGACGAGCTCCGCGAAGAAGTCGCCGCCTTCGCCCTGCTGTCCGGTCCAGGCGTTGACCTGGTCGACCACGGCAGCGATCTGCCGCTTCGCGCTCACCCTGCCGTGCTGAGCCCCGTCGAGCAGCGTTGTTCGGTAGCCGGCGAGTGTTGCCGCGATCGCTGCGAGCCTGGCGTCTATGTTGCGCCAACCTTCCTCGGAGCCGGTGTCCATCAGGTCGAACGCCTCGCGGATGGCGTGCAGCTGGCTGGTCAGCACGCTGATCCGGGTCTGCGGCGCACCGGCCTCGTACTGGTCGAGCTGCACACCGAGCCGCTCGAGGAAGGCCTCCTTGGCGATGCGCTCGCGCTCGTCGGCCGGCTCGGCCCGTCCCATCGCATCGCGGGCCCGGCGGATGAGATGCTCCCGCGCGGCGAACCCGTCCGCCGTCAGGTCGGTCAGTTTGTCG
>JAICMS010000043.1 GCA_025929075.1 Propionibacteriales bacterium
TCAGCCAGTGAGGTCAGCCAGTGAGGTCAGCTAGTGACCACCTTCAGCGTGCCGTGCATGGTCAGCGGGTGGACGTCGCACTGGAACTTCCAGGTGCCGGCCACCAGGTGCACCCGCCAGGTGACGGTGCCGACGAAGGCTACGCCGGTCGCCTTGCTGACTCCGTTGGGGCCCATCAGGTGGAAGTTGTGCAGGGCGGACTTGTCGTTGATGGTGATCGAGTACCTGCCCGCCACGGTCTTGGACTTCGACATGGTGATCGTCATGTCTGGCCCGACCGTGCCGGACAATCGGCGAATGTCGGGCTGGGTCCCCGAACCGGCGTGGCTGCTGACCTGCGTCATTGCCGCCGAACCGGTCTGATTGCCGTGTCGTGTCATGGCCATCGGACCGGTCTGGTGCGCTGAGCCGAACTGAGGGATGAGGGCGATGGCGGCCGCCAACAGGCAGGCGCCGATGACGACGAGGATGCGCTTCATGCATTTCCCCTTGAACAGGGGGCTGACCGCCGATCATTCAACCAGAGATCGGCCGTCCCGGCTAGACGTTCGCCGGCGGTGTCTGGTCGGGTGAGGCGGTGGGCAGACTGGGCGCTGGCGCGGAGGAGGTCAATATGAGCGACGCGATCGAGGCGGCCGGGGCGGGCGAGATGCTGCACGGCACGCACGACTATGGCGAGGACGAGCGCAATGCCGACGTCCTCGTCTACGTCAACGGAGAGCTGGTGCCCCGGCAGCAGGCCGTCGTTTCGGTGTTCGACGCCGGCTTCGTGCTCGGCGACGGCGTCTGGGAAGGCATCCGCATCCGCCGCGGCCAGCCTGCCTTCCTCGACCAGCATCTCGACAGGCTGTTCACCGGGGCGAAGGCGATTGCGCTGGACATCGGCATGGACCGGGCGCAGATCAGCGCCGCGATCGCGCGCACGTTGGCGGCCAACGACATGACCGACGGTGTCCACGTCCGGCTGATGGTCACCCGTGGCGTGAAGTCGACGCCGTACCAGGACCCACGGATGACGATCGGACCGGCCACGGTGGTCATCGTCTGCGAGCACAAGGAGCCGAGCCCCATCGTGGTCGAGCGCGGCATCCGGCTTTTCACCGTGCACGTACGGCGACCGGGACCCGACACCGTCGACCCCAAGCTCAACTCCCACAGCAAGCTCAACGACATCACCGCCTGCATCCAGGCCTACACCGCCGGCGCCGACGAGGCGCTGATGCTCGACCCGCACGGGTTCGTGGCCACGTGCAACTCCACGCACTTCTTCATCGTCCGCGGTGGCGAGCTCTGGACATCGACCGGTGACTACTGCCTGGGCGGCATCACCCGAGCCAACGTGCTGCGGGTGAGCCGCCGGGCCGGCCTGCCGACGTACGAACGCAACTTCAGCCTGACCGATGTCTACGGTGCCGACGAGGCGTTCGTCACCGGCACCTTCGCCGGGCTGGTGCCCGTGCGCGAGGTCGACGGGCGGGCGATCGGGTCAGCACCGGGGGAGCGGCCGGTCATGCACCAGCTGCGGCGGCTCTATCAAGAGATGGTGGAAGCGGACGTGGCGGAGCGGGCTGCGCAGTCCGATCAGGTTGATGGCGGCAAGCTGACGGCGGATGGCTGAGCGGGGGCCGGGTGAGTCGTCGGTCGGCGAGTCCGCGCTCGTCCGGCTCGCTGTCTGGTCCGGGCCGCGCAACATCTCCACCGCGATGATGCGGTCGTGGGAGAACCGCTCCGACACGGTGGTGGTCGACGAGCCCTTCTACGCCCACTACCTCGCCGTCAGCGGAGTGGACCATCCAGGGCGCGAGGAGGTCTTGGCGTCCGGCGAGACCGACTGGCGCACGGTCGTTGCGGGCTTGCTTGCGCCTGCTCCGGCTGGTGTGCGGGTCGCCTACTCCAAGCAGATGGTCCATCACCTGACGCCGGAGATGGACCGTGGTTGGATCGGGCAGCTCACCAACGTCCTCCTGATCCGCGACCCGCGCGAAGTCGTCGCGTCCTATCTGCGCTCGCGTCCGCACGTCGACGCTGCCGACGTCGGCGTCGGTCAGCTCGGTGTGCTGTACGACGAGCTGTCGGACATCGGCGCTGCGCCGCCGGTGATCGACACGGCCGACTTTCTGCGTGACCCGGAGGCGTATTCGCGAGCCCTCTGCGACCTCGTCGGGGTGCCGTACGAGGCAGGCATGGTGGAGTGGCCGGCCGGGCCTCGTGCGAGTGACGGGGTGTGGGGACTGCACTGGTATTCGGCGGTGTGGCGCTCGACCGGTTTCGAGCCGTATCGGCCGCGGGAGGTCGAGCTGTCGGGCGCCGGCGCGGCTGTCGCCGAAGCTGCCCGGCCGACGTACGAGAGGCTGCATGCCGTCCGCTGGCTCGTCTCATGAAGGCATGAGGCGGACGCACCCCGCTCCGTCGATGCTGAGCCGTGATTCCTGGACGCGCAAAGCGTCACCCGTCGGCGTTGATGCGAGGGGGGAGCCCCGACCGGTCAGGCGCCGGTGAAGAGGACTTCGGGGCGCCAGTCGGCGTCCGGGGTCTGTGCGGCGGCGAACAGGGCTTCGGCTACGTGCTCCGGCGCGAACGGCGTGTCCGCCGCGAGCACCCCGGCGATGGTAAGCGTCATCGCCCGCACCCCACGCTCGGCCAATGCGGCGTCCAGAGCGAGGACGAGGTTGCGCAGTCCGGCCTTCTGTACGCCGAGTGAGGCCGCCTCGACCCAGGGCCGGTCGGCGCTGATGCTGCCCGTGACCAGGACGCGGGCGCCGGCCGGCATCGACGGCACCGCCGCCTGGACCGCCGTGAGCAGGCTGGCGATGCCGAGGTCGACATCGGCCAGCAGGTCGTCAGCGGTCAGCTCCAACGGACCCTTCAGCCGCGTCACGCTGGGATTGAAGTGCAGCGCGTCGATGTGCCCGGCATGCGCGCCGAACCTGCCGATCGCCGCCTCCAGCCGATCACGGTCGGTGATGTCGACGTCCGTCCATCCGGCGGTGATTCCCTCGTCCTGCAGCGCCATGCCGAGCTGCTCGAGCTTGGCCTCGGACCTGGCGATCAGCGCGACGTCGTACCCCGCATTGCCGAACCGTCGGGCGACGGCCGCGCCGATGCCCGGGCCGGCTCCGACCACGACCAACACCGGGTTGCTCACGCCCGCCACCCTAATGTTGCCCCTTGGTCCTCCTCGAGACTGGTCTTGAGGGATTCGGGTCGCCGGAGCCGCCGCAATCCCTCAAGTTTCGTCGCGGGGACGACCGATCTTGAGAGATGCGGGTCGCTCGGGCTACCGCAATCGCAATCCCTCAGGACACGTCCAGCCAAGTGCTCCAGCGGGTGGTTAGGGTCGGCTGCGTGGCAACCTACCGGTCGGACGACACCGCGGCAGCGATGCCGCGGCCTTCGGGCGGCAGGGCTCGACGGGTCGCGCTTGTCACCGGTGCAGGACGAGGCATCGGCCGGGCGGTCGCCCGGCGGTTGAGCAGTGAGGGGTACGCCGTCGCCCTCACCGCGCGGCATGAGGGTCAGCTGCGCGAGACAGCTGAGCTGTGCAGCGGCCCGACCCTGGTACACGCTGCGGACATCACAGCTGCCGGAGCAGTCGACGAGGTGTTCGGACGGGTCGAGTCCGAGTGGGGACCCGTCGAGGTGCTGGTGGCGAACGCCGGCGTCGGCGTTTCCGCCCGGCTGGAGAGAACCTCCGACGAGGACTGGCAGCGGATGCTCGATGTCAACCTCACGGCGCCGTTCCGCTGCATCCGGCGCGCGGTTCCCCGGATGGTCGAGACCGGCCGGGGCCGCATCGTCGTCGTGGCGTCGGTGGCTGCCAAGATCGGCGAGCCCTACATCGCCGCGTACACCGCCAGCAAGCACGGCGTGCTCGGGCTGGTCCGCTCGGCCGCCGCGGAGCTGGCCCGCACCGGCGTCACGGTCAATGCTGTCTGTCCTGCGTACGTCGACACGCCGATGACCGATGCGAGCATCGCCGGCATCGTGGCGAAGACGGGTCGCACCGAGCAGCAGGCCCGGGCGATTCTGGAGAACAAACAGCCGACCGGCCGGCTGGTGAGCGCCGAGGCGGTCGCAGAGGCCGTCTGGTTCTGCGTGGCGACCGACACCGTCAACGGACAGGGCATCAACGTCGACGGCGGGGCGGTCCAGTCGTGAGCCTGGAGCGCATCAATCCCGCAAACCTCAGCCGGGCCAGCGGGTTCTCTCATGCCGTCGTCGGGTCCGGCCGGGTGGTGCTGCTGGCCGGGCAGACGGCGCTCGACGCCGAAGGCCGGGTCGTCGGCTCCGATGTGGTCGAGCAGTTCGAGGTCGCGCTCGGCAACCTACTGGCGGCCTTGCGGGCGGCTGGCGGCCAGCCGGACCAGCTCGCCAGCCTGACCGTGTATGCCGTCGACCTCGCCGACTACCGGAGCCGGGGCACCGCTATCGGTGCCGTCTGGCGGCGGCTGGTCGGCCGGGACTACCCGGCGATGGCCGCCGTCGGCGTCAGCCGGCTGTGGGACGACGCAGCCGTCGTCGAGATCCAAGGCTTCGCGATCCTCGACCCGTGACCCTTCGCTGTTGCAGGTTGAACGGCCCTAGGCAGTTGGCAAAGAAACGAGTTTGGCCGCTCGATCCAGCAACTTTGGCCGCTCGACACTGCAACTTTGGCCGCTCGACGCTGCAACCTTGGCCGGTCAACGCGTGCTCCGGTCAGTCGGGGCGCAGGTTGGTGTGCAGCCGGACCTGACGGATGGTGACCGAGCCGTCGCCGTACAGGTCGAGCTCACGCATGGCGCCATCGGGCGCCCAGCCCTGATCGAGCAGGAAGGCACGCAGGTCGTCGTCGCTCGAGTTCACCCAGATCGTCGCCTGCTCGAACCGATCGGCGCGCAAAGTGTCGGCGGCGGCATGCAGCAGCCGAGACCCGTGGCCTTGGCCGCGGTGGTCGGGATCGACGGCCAGCTCGGCAATGGCGCCCTCGGTGCTGGGGTCGGCGTCGGGGTCCGCGCCCGGGGACGTCGTGGTGAAGCCCCGCACGGTGGTCCGCTCCAGCGCGACGAGCACCCGCTGCTTGGCTTCGACCGGGCGCTCGATGGAGTCGCGCCACTTCGCGGCGAACATCTCCACCGGCAACGCCGCGAGAACCTCCGCAGGCACGATGTCGGAGTACGACGACTGCCAGGCCCGTGCCTGGACGGCGGCGATCGCCTTGGCGTCCTCGGGCAGGGCGAGCCGAACGCTCACGTCACTGATCGGCATCTCGTCGATTCTCGCTGACCGGCTGAGATCGGCCCGTGGCCGGGATCAGCGTGCTGACGTACGCCTGCGCCGCCGGGGCCAATCGCTCGCGCAGCGCCGCGAAGAGGTCGCCGGCCGAGCTACCTCGCCAACCGGCCGGCAGCACCTCGTCGGGCAGCCCGGGGTCGAGGTAGGGCAGCCGCCGCCAGGCGGTCAGCGCGCGGACATAGTCGGCGAACGCCTGACCGTCGGCGCTGCCCTGGCCTGCCACCCAGGTGGCAAGCAGCGGCCGATAGGCGGCGGTGAAGTCGTCGTACATCTGCTGCAGCGAGGCCAGATCCCACCAGCGCTCGATCTCGATCCGGAGCTCGCCGAAGCCGAGGTGGTCTCCGTGGAAGAGGTCGACGTACGTCGACAGTGCGTACCTCGACAGCACATCGCGGGCCTCCTGCTCGAGCTGGGCCGGCGCGATCCAGACCCCCGCCGACACCGTGCCGAAGCCCAGCCAGCTCAGCCGGGAGCGCAGCAGGTGTCGCTTGGTGCGCTCGCTCTCGGGCACGCTGAAGACCGCGAGCAACCAGCCGTCGGCGAGGCGCGCCCGCGGGCGGTGGAAGATCCGGTGGTCGCCGTCGTCGAGCAGTTGTCGGGTTGCGGCCGTCAGCGCATAGCCGGCGACCCCGTCGACGCGGGCGGACTCCAGGAATCCACGGCGCTTCAGCCGCGATACCGACGAGCGCACCGCCTGCTCGTCGACACCGATCTCCGCGAGCATGCGGATCAGCGTCGCGATGCCGATCCAGCCCGCTTCGTCGCGGGCGTAGAGCCCATACACGGTGACGATCAGCGACCGCGGTTGCACCGGCGCAGGCGTCGCCCGTTGCGAAGAGGCAGGCGGCGCCGAGGCCCTGTCCGTTGCGGGCACGCGAGCACCATAGCGAGTGGGCCGACTCGCCCTACGTCCGGTGTGGTGCCACCTTGACTGCCGTCATCGACAGGGAATACTCAGCCCCAGACGACCCACTACCTCGGCTGCGGGAGGCCCGGCATGCAGTTGTCACGATCGGCCCACGTCGACACGTTCTGCCGAGACAACCTGCCGCCGTTCGAGACCTGGCCGGAGCTTCGCTTCGATCTGCCCGACGTGCAGTATCCCGAGCGCCTCAACTGTGGCGTCGAGCTGCTCGACGCGACGATCGCTGCGGTGGGGGCGGATCGGCGCTGTCTGGTCTCGCCCGACGGGCGGTCGATGACGTACGGCGAGGTGCGGCGCGCCGCCGACCAGCTGGCCGGTGCCCTCGTCGACGAGTTCGGCGTGGTCCCCGGCAACCGGGTCTTGCTGCGCGGGCCCAACAACCCCGAGCTCGTCATCTGCTGGTTGGCCGTGCTGCGAGCGGGTGGTGTCGTGGTGACCACAATGCCGCTGCTGCGGCCCGGCGAGCTCAGCACCGTCCACGAGATCGCCAGGATCGATGTGGCGCTGTGCGATGGCCGGTTCGCCGATGACCTGCTGGCCGCGGACATGGGCGAGGCCCGGATCGCGTTGTACGGCGACGGCGGTCCCGACGACGTGTTGGCCCGAGCCGCTCGGCGTACCGACGCCTTCATGCCGGTCGACACCGCCGCGGACGACGTGGCGCTGCTGGCCTTCACGTCGGGCACAACCGGCCGGCCGAAGGCCACCATGCACTTCCACCGCGACGTGCTCGCCAACGCCGACACGTTTTCGCGGCACGTGCTCAAGCCCAAGCCGGACGACCTCTTCACCGGGACGCCGCCGCTGGCCTTCACCTTCGGGCTGGGGGGGCTGGTGGTCTTCCCGATGCGGGTCGGCGCCGCGTCGCTGCTGGTGGAGAAGGCGTCGCCTGACGAGCTCGCGGATCTCATCTCCGAGCACGGCGTGACGACCTGCTTCACCGCGCCGACCGCCTACCGCGCCATGCTGGCCGCGGGCCGGACCGACCGGCTCAGCGCGCTGCACAGCTGTGTGTCCGCGGGCGAGCATCTGCCCGCCGCTACCTGGCACGCGTTCTGCGACGCCACCGGAGTGCGGATCATCGACGGCATCGGCTCGACCGAGATGCTGCACATCTTCGTCTCTTCGGCCGAGGACGACATCCGTCCAGGGTCGACCGGACTGCCAGTGCCGGGCTACCGGGCGACGATCCTCGGCCCGAACGGCGAAGAGCTACCTGACGGCGAGGTCGGCCGCCTCGGCGTCAAGGGCCCGACCGGCTGCCGCTACCTCGCCGACGACCGCCAGACCGCTTATGTGCAAGGCGGTTGGAACATCACGGGCGACACCTTCATGCGGGACGAGGACGGCTACTTCTGGTATCAGGCCCGCAGCGACGACATGATCATCTCGGCGGGTTACAACATCGCGGGGCCGGAGGTGGAAGAGGCGCTGCTCGCTCACCCGGACGTCGCCGAGTGCGCGGTGATCGGTGTCCCGCACGATGATCGCGGCTCGATCGTCAAGGCCTTCGTCGTGCTGGCCGACGCGTCCGGGCCGGTGAGGGAGGAGCAGCAGGCGGGGGCCAAGGCGAAGGAGCTGCAGGACTTCGTCAAGGCCCGCATCGCGCCGTACAAGTATCCGCGAGCGATCGAGTTCGTCACCGAGTTACCGCGGACCAGCACCGGCAAGCTCCAGCGCTTCCGACTCCGCGACACCTCCGCCCCCGACTAACCCCGCGCTTCCCGACGGATCTTGAGGGATTTGGGTCGCTCGCGTGACCACAACTGCTCAAGATCCGTCGGCGACCGCGTCCTGCCGGATGGATGCTGAGGGATTTGGGTCGCTCGGGCGACCACAACTGCTCAAGATCCGTCGGCACGTCGCATCCGTGCACCGATCCAGGGCAAGGCGTGGTCGGTCCCCAACCCGCAAGCTGAGCGTTGGAACACCCCTCGACAGCCGACACCGTGGCGTCGTGCTTCATATCCGCCGCCCATGTTCCCGCCAGAGGCCGCTCCCTCTGGTCGGCGTCGGACGCTTGATTGACCGCGACGCCTCGGTGGTTTTCGAGCAGGAGGGTGTGGTCAGTGCGGCTCAGGCGCTGCAACTCTTCAACCGGGGCGAGGTGCGGGCGCAGATCGCCGGCCACCGTTGGCAACGCCCGGTGCGAGGTGTTCTCGTGCTCCACAACGGGCCGCTAACAGACCTTCAGCGGGCTTGGTGCGCTCTGCTTTCATGCCCGGAGCGTTCGGCTTTGGCCGGGTTGACGGCGTTGACGATCGAGGGATTTACCGGCTTCGATCCGCGTACGTCGAAGCAGCAGGTCGTGTTGCCCGAGGGTGCGCTTCGACCGTCGAACCGCTTCGTGCAGCCGCATTGGTCGACGAAGCTCGACCCCGTCGACGTACATCCGACCAAGCAACCGCGGCGGACGCGGCCGCAGCGTAGCCTCATCGACGAGGCAAGCTGGTCCCGTGAGTCCCGCCGGGCGCGGGCACTGGTGCTTGCGGGGATTCAGCAAGGACTGGCTCGACCCAGCGACCTGCACGATGCACTTGGCCGCCGCGGCCCCTGCCGGCATCGCGCGCTCATCCGAGAGTCGATCTTCGATGCGGCGGGCGGTGTGCACTCTCTTCCCGAGCGAGACTTCGAGTCGATACGTCGACGGGCCGGTCTTCCTCAGCCAAGCCGGCAGCGCCCCGTCCGCCGGGAGGACGGGTGCTACTTCCTCGACGTCGGTTGGGATGAGTTCGACGCCGGGGTGGAGATCCATGGCATCCCCCACCTCGACATCCTCCAGTGGGACCGGGACCTGTTCCGTGCCAACGAGATCGCGGTTATCGGGCCGCGGCTTCTCATCTTCAGCTCCTACGCCGTTCGGCACGAACCGGGCACCGTCGCGAAACAGGTCCGCGGCCTGCTCCGCCGTGGCGGCTGGACTGGCTGAGGCCGCGTCGAAACGGATCTTGAGGGATTTGGGTCGCTCGCGCGACCACAAGGCATCAAGATGCGTCGCGACTCGGCCAGGGCAAGAGTGGGCGGGGCGGGTAGGGACGGCGAGCGGTTGACCCACAGGGCGGTACCCAGCGGGGTGGCGGCTCCGGTTGGCGGTTTAGCCGAGGGTGTCGACGATGCCGGATGCCAGGCCGTCGTGCTGGGCCATGTAGGCCTTGCGGTCGGCCTTGATCTGCTCGACGAGCCGGGCGTAGTCGTCCTCGCGGCCGAGCCGCTCGTAGAGCTTGCGAGGCTGCAGCAGCTCGGGGTCGTCGAACCCGGGGACATTCGACGCCACCAGGTAACCGAAGTCGGGGTCGGTCTCCCACTGGATCGTGTCCTCGGCGATCGCCTTGACGATCGCCGACGTGTGGGGGATGCGGACCTTCTTCGAGTCGGGGTTGTCCTCGGCACCGCCGACCCGGCCGGTGTTGAGGACGTAGACGCCGAAGTCGTAGTCCATCGAATCGATCATCTCGCCGAGCCGGTTGCCCTGCTCGTAGTCATGGCCCATGAAGAAGGGGTTGGTGCCAGGCACCCGCATGAACTTGCCCTCCTCCTGCTTGCCGCCGGCGGAGGTGCCCGTGGTCTCTCCCAGCATGTAGTAGGCGATCGCCTGCTCCTTGCTGCTCATCTTGGCGACGGCCGGGACGATGTTGTCGGTGCGACCGAGGATCAAGAGGAAGTCGGCCTTGCCGAGCTTGCGCGGGTCGAAGTGCGGGATGTCGGCGAGCGGGAAGGTGCCGCGGCCGTTGGCGGTGTGCGAGGCATCGAAGAAGTCGACCTTGCCGTCCGGGTCGACGGCGACGTTCTCCAGCCAGCCAGCGGGTGTGGTGAGGGCGCCGTAGATCGTCGGCTCGTCGGCGGGGTCGAGGCCGATGGTCTTGGCGAAGCAGCCGTTCTCGGTGGCGTAGACGGCGCCCCCGGAGACCAGCGCGACGATGTCGTCCTGGACGGGCAGCGAGTCGTTCTGGCGGGTGAACGTGGTGGTGGTCTTGCCGGTGCCCGACAGGCCGACGATCAGGGCCAGCCGGTCGCCGTTCGGTGTCGGGATCACCTTGGCGCCGGAGTGCATCGCCAGCGCGCCCTGCTGGAAGACCCACTCCATCCACATCCGCAGGCCGCCCATCTTCGACTCGCCGAAGTAGTCGATGTTGAAGACGCGGGTGACCCAGTTATCGAGGTCGATGGTGACCAGCCTGTTGTCCGGCGACCCCTCGGGTGGGTTGCAGTTCGGCGTGTAGATGACGGTGAGCGCGTCCTCCTCACGCCAGTCGGCGTCCTTGGGGTAGTACAGCTGCTGCTGCATCGCCGGGATGTTGGAGTTGGAGCGCTCGATGAACACGCGGGCCGGCCGGCGCATCGGCGAGTTCTCCGGTCCGATGTAGCCCTCGACGACAACCATGTCCTTGTCGGCGATGTAGGCCTCCTGCACCTCGACAGCCTTGGCATAGTCCGCCCGGCTCATCGGCTTCTTCTGGGTGCTGGATGGGTCCTCGGTGATGACGAAGCTCGAACCGGCCGACCGTGACGTCACCCGGGCCTTGACGTTGTAGTTGCCGAACTCTGTGAGCTGGGCGTTCGGCATCTCGCTGACCCACTGCTTGAGCTGGTCCTGGCTCGGGTTGCTCTCCAGAGACCGGGACTTCGGAAGCTCGATCGACACGTACGGTCCTTTCTCAGGGCGCGACGCTCACTGCGAGGTCACTCGGCAGACCCGCCGACCCCTCGCGGCAAAGGGCAATTCCGCGAAGCTTCGGGAGCCTATGAGCATATGACTGAGACCGGTACGGCGACCACGCGGGTCTGGCGCAGACGGCCCCAACCGGGTCAGCGTCCGGCGCGAGCCACCACGGCTTCGGCGCTGTGCCGACCGTCAAGGGATCTGGTTGCGGAGGTGCCCCGAGGCGGTCAGTCGACTCCGCTTCAGCGTCGATCGCCCTGCGCAGCGCGATCCGGGCCGTCGGTGGCTGCGATCGCGCGCAACAGGTCCCGCGCGATGATCGACCGCTGCACCTCGCTCGCGCCCTCATAGATCCGCGGCGCGCGCACCTCTCGGTAGAGATGCTCGAGGAGGTGGCCACGCTGCAGCGCGCGGGCGCCGTGCACCTGGATGGCCTGGTCGACCACCCACTGCGCGGTCTCCGTCGCGAGCAGCTTGGCCATTGCCGACGTCGTCGACACGGTGTCGCGGCCGTCGTCGTACGCGGCGCCGGCCCGGTAGACCATCAGCCGGGCCGCCTCGATCCGCAGCTTCATCTCCGCCAGCGTGTGCGCCACCGACTGCATGTCGGCAAGCGGCGCCCCGAAGGCGCGCCGGCTCTGCGCATGCCGCACTGCCGCGTCGAACGCGGCCTGCGCGACGCCGACGGCGAACGCGCCGACGCTGGGCCGGAAGAGGTCGAGGGTGCGCATGGCGACCGCGAAGCCGCTCTCGGGCTCACCGAGCAGGTCGGCCCTCGTGACCGGCACGCCGTCGAAAGTCAGGTTGCCGATCGGGTGCGGCGAGAGCATCTCCAGGTGCGCTCCGGACAGACCCGGACGGTCTGCCGGTACGGCGAACGCCGTGACGCCACGCGCCCCGCCGGGCGCCGTACGGGCGAAGACTGAATAGAGGTCGGCCTCGGGCGCGTTCGAGATCCAGAGCTTCTCACCGATGAGCCGCCAGCCCTCGCCATCCGGCTCGGCGCGCAGCGTGAGCGCGCCGGCGTCTGAGCCGGCCTCGGCCTCGCTCAGCGCGAAACCGGCAACTGCCGTGCCTCGGACCACCTCGGGCAGCCAGCGGTCGACCACCTCGGCGGACCCGGCCAGCACCAGCGGGTAGGTGCCGAGGCCCTGCAGCGCCAACGCCGTCTCTGCCTCGGTGCAGACGGTCGCCAGGCCCTCGCGCATCAGGCAGAGGTCGAGCGCCGCGGCGGTCGGCCGGTCTTGTCCGCCGCGATCGGCGACGGCGCTGTCGGCCGGCCCGTCGGTGCCGGCACCGCCGGTACCGGCAGCAGGGAATAGCCTCGCCAGCAGCCCGAGGTCGCCCATCGCCCGGATCAGTCGCCGGTCGACGTGGCCGGCACCGCCGGAGGCGGCATGGTCAGCAGCCAACGGGATGAGCGTGAGCTCAGCGGCCCGCCGTACCGATGCCAGCAGCTCCTGCTGGTCGTCTTCGAGCTCCCACTGAGCGTCGCCGGGTCGTCCCACTCAGCGCCCCGTCCACTCCGGCGGCCGCTTGCCGGTGAAGGCGGCGTGGAACTCGCGGTAGTCGTCGCCCTTCATCAGCAGCGCCTGCGTCATCGCCTCGAGCTCGACAGCGGCCGACAGCCCCATGTCGAGTTCCCGGCTGAGCAGGGTCTTCGTCCGCGAGTAGGCCTGCCAGGGGCCGGTTGCGAGTCGACGAGCCAGCGCGCCGGCGGCCTCCTCGACCTCGTCCTCGTCGACCAGCTGCGTGACCAGGCCCCACCGCTCGGCGGTCTCCGCGTCAAGGGTGTCCCCGAGCATGAGCAGCTCGGTCGCTCGACCTAGTCCGACGAGCCGCGGCAGCAGGTACGCCGCACCCATGTCGGCGCCGGCGAGCCCCACCTTGGTGAAGAGGAACGCGAACGTCGCCGACCGCGCCATCACCCTGAAGTCGCTGGCCAGCGCCAGCACCGACCCGGCGCCGGCGGCGGTCCCCTGGATCGCCGCAACGATCGGCACCGGCGTCTCCCGCATGGCGCGCACGACGTCGCCGGTCATCCGGGTGAAGGCGAGCAGCTCGTCGGGCCGCATCGCCAGGGTGGCACCGATGATCTGGTCGACGTCGCCGCCGGAGCAGAAGGCCCGCCCCTCGCCACGCAGGACCAACGCCCTGGTGTCGTCGCGGTGCGGCAGCTCCGCCAACAGGTCGCGCAGGTCGGCGTACACCTCGAACGTCAACGCGTTGAGCCGCTCCGGGCGGGCGAACGTCAGCGTCGCCACGCCGTCGTCATCGCGACTGAGACGGAAGTGCCGCCAGTCCGACGTGAAGGGCGCGGACCCCCGGAAACCGCTCGCCACCGACCACCTCCCGCTGCAGATCGAGAGCCGCGTCGTTTGGTACGGCGACAGGCGGCCCGGTCGACGACAGCGTAGCCGCCACCCCCGCCACCTCGCGGTATGCTGACGACCGTTGCAGACGCAACATACGTCCAGCGCCGACCCGGAGGTGAGCGTGCGGATCGCGGTCGTGGGGGGCGGTCCGGGCGGCCTGTACGTCGCCGCGCTGGCCAAGCAGCTCCGGCCGCAACACGACATCACCGTGTGGGAGCGCAACGCGGCCGACGACACCTTCGGCTTCGGCGTGGTCTTCTCCGACGAGACCCTCGGTGGGATCGAGCACGCCGACCCTGTGGTGCATGCGGCGATGGAGCACGAGTTCGCTCGCTGGGACGACATCGACGTCCACGTCAAGGGTGAGGTGATCACGAGCGGCGGCCACGGTTTCGCGGCGATGAGCCGCAAGCGACTGCTGGAGATCCTGCAGGACCGGTGCCGCGAGCTGGGCGTCACGCTGCACTTCCTGACGCCGGCGCCCGACGTCGACACGCTGGCCGCCGAGCACGACCTGGTGGTCGCTGCCGACGGGCTCAACTCCTCGGTGCGCGCCCGTTACGCCGACACGTTCGGGCCTAGCGTCGAGCTGCGCCGCTGCCGCTACATGTGGTTGGGCACCGACAAGGTCTTCGACGCGTTCACGTTCGTCATCCTCGAGACGCCGCACGGTGTCATGCAGGTGCACGGCTACCCCTACGACGCGCACGGCAGCACGTTCATCCTCGAGATGCACGACGAGGTCTGGGAGCGGGCCGGCTTCGGTGCGATCAGCCGGCGGTTCGAGGCGACCGGGCCGTTGCCGGGGGAGTCCGACGAGGAGTCGATCGCGCTGATCCGCGAGCTTTGCGGCGACGTGCTCGACGGGCACAAGGTGATGGCGAACAACTCACGCTGGGTGAGCTTCGCGACCGTGCGCAACCAGAGTTGGCGCCACGGGAACGTCGTGCTGATCGGCGACGCCGCCCACACGGCGCACTTCTCGATCGGGTCCGGCACCAAGCTGGCGATGGAGGACGCGTTGGCGCTGGCCGCCTGTCTGCATGAGCACGACCAGTTGCCAGCTGCGCTCTCGGCGTACGAGACAGAACGACGACCGGTGGTGCTCTCGACGCAGCGCGCAGCCCAGGCAAGCCTGGAGTGGTTCGAGAACCTCGGCCAATATGTGCACCAGGAGCCGATACAGTTCGCGTTCAACATCATGACCCGGAGCCGGCGGGTCACCTATGACAACCTGCGGCTGCGCGACCACGAGTTCGTCGAGCGGGCCGACGCGTGGTTCGCCGACCACGAGCGGCGTCGCGGCTTCGGCTCCACTGAGGTGCGGCCGCCGATGTTCCAGCCGTTCCGGCTGCGCGACCTCGAGCTCGTCAACCGCGTCGTGGTCTCCGCGATGGACATGTACTGCTCGGTCGAGGGGCTGCCCGGCGACTTCCACTTCGCCCACCTCGCCGGCAAGGCGCTCGGCGGCGCGGGGCTGGTGATGACCGAGATGGTCTGCGTCTCGCCGGAGGGGCGGATCACTCCAGGTTGCGCCGGCCTCTACACCGACGAACAGGCGGCGGCGTTCCGCCGGATCGTCGACTTCGTGCACGCCGAGACGCCTGCGGCGATAGGGCTGCAGCTCGGCCACTCCGGTCGCAAGGGCTCGACCAAGCTGATGTGGGAGGGCATCGACCTGCCGCTCGACGAGGGCAACTGGCCGGTCGTCGGTCCGTCGCCGCTCGCTTACGTCCCTGGCGTCAACCAGGTGCCGCGTGAGCTGACGGTCGGCGAGATGGCCGAGGTCCGCGAGCAGTTCGTGGCCGCCGCGCGACGCGGGGAGGCGGCTGGCTTCGACCTGCTCGAGTTGCACTGCGCGCATGGCTATCTGCTGTCGTCGTACCTCTCGCCCGTCACCAACCAACGGACCGACGCGTACGGCGGCTCGCTGGCCAACCGGCTGAGGTATCCGCTCGAGGTCTTCGCCGCCATCCGGGAGGTGTGGCCGGCGGCCAAGCCGATCACCGTCCGGATCTCGGCGACCGACTGGGTCGAGGGCGGCATCACCGGCGACGACGCCCTCGAGATCGCGGCCGCGTTCGAGGCAGCGGGTGCCGATGCGATCGACGTCTCGACCGGCCAGGTGACGCCGGATGAGCGGCCGGCGTTCGGCCGGTCCTACCAGACGCCGTTCGCCGACGCGATCCGCAACCGGGTCGGCATCGCCACGATCGCGGTCGGCGTCATCTCGTCGTACGACGACGTCAACTCGCTGATCCTCGCCGGACGTGCCGACCTCTGCGCGCTCGGCCGGGCACACCTCTACGACCCGAACTGGACGTTGCACGCGGCCGCCGAGCAGGGCTACGCCGGGCCCGCAGCGCAGTGGCCGGTGCAGTGGCGGGCCGGCAGCCGCCGCCCGCAGACCGGCCGGACTGATGCGCCCAAGCCGCGGCTGCAGCTCGTCCGTGAGGGAGAGCCGGCCGTGGCGCACCGCCGGTGGCGCCCCTGATCGGCCTGGATGGAGGTCAGGCTGGGGAGGGCAGCTTGCAGCCGGTCTTGCCCAGGTCGAGCTGGTTGTGGGTCAGGCAGGTGTAGAAGAGCCAAGTCTCCTGGCCGTAGCCGCGGTGCAGGTGGACAGTGATCGTGCCCTTGCGGTTCTGCTCACAGGGGTTGTCGAGGGTGCACTGCTCGCCGTCCTCGTTGATCGTGTTGTTGATGCCGATCTCCATCCGGTTGGCGTCGAGCACCGGGCTGCCCGACGTACCGCCGATCACCTGGCAGCCGCCGTCGGAGTAGCGCAGCGACTTCCGCCACGTCCACACGTACTCGTGGAGCCGCCAGGCGAACCCGTTGAGGTTGCAGTCGTACTCGGTCTTCCAGTAACCGGAGATCACCGAGATCGCCTGGTCCTTGGGCGATGGCCTGGTGCTGGCGATCGTGATCGGCTGGACGCCGTACGTGCTTTGGGCCTGTTGGTAGGTGACATCGAGCTGATAGAGCGCGACGTCGGTCTGCCACATCGTCGCGTAGAGCAGTGTGGTCGTGTCGACGGTGCCAGCAGTATCGCCGCTGGCCGTCAGGATCGTCACGCTGCGCACCGACGGCTGGTCGACGAGCACCTGTTTGCTGCCCATGAAGTCGTAGCAGTGGCCGTTGGTCAGCATCATCGCCGGGTCGCTGGCCGTCGACGTAGACCACCGCACGATCGCGCCGGAGCAGTTCGACAGCGCGACCGTGCCGCTGAAGTTCGTCGCGGGAGTGGTCTTCGTCTGCAGTCGGGACTGGTCGGGTGCCGGTACGGCGACGGCCGGCGTGGCGACCAGGGCCGTCAGGCCGACGATTGTGGCGGCAAGGGTGATGCGGGTGGCGCGCGACATGGAGCCCCCCTGGGCTGAGATCGGATCGAGA
>JAICMS010000147.1 GCA_025929075.1 Propionibacteriales bacterium
AGTCATGGTCGCCGGTCGCCGCCCTACCCGGCCGCAAGAACCTCGGGCTCGGCCGGCACTGGCACTTCATGTCTGTGCAGTTCTGGATCTTGACGGGCCTCGTCTACCTCTGCCTCGTCTTCGCCAGCGGCTACTGGCAATACCTGTTGCCGACAAGCTGGTCGATCTTCCCCGACGCCATCAAAGCGGCCGGCACCTACCTCACCTTCCACTTCCCACCTGAACTCCCGGGCCAGCCGTTCAACGCCGTCCAGAAGCTCTCATACTTCGCGGTGATCTTCCTGCTCGCTCCACTGCAGATCGCCACGGGGGCTGCCATGTCGCCGGCGGTCATCGCGCGGTTCCCGTGGTACGCGCGGCTCTTCGGCGGCAAGCAGGGGGCTCGCAGCCTTCACTTCTTGGGACTGTGCGGCTTCGGCGTGTTCGTCGTCATCCACACAGCGATGGTCATCATCCACGGCGTGCCCAGGGAGTTCGCCGGCATCGTGCTGGGCAGCTACAGCGCGAACCGGGAGCTTGCCCTGGCTCTCGGTCTCACCGGGATCTTCCTGATCCTGGTCTTCCACCTCATCATCACGTGGTTCTCGCTGCGCTACCGACGGCTGACACAGCGGCTGCTCGGACGTGCCGTCGACCCGTTCGAGCGGGTGCTCAGCAAGGCATTGGCGTCGCGGCAGTCGTTTCGGGCGGCCGACATCTCGCCGTACCACCGCATCAACGGCTACCCGCCGACCGACGACGGATACGAGCGGCTCGCGGCTGAGGACTTCAGCGCCTACCGGCTGCTGGTCGGCGGGCTGGTGGAGAGGCCGACGGAGTTCTCGCTGGACGACCTACGCGCTCTCGGCATGCAGAGCCAGATCACCAAGCACAACTGCATCCAAGGCTGGACCGCGACGGCACAGTGGGCGGGGGTGCCGCTGGCAACGGTGCTCGACCGCGTGGGGCCGCTGTCAGGCGCCGACACTTTGGTGTTCTACGCATACGACGACAAGGGCGAGACCGAGGACGAAGGCCGGTGGGGCTACTTCTACAGCACGATCCCCATCTGGCTGGCGCACAAGCCGCAAGCGTTGCTGGTGGTGGAGATGAACGGTGCCCCGCTGCCGGTCGAGCACGGTGCGCCGATCCGGCTGCGCCTCGAGACCCAGCTCGGTTTCAAGATGACCAAATGGATCCGCGGCATCGAGGTGACCCGCGGGTACGGCCACATTGGGATGGGTCAGGGCGGCTGGCGCGAAGACCAGCAGTTCTATGCGAACGCCGCGGGGATCTGAGGTGACCGGCGACAGCACCACCTCGTACGCCGACCAGCCGGCCGCTGGCATCCAGGCAGCTCTCGTCGACCTGCGTGAGGGCATTTACCTCGGACGCGGCAAGGGCATCAGCAAGGCAGCGTGGCGCCGCAACACCTCACTGCGGTCGGCCATCGGTGGCGTGCCGACCGCCACGCTTCGCGAGCGCGCCCACCTCGCCACTACGCGCGCCCGCAGCGCGAGGGCATCGGCCGAGATGGAAGGCGCCTGGGCCGCCGAGCAGTTCCGCGGCTGGGTCACCGGCGCCCGTGCCAACGGTGCCGATCCCGGACGGCACGGGACAGCCCGGCGCCCCGTCCGCGGCTGGCTGTGGCTTGGGGCCGGCGTTGTCGTCGGCTGGGCGCTGGGCCGACGACAAGGCCGGCGCTGAACAGAAGAGGGCAGCAGCTCAGGCGGCGTCGCTGGCTCGCTGGGCTCGTGGGCCGTCCGGCGGCCAGACGAGGTCGCGGCGACCGTTGGTCTGGCCGCTGGCGCGGTGCGGTTTCGCCGGCAGCTCGGTGCGCTGGGTGCTGGGGTACGCCGGGTCGTGGAACAGCTTGGCGGTCAGCGTTGTGCGCTCCCGCGCGACCAGCGTGAACACGCCGGCCGCCAGCGCCGCGCCGGCGAGCGGCCCGACGACGTACACCCACAGCGCGGAGAAGTTGCCGGCCGCGATGTCCGGACCCAAGGTGCGGGCCGGGTTCATGCTCGCGCCCGTCCGCGGAGCACCTGCCCAGATCAGCCCGCTGAGCGCCGCCGTCACCACCGCCGGAGTCCAGCGCGCAGTGACGGAGGAGCTCACCATCAGGAAGATCGTCATGAGCAGACCGAACGTGATCGCGGCTTCGATCCCGACCGCTGCCCAGTCGTTGATCCCCGTCGCCGGCGCGGTGCGTGCGTTGCCCACCTGCCGCGCCCAGCTGCCCCACGCCGCGGCGAAGCCCACAGCCGCGACCAGCGCTCCGAGGCTCTGGGCAAGGGAGTAGCCCAGCAGGTCGTGACCGTGGGTGTTGCGCCGGACATAGAAGCCCAAGGTGACGGCCGGGTTGAGGTGCGCGCCGCTTCGCCGGCCGATCGGCGAGAGGGCAACGATCGCGGCCAGCACACCGAACGCAACGCCGATCAGGGCCAGCCGGGCGTCGTCGGAGGGGATCAGGCTGACGCCCGGCCCACCGGGCACCTCCATCAGCGCGACGATCGAGAACCCGAGGAACAACTGGAAGGCGGTGCCGACGAACTCGCAACCCCACTCGGTGAAGTGCCAGCCGCCAACCTTCGGTTGCCGCGCCGGTACGTCCTCTGGACGACCCTTCAAGGGTGACCGATGAGTGTCGTCGTGCAGCGCTGGTTGGACACTCGCGTCTGCCACGGCACCTCGGGTACCCGGCGCGGCAAGAGCGCAAACGCTCCGAAGGATCAGCCGAGCCCGTCCTGGCTCATCCCTGGTGGAGGGCTTGCTCGCGTTCGATCTTCTTGCCAAGGAGGTACGCGCTCGTCCAGAGCGCCCCGAACACAAGCCCGAGGATGATCATCACCGGCATCACAGCCGCCAACGCGAGCGCCGCTACTTGAATCGCAAAACCGGCGTAGTACGACGGCTCGAACCGCAGCGACCCGGCGATGAGCAAGGCAGCGGCGGCCAGCCCGAGGCCGATGCCGAGACCGACACCGAGGGAGGCGTTCTCGATGCTGATCAGCACGATCGACGTCAGCCCGAGCACGATGGCCTCCAAGCCGAGCACCGACGCGCACATGGCCCGCCGCGGCGACCTCATCGACCAGCGGCCCGCTTCCTCTGCCGGATGATCCTGATCAGGCGACGGAAGAGGAACATCATCGGTGGCCTCCTAGCAACGTGCGAGCCTCGCCCGCGGTGATGACCGAGCCGGTAACCAACACGCCGCCACCTTCCAGCTCGCCCGACGACCCGTCTGCTGCACCGGTCTCGGCCAACGCGACTGCCCGTTCGAGCGCGTCGTCGAGCCGCGCGACCACCTCCACCCTGTCAGGGCCGAAGAGGGGTGCGGCGACCTCGCCGAGCTCCACGGCCGGCATGGCGCGCCCCGTCGAGTTCTGCGTACAAATGAGGGTGGTGAGGACGGGCTCGAACGCCTCAAGGATGCCCTCGACGTCCTTGTCGGCCATCACTCCGATGACACCGACCAAGGGCGAGAACGCGAACGCCTCCTCGACCGCCTCGGCGCTGGCCTGAGCTCCGTGCGGGTTGTGGGCGGCGTCGAGGATCACGGTGGGCGACCGCCGTACGACCTCCATCCGGGCCGGGGATGTGACCGAGCCGAACGCTTCCCGTACCAGCTCGAGAGGCAATGCCCCGCCGGAGTCCTCGGTGCCGGCGAACGCCTCAGCGGCCGCCAGCGCGCAAGCCGCGTTGTGCGCCTGGTGCTGGCCGTGAAGAGGAAGGAAGACGTCGTCGTATGTCGATGCGAGGCCCTTGATGGTGAGGAGCTGGCCGCCGAGCCCGGGGGCGCGTTCGACAACGCCGAACTCGATGCCCTCCCGCGCGACCGACGCGCCAACCTCGGCGGCCCGCCGCAGCACGACTTCGGCGGCTTCGAGCGGCTGCTGGGCCATCACCGCGACGGCGCCGGGCTTGACGATGCCGGACTTCTCGACAGCGATCTCGCCAGGAGTGGCACCGAGGTAGCGGACGTGGTCGACGGCAATCGGGGTGATCACCGCGACTCGACCATCGGCGACGTTGGTGGCATCCCACGTGCCGCCCATCCCGACCTCCAGCACGGCCGCATCGACGGGCGCGTCGGCGAAGGCGGCGAAGGCCATCCCGGTCGCGATCTCGAAGAACGACATCGGATGCTCGCCGGACCTGTCGATGATGCGGACGTAGGGAAGGACCTCGGCGAACACCTCGACGAAGCGGGCAGGCGTCAACGGCTCACCGTCGACGCAGATGCGCTCGGTCATCGACTCGAGGTGCGGGCTGGTGAAGCGCCCGGTGCGCAGGCCGAGGGCACGCAGCAGCGCGTCGACCATGCGGGCTGTGGATGTCTTGCCGTTGGTGCCGGTGATGTGGACAACCGGGTAGGCGCGCTGCGGCTGACCGAGCATGTCGCACAGCCCGGCGATCCGCCGCAGCGTCGGATCCAGCTTTGTCTCCGGCCATCTGCCGAGGAGGATCTGCTCGACCTCGCGATACCTGGAGTCGGCTCCGCTTGCTGCGGTCGGACCGGCGACACCGCCGGACAGTGCAGCTTCGGTCACGCCAGGGGTCTCAGCCATCGCCCCGCGAGTCTATTCCGCCGCCTCACCTCTCTCCCCCTCCCGCCGAGACGGCGCCAACGCACCGGTTTTGTCGGCGTGTCGGTGCAGAAGTGACGTCTCGGCGGTGGGTTCAGGCGATCACCAGGTTGGCCATGTCGACGACAGGCCGATACCCGAGTGCCTCGTAGATCTTGTTGGAGGTGGGGTTCGCCTGGTCGGTGAAGAGGCAGACGCGATGGCCGGCGTCGAGAATGCATCGTGACACCTCCGCGACAGCAGCGCTCGCGAAGCCACGGCCCCGGTGTTCCTTGGGTGTATAGACGGGGCCGATCCGACTGACGCCGTATGACGGCACGCTGGCCACGGTCAGATGCACCGGCCGCTTCGACTCGTCCTCCCATACGAAGACTGAACCCGCCCTGAGCCGGTATCGCAGCACATCGCGCGTCGGTCCCTCGTCCGGAACCGAACCTGGTGCCCGGCCGGCTTGTTCGTTGGCATCCAATGTGAAGGCTTCGTACCAGTCGACCAGCAGGTCCTCCTCGTCAGCGCGCGCCTCGCGAAGCCGACCGGGTACGGCGGCCGGGGTGATGACCTCGCTCATCTCGAACAGCCGGGTGTGCTGGCCAACCCGGACTGCCAGCCCGTTGACGGCGGCCATCTCATCGCAAAACAGTTGCACGGCAGGCAGGGCTCCGTTGGCGGCAAGGACCGACTCGCCCCGCTCGAGCAGGGTCTGGGCCAGCAATGCGGCGGCGGCATCAGGCATCGGCAAGAGGAATGCGGGGTAGGCGCCGAACCGCGCCGCGCGCATCCCTGCACCGACCACCTGACCGTTCTCCATGACCGCGACGAACCAGCAAGGCGCCTCGGCCGGCCACTCGACCCCGGCCCGACGGCCCTCGATGACCCGGTTCGCCACTCCGGCGACCACTGTGCTGACCACCGGCTGCTCCGCCAGATGCGCCCCCGCGACGGCAAGGAACTCAGCCGGATCATTAAAGAAGCGCAGCTCCATGCC
>JAICMS010000060.1 GCA_025929075.1 Propionibacteriales bacterium
GAATGGGCCGCTTCGACGGCGGCCGCGACGCGTTCGGCGGCTAGCCCGGCGTCGTACACCGGTTCTTCGGAACGCCCGGTCGAGTCCTCGATCGAGCATCCGGCGAGCCCGGTCTCGGCAGCGAGCCGGACGGTCTGCGCGACGACGTCGGGACCGTCGCCGTAGCCGTTCTCAAGGTCGGCGGAGACCGGCAGCTGCGTGGCGGCCGCAATGGTGCGGCTGTGCTCGAGCACGACGGCGCGGTCGACCGACCCGTCGTCTTCACCCAGCGTCGCGGCGAAGCCGCTGCTCGTCGTCGCCAGCGCGCGGAAACCCAGCGCAGCCAGCAGCTTGGCGGAGCCGACGTCCCAGGGGTTGGGCAGCAGGAGCGGGTCGCCCTTGCGGTGCAACGCAAGGAAGCCGGCCGCCAGTTCATTGGTGGGGTGCGCGGTGGTGTCTTGGGCTGCCATCGGGTGGCTCCTCTCCTGGCGTTGGGCTGGCCTCGGTTGAGAGTACGGCGACAAGTGGGCGCCGGCCGCGCGGAGGGCGCGTCGCCCTGTCAGCCGCCCGGCGGGTCGGGCGGATGCGCAGGTGGCTGGTGTGGCCGGGCAGGCCACCCGGCCCGCCCGACCCGCCCGGCCACCAGCCACCGGCGCCCGGCCAGCCGGAGGCGGGGAAGGGCCGCCGTACCACCGTTTACCCTGGAGTGGTGGCCATCCCGTCGCTCGAGCGGCTCGTTGAGCTCGGGCCGCAGCAGCAGCCGGCGTGGCCGGACCGCGAGGCGGTCGGTGCAGCGGTGCGCGAGCTGCGCACGCTGCCGCCCCTGGTCTTCGCGGGGGAGTGCGACGAGCTGCGCGCCGGCCTGGCCAAGGTGGCGGCGGGGGAGGCGTTCCTGCTGCAGGGCGGCGACTGCGCCGAGACGTTCACCGGTCTCACCGCCGAGAACGTTCGGGCCAAGCTGCAGGTGATCCTGCAGATGGCGTTGGTGCTCACCTATGGCGCCTCGATGCCGGTGGTGAAGGTGGGCCGGATCGCGGGCCAGTACGCCAAGCCCCGCTCGCACGACCTCGAGATCCGCGATGGCGTCGAGCTGCCGGCGTACCGCGGCGACGCGGTCAATGGAGCCGACTTCACGCTCGCGGCCCGCACGCCCGACCCGCGGCGGCTGGTGCAGGTCTACAACGCATCCGCGGCGACGCTCAATCTGTGCCGCGCGTTCCTGCAGGGCGGTTTCGCCGACCTGCGCGAGATGCACGCGTGGAACACCACCTTCGTGCGGACCAGCCCGGTCGGCGGCGCGTATGAGGCGATGGCGACCGAGATCGAACGCGCGCTGGACTTCATGCGGGCCATCGGTGCGGAGTCCGACGAGCTGCACCGGGTCTCCTTCCACAGCAGCCACGAAGCGCTGATCCTTGAGTACGAGCACGCATTCACCAGGGTCGACT
This sequence comes from Propionibacteriales bacterium, assembly GCA_025929075.1. Taxonomy (GTDB): domain Bacteria; phylum Actinomycetota; class Actinomycetes; order Propionibacteriales; family Nocardioidaceae; genus JAICMS01. Next base: position 1,428 of record JAICMS010000060.1, read on the forward strand.
CGCGCACCGGCGCGGCATATGACGCATCGGGTCACTTCCTCTGGATCGGCGAGCGGACGCGACAGATCGACGGCCCCCACGTCGAGCTGCTCTCACACGTGCGCAACCCGATCGGCGTCAAGCTCGGCCCCACGGCGACGCCCGACCAGGCGGTCGCGCTCGCGGGTCGGCTCAGCCCGGACAACGAGCCGGGGCGGCTGACCTTCATCACCCGGATGGGCGCTGACCGGATCCGCGACGTGCTGCCCGACATCGTCGAGAAGGTCACGGCTGCCGGGATCGAGGTCGGGTGGGTGACCGACCCGATGCACGGCAACACCTTCGAGACGTCGACGGGTTTCAAGACGCGCAGCTTCGACGACGTGCTCGACGAGGTACGCGGCTTCTTCGAGGTGCACCGCGCGCTCGGCACCTGGCCCGGTGGGATCCATGTCGAGCTGACCGGCGGAGACGTGACCGAGTGCGTCGGTGGTGGCGAAGCGCTCGACGAGGAGGCGCTTCAGCACCGCTACGAGTCGGTCTGTGATCCGCGGCTCAACCGGACACAGTCGCTGGAGCTGGCGTTCCTGGTTGCGGAGATGTTGCGCGAGAGTCGGTCTTGAGCGAGTTGTCGACGCGCGTTGAGCCGGTCCTGTGGCGCTGCTGTCGCCGTACGGCGGGAGGTTGGCCGTGATCGACCTGCGCAGCGACACCGTCACCCGCCCGTCGGCTGACATGCGGCGGGCGATGGCGACCGCCGACGTCGGCGACGACGTGTACGGCGAGGACCCGACCGTGGCGGCGCTCGAGGAGCGGGTCGCCGGCTTGCTCGGCTTCGAGGCAGCGCTGTTCACGGTGTCGGGGTCGATGGCCAACCAGCTCTCGGTGCGGGCCTTGTGCGGAGTGGGGGAGGAGGTCCTGTGTGAATCGTCGGCGCACATCGCCCGGGCCGAGCTCGGCGCGCATGGTGCGGTGGCCGGGGTCACGATGCGCACCTGGACCGACGCCCGCGGGTACGTCGACGTGCCGGCCGTCGAGGCGATGCTGGCGCCAGACCTCGGCCCCTTCTTCGTGCGGACCGCCTGCGTCTCCGTCGAGAACACGCACAACTTCGCGGGTGGCCGGGTGCAGCCGCTGGAGCGGCTGCAGGCCCTGCGCGCAATGGCGGATGCGAGATCTGTGGGTGTGCACATGGACGGCGCACGCGTGTGGAACGCGCATGTCGCGACTGGCACCCCGCTGACCACGCTGGGCGGTGAGGTGGCCGACACCATGGGCGTCAGCCTCTCCAAGGGTTTGGGCGCTCCGATCGGTTCGCTGATGCTCGGGACTGCTGCTCAGGTCGCGGATGCCCGGGTCTGGCGCAAGCGTCTTGGCGGTGGCTGGCGACAGGCCGGCGTGCTGGCCGCGGCCGGGCTCTTTGCGCTCGACCACAACATCGAGCGACTCGCGGACGACCACGCCCATGCGCGGCTGATCGCCGCTGCCGGGCGAGTCGACGACACCGCCGTCGAGACCAACATCGTGGTGATCGCGACCGACGATGCGCCGGGGCTGGTCGCCAACTGCCGCGAGGAGGGCGTGCTGGTGTCGGCCGTCGGTCCGCACGCGGTCCGAGCGGTAACGCACCTCGACGTCAGCGCTGCCGACGCCAAGACCGCCGCGGACGTCATCGCCCGCGCCCTCAGCTGACCCACCACAGCGTTGACCGGCCAAGGTTGCAGCGTTGAGCGGCCACGCTTGCAGTGTTGACCGGCCAAGGTTGCAGTGTTGACCGGCCAAGAACGCTCGCCCACCGAAACGAGGACGCGGTCCGTGTCCACCGTGGCGTTCGCGAATTCGCGAGGGGCTGTAGCAGGGCACCGCGTTCCATGTTCGCCGGAGTGGTGGCGCCTAGACGGTGAGGTGGGTGGTCTCCGCCTCGAGTCGGCGGCGTCGTGGCGCCAACTCGACGACGTACATCGCCGCCAGCACGAACGATCCGCCGATGAGCATCCGGCCTGTCAGCGACTCTCCGCCGAACAACACGGCGAAGAGTGCGGCGAACACCGGCTCCATCGTCATGATGATCGCGGCTCTCGTCGGCGCCAGATGCGCCTGCGCCCAGGTCTGTCCGAGCAGCGCGAGAGCCGCCGCGACAAGGGCCATGTAGAGCAGTGACAGCCAGCCACCACTGGTGTGTGGGACGCCGATTCCGTTCGGCGCGCTGACGATCGTGCAGAAGATGGCGATCACTGCCATCTGTACGGCGGCAAGGCCGACCGCGTTGTCTGGGGTCGACCAACGACCCAGCCCGACGATGTGGACGGCGTACAGCATCGCCGAGGCGAAGATCAGCCCTACGCCGAGCGATATCGACAGTCCGTGCAGGGACAGAAAGCCCAGCCCCGTGGCGGACATCACCACGGCGAACCACACCACCTTGCCGATCCGATCACGCAGCAGGATGGCCGCGAAGATCGGCGTCGCGACGACATACATACCGGTCACGAACCCAGACACCGACGCCGACGTCCGTTGCAGCCCGAGCGTCTGCAAGACCTGGGCCACGCCGTACAACAGTCCCAGCACCACCGCGCTCCGCAGCTCACTGCGCGACAGCCTGGCGACGTACTTCGGCACCATCACCAGCAGGGCGACCGCAGCAATGGCAAACCGGACGGACAAGAAGTCGAGGACAGAGATCTGGCGCAGCAGGTCCTTGATCAGAAAGAACGTCGACCCGAAGCTCGCCGTCACCGCCAGGAGCGCGAGCGTCGGGAGCACGCTGACGCGTCGGGCGGGCACCGCCTCACTGTAGTTGCGGACCTCGGCGGCAATGCTGCGCCGCTCGATGGTGCAACCTTGGCCGGTCAACGGTGCAACCTTGGCCGGTCAACGGTGCAAGCTTGGCCGGTCAACCGGGCGGCGAGTCAACCGGGCGGCGGGTCAGACGATCGCGATGGTGACGACCGAGTGGTAGGGCGCCATGCCGTCGCTAGGACTCTCCGCGACGACGAACCCGAGGCCGAAGTACGGCTGGTACTTGGTCACATGTACCCGGAAGCCGGCCGCCTCAAGGGTCTGCTTCGCGGAGTCGATGCCGGCGTGCACGACGTCAGGCACCTCCACCAAATGCGGCCCCTTGCTGACGACCACGTGGATGTGGTCGCCGCGATGGCCGGTGCCGGACCGCGGCACCTGCGAGATGACGTTGCCGAGGGCGACGGTGTCGCTGTAGGCGGATCGGCTGTCGACGACGAATCCTGCCTTCGTCAGTGCCGCCTTGGCGGTGTTGCCGCTCTTGTGGACGAAGTCGACGACGGGGATCGGCTGTGGACCGTTGCTGATGACGAGGTTGACCACCCCATCACGGTGGAGCAGGGTGCCGGCCCGAGGGCTGAACGCGATCAGCGTGCCCTTCGGCACCGACTCACTCCACGGTCTGGTGACCTTGCCGACCCGGAGCCGGTTGGCTCGGAGCGTCTGGATCGCCTTCGACTCCGTCATGCCGGCCAGCTTCGGCACCGCATGTCGCTCCGGCCCCTTCGAGATCACCGCGTGCACGACTGCGCCCTTGCTGATCCGCTGGCCAGGTGCGGGACTGGTCGAGATCAGCCTGCCGTCGGGGACCGTCTCGGAGTACGCCGTTGCGGTGACCTGGAGCGTCAAACCGTCCTGCTGGAGCCGGTGGCTGGCAACGGCCTGGCTGAGGTGGACGACGTTGGGCGTGGTCTCGAACCGGGCCACCCCGAACCACCAACCGGCAAGAGCCGCCCCGGTAGCCAGCAGCAATACGACGAGGAACACGATGAGGCCGGTGTGCCGTCGCCGCGGGCGTCTGGTGATCGTCGGTCCGTACGGCGACCCACCGTCCCCTCGACCGCCACTGCCGCCGCCCCGGGCAGCGCCGCCACCACCACCGCCAGGGGCAGTCTGTTCCGACCAGCCGGTCGAAGCGCTCGAGTTGTCGTGCCGGCCGTCGGGCACCGAGCCGCCGATCGTCCGGGTGGCCGTCGTCACGGCCCCGACGGTCTCGCTGCCCGCAGCCAGACCCGCAGCTCCTGGCAGCGCGGCACCTCCCCGTGCGGCGAGACCGGCCGCCGTAGCCGCCGATCCGGACAACGTGGGCGAGCCGACGACCAGCGTCCGGTCCGGCCAGGCGAGGGCCTCCTGGTCGAAGACCTCGTCGGGGTCTGACGTGCCCAGCCCCGGTCGCTCATCTGACTGCGCAGCGGCGACTCCCGCTCGCCCGGAGGCGATCGCGACGGTCGGAGTGAGGTCGTCGGTCAGCTCGGGGTCGTCACGAACGCCGGCGTCGAGTGCCGCCTTCACCCGCCGCACCTGCTGCAACAGCACATGGGCGTCGGCCGGCCGTAGGTCACGTTGGCGCGCCGTCGCCCGGGCGACCAGTGCGTCGACGTACGCCGGGATGCCCGGCTCGAGCGCCGACGGCGCCGGCACGTCCTCATGCACATGCCGGTAGGCGATCTGGATGGGCGAGTCGCCGTCGTGGGGCTTCACGCCGGTGAGCAGCTCGAAGAGCAAGACGCCGAGGGAGTACACGTCGGAGCGTGCGTCGGCGCGGCCGTCCACGACGAGCTCCGGCGGCAGGTAGGAGACCGTTCCCATCAACAGTCCGCCGGTGGCGGTCGCCGCCGTCGACGCGGTGACGGCTCGTGCCAGCCCGAAGTCGGTGACCTTGAGCTGTCCGCGCGGGTTGATCAGCACGTTCTCGGGCTTGATGTCGCGGTGGATGATGCCCGACTCGTGCGCGGCGGCGATCGCCTCGAGCACCGGCTCGAACAACGACAGCGCCCGAGCCGGCGTGAACGGCGCCTCGGTGCGGATCAGGTCACGCAGAGTGGCGCGGCCGTCGACGTACTCCATCGCCAGGTAGAGCAGTCCGTCGTCGGCCCCCTGGTCGTAGACGCCGACGACGTTGGGGTGGCTGAGCCGTGCTGCCGAGCGGGCCTCCCGGACGAAGCGCTGCGCGAACTCGTCGTCCTCGGCGAGCGAATGGGGGACGACCTTCAGCGCGACCTGGCGGTCAAGTCGCAGATCGGTCGCTTCGTAGACCGTGGCCATGCCGCCGCGCGCAATCCGTGCGGCAACGAGGTAGCGAGCGTCGACGAGATGACCGACCAAGGGGTCGGTGCCGACAGCCCTGTCCACTCCGCGAGTCTACGAAAACAGGCCGAGCCGACCGGTCAACCTGGCCGCCAACGCTTGCCGCGGGTGGCGCGCGCCCACGCCCCCTCATGGGCGAGACTTGTGCGGTGGCTGACAACGAGGCGCTCCAGTCGAGTGCTGCCGACGACCTTCCCGTCGACTCGTGGCTGACCGTACGGGAGGTCGCCGACAGTCTTGGGCTGAGTCCGAATGCCGTCCGCCGGTTGGTCCACGACCACCAGCTCGCGATGGCACGGCGACCGGGGGCCCGCGAGCCGGAGATCCCAGCCGCCTTCGTGCGCGAGGGCATGATCGTCAAGGGGCTCGGCGGCACCCTGACGCTGCTCGCCGACCACGGCCTCGACGACGAGGAGTCGATCGAGTGGCTCTTCACCGCCGACGACTCGCTCCCGGGACGGCCGATCGACGCGCTGCGGGCCGACCGTGGGACCGAGGTACGTCGACGTGCCCAGGCCATCGCCTGAGCCGCACCCGCCACGGCGGTCCACTGGTCGGTCCGGACGCGGCCGCCAACGCCAGCGCCAGGAGCCTCGCTCCTCCGCTGCAGCGGCCGGCCCAGGTCGTCAAGGCAAGGCGTCGCGGCGGTGGATGAGCGTCGGTGGCGTGCTGGTCGTGTGCATCGGCCTGCTGGCCTGGTGGCTCGCTTCGAGTGGCGCGGACAGCCCTCGCCGTACCGACTCTGCCTCGACGACGGCGGCGACCGTGCAGCCGGCCTCGACGAGCACCGGCAGCCCCACGTCGATGGGTCCGACCGCGTCCAGCCCAGCGCCGACCGGCGTCGACCCAGTCTCTGGGCTGCCCTGGATCTCGCGGAACGCATTGCCGCGAGAGGCTCTGCACACGTTGGCGCTGATCGCGAGCGGAGGGCCGTTCCCGTACGACCGTGACGGCATCACGTTCGAGAACTTCGAGGGCCTGCTGCCGGCCGAGCCGTCGGGCTACTACCACGAGTACACGGTGGTCACGCCAGAATCCTGGGACCGTGGAGCGCGCCGAATCATTGCCGGAGCAAGTGGCGAGCTCTACTACACCGACGACCACTACGAGTCCTTCGATCGGATCGCTCCCTGACGTCGGCGATGACTCTTGCCACGACCCGCGATCGGCTGCGACCCTCACCGATGACGGTGCAGACCGGTCTGTCGAGGAAGGTTGAGCAGTGCTTCTGATAGGGATGCCACGATGAGCGGGCTCGCCAGGTTGCTTGCGGGACACACCGCCCCCGGTGTCTACCACTGGCCGAGCCCGGCCGAGGTCGCTGACATCGAGCACGCCGCTCACCAGGCGGGCTGGCACGTCGTCGTACTCGACACCTGGCAAGTCGACGACAAGGCGGGGTTCCTCGACGCGTGCCGAGCCGCCTTTGACTTCCCGCACTGGACCGGCCACAACTTCGACGCGCTCGCCGACGCCCTGAGCGAGGTGCGGCCCGGGGACGCCACTGGCGTGCTGGTGCTGTGGGACGGCTGGGGCGTCTTCGCCCGCAGCGACCGGCGCGCCTTCGACGTGGCGGTGGACGTCTTCGCCGATCGGGTGGAGTTCGAGCGAGGTGGCACGTTTGCCGTCGTACTGCGTGGGCCCGGGCCTGACGACGTACAGCTGCCCGAGCTCGATCCGCATCCGCACTGACGCCTGCGTCGGTGGCGTTTGCGGTGCTTGGTACGGCGCCGCTCTTGCCGCCAGCCGGATTGGCACAGCTGGCGAGCCGATCGTCGAGCACTGGCAACGGTGACTCCTCGACCCGCAAAGCCTGACTTCTCGGCGGGCGAAGCGTGACTCCTCGACCCGCAAAGCGTGACCCCTCGGCGGAAAGGCGGGTGGGGTAGGCGGGGCGCCAACTACCCTGAGGGGCGTGGCTACCGGTCTGCCTTCTCGGGTGTCTCACCGCGCACCTGCGATCAGCGACGTGCTGGGGGCGGGCCGGCCGTCGTACTCCTTCGAGTTCTTCCCGCCCAAGGACGACGACGGCGAGATCCGGCTGTGGCGGGCGATCCGTGAACTGGAGCCGCTGGGGCCCTCGTTCGTGTCGGTGACCTATGGTGCGGGCGGCTCCAACCGCGATCGCACCGTGCGGATCACCGGGCGGATCGCTGCCGAGACGACGCTCACGCCCGTCGGCCATCTGACCTGCGTCGGGCACAGCCGCGACGAGCTGCGGTCGGTGGTCGGGCGCTATGCCGACGCCGGGGTGCGCAATGTGCTCGCGCTGCGGGGAGATCCCCCCGGTGGCGTGGGCGGGCCGTGGGTTGGGCATCCGGAGGGGTTCGACCATGCGCTCGAGCTGGTGGCGCTGGTGCGAAGCCTGGGCGAGTTCTGTGTCGGGGTCGGCGCGTTTCCCGACGGTCATCCGGAGGCGGCGAGCCTGCAGGCCGATGCCGAGGTGCTTGCGTCGAAGGCCGGCGCCGGGGCGGAGTTCGCCATCACTCAGCTCTTCTTCGGGGCAGCCGACTACTTCGCGCTGGTCGAGCGGGTTCGCGCGCTCGGCTGCGAGATGCCGATCGTGCCCGGCATCATGCCGATCACGAACCCCGGGCAGGTCGCCCGCTTCGCCGCGCTCTCCGGCACCAAAGTGCCGACGGAGATCGTTGCGCGGTTCGCCGATCTGTCGGACCCGGTCGACGTACGGCGAGAGGGCGTCCTCGTGGCGACCGAACTCTCCGAGCAGCTGCTCGCCGGCGGCGCGCCGGGCCTGCACTTCTACACGCTCAACCGGTCGACCGCGACTCGCGAGATCTTCGCCAACCTGCAGCTCGCGCCCTCCCGCGCCTGACCATCCCCAGCCGGGGTGTCCTGTCGGTAGGGGGAGTCAGGCTTTGCCGATGGCGGTCGCGACAGTGGCGGCCTGCCAGACGACGTACGGCACGGAGGCCGGTAAAGGGAGTCCCGCGCCGAGGCAGTAGAGACCGGCCACCGTGCTGGCGATCCGGGCTCGGTCGGCGGCGGTGCGCACGCCCGCCCAGACGAGCCCGTACGGCGACCCGCCCGCCCCCGCCGCCACGTCGGCCGCAGACCGGTCGACCCGGCACGTCACCTGTGAGCGCAGGTCCAGGCCGCGCTCGGCGAGGATGTCCAGCACGTCTTTGCTGCCCCTGGCCGGCGCGACGTTGGTCGCGCCCAGCTCGGCAGGGGTGTCCGCGCCGCTCGACCGGCCGCTCCCGTACCTGCCCTGGCTCGAGCGGTACCTCCCGATCGGAGCCGGCCAGCGCGGCGACGCAGACGGTCGCTCCGGTTGCCCCGCCGGAGTCGGCATCGGCTGGGAGAGCAAAGTGACTGCGCTGTGCCCCGGCGGCGCCAGGGCGCCACGGCGAACCACCACCATCGGGTCGCCGTACCAGACACCCTCGTCCGGCACGTTGCCCGGCAGGTCGCCACGCAGACCCAGGTGGGTGATCGCGGGACCGGGCAGGGCCTCAGCCGTCGCCAGTCGTCGCGCTCGACGACCGTGGTCGAGCCCGGTCACCAGTCGGCCCAACACCTGACGGACGTCGACGGCGGTCACCACCACATCGGCCCGCAGCCGCTCGTCGGCCACCGACCGAACACCTGCTATCCGGCCGGCTTGGAGATCGACGCCGGCGACCTCCCAGCCGAGCCTGAGCTCGACGCGTCGCTCGGCCAGCCGCTGCTCCAGGGCGGCCAACAGCCGACCCATGCCGCCGGCGACCTCCCAGACGCCGAACGTCCGCTCGACGTACGGCTCCACGGCGACGAAGCCGGGTAATCGGGCCGGCTCCGCGCCCGCGAGGAGCGCCCCGTGCGCGGCGAGCAGCCGGAGCCGCGGGTCGGGCAGCAAGCGCTGCAGCACCGCCCTCAATGAGGTGCGGGCGGCCAAGGCCCGCGCCACGTCTCGGTCGGCGATCCGGGCCAGTCCGTCGACCGGGTCGAGCACCCGCTGACGCAGCACATCCCACACGTCCGCGCGCGAGTCGACGAAGCCGGTCCACGCCTCGCCCGCCGCGTCACCAAGCGCGGCCGCCACGGCTGCGGTCTGCTCACCGCGCGAGCCGGTCGGGAGGTCGACCACCACACCTTCGGCGAAGACCGCTCGACGCGTCGGCGTGCGCAGCTGCAGGTCGAGGTAGCGCTCGATGGGCCGGCCACTCTTGCGGAACAGGTCGCGCAGTACCGCGGGCAGCGTGAACGAGCCGACGGTGTCCCAGCTGAAGCCGTCACGCTCGACCGGCCGCAGCAGACCGCCGACCGAATCGCCTCGCTGGCAGACCGTCACCCGGTGCCCGAGCTTGGCCAGCCGGGCCGCCACCGCGAGCCCGCCGACCCCGGCACCCACCACGACCACCTCGGCCACGATCGGGCAGCCTAACGGTCAGCGGGTCATCGGGTCAGCGGGGCGCATCCGTTGCCGACCTCTCGGCGCTGTGGTTGAGTGAAAAAGCTCGTATATCGCACCGACGCAAGGGGACTCCCCATGTCACAACTCTCCCGTCGTCGGCTCTGGCGAGCCGGCGCAGCCACGAGCACCGTCGCGTTACTCGCGTCTGGAATCGCTCTTTCCGCCATCCCCTCGGCCAGCGCGCACCGGGTGATAACCGGTGCGGACTGCCTGCGGGCGGTGGCCCCCGGCCCTGCTGACGGCGCGCGCCAGCGCGTCTTCGAGGCGGCATCGTCGACGTACGGCGTCCCGCTTGCCGTCCTGCAGGGTGTGTCCTATCTCGAGTCGCAGTGGGACAACCACGGCACGTCGCCGAGCACCGCCGGCGGCTACGGCCCGATGAACCTCACCGACGTCACGGTGCCCAACGCCGGACTCGCCAAGGGCGACGGCACCGTCATCCATTCCCACGGCCCGGCCTCCCTGCACACCGCGCGGGCTGCCGCCGACATGACCGGCCTGGCGCTGTCGCGGGTGGAGTCCGACCCGGCCGCCAACATCTGCGGTGGCGCTGCCGTCTTGTCGTCGTACCAGCAGAAGCTCGACAAGCCGACCGGTGCCAACACAGCGATCGGCAGCTGGTACGCGACCATCAGGCAGTACGCCGGGGACCCGACCGCGATCGACAACGCGCGGTTCGCCAACGAGGTCCTCGCCAAGATCAAGAGCGGCCTGCAGCGGACCACCAACGACGGGCAGCATGTCGTCCTGCAGGCGGTGCCCGGAGTGGCGATCCCGCCGCTGCCGACGCAGCCGAACGACTCCGGCGACATCGACTGTCCCGCGTCGTTGGGGTGTGAGTGGATCCCGGCGCCGTACGAGTGGTACGGCTATCCCGATCCCACCGCCTATGGCAACCACGACATCAACAACCGCCCGTCGGACATGAAGATCGACTACATCGTGATCCATGACACCGAGGGGTCGTGGGACACCGCCCTGCAGCTGGTGCAGGACCCGACGTACCTCGGGTGGAACTACACGATCAGGTCCTCAGACGGACAGGTCGCGCAGCACATGCACGCGCAGGACGTCGGCTGGCACGCGGGCAACTGGTACGTCAACATGCACTCGATCGGGATCGAGCACGAGGGCTACGCCGCCCAGGGCTCGACCTGGTTCACCGAGGCGATGTACGAGAGCTCGGCAGCGCTGGTGAAGTACCTCGCCAACGAGTACGACATCCCGCTGGACCGCGCTCACATCATCGGCCACGACCAGGTGCCGGGCATCCTGCCGGCGTACGTGCAAGGCATGCACTGGGATCCGGGACCGTTCTGGAACTGGCAGCACTACATGGCGCTGCTCGGCGCGCCCATCACCAACGGCACCAACAAGGGCGTCCCGCAGGTCGGGGACGTGGTGACGGTGGCTCCTGGGTTCGCCAACAACCAGCAGACGGTGACGGGGTGCGACGGCGTCACCGGTGACCCGTGCCCGCCGCAGGGGACGAACTTCGTCTACCTGCACACCGAGCCGAGCTTCGACTCACCGCTGGTGAAGGACATCGGCCTGCACCCGGACGGCTCCTACTCCACGACCGAGGTCTGGGACATCGGTGCTCGCGTCGACGCCGGGCAGAAGTTCGTCGTGGCGGCCACGGCCGGCAAGTGGGTGGGCATCTGGTACCTCGGCGAGCTGGGCTGGATGTACGCGCCCAAGCACAACTCGCCGATCGTGCGCTCGCATGGCCGCGTCGTTACGGCGGCGGCGGGTCAGGACTCCGCTCCGGTCTACGGCCGGGCCTACCCGGAGGCGTCGGCCTACCCGGCCGACATCCCGTACCAGGACGTCGAGCCGCTGCAGTACACGATCGGGCAGGGCCAGGCGTACGTGCTGGCCGACGCGACGGTCCCGACCGACTACTACTACGCGAAGACCTACAACTGCGCGTATGTGGCGGACGACTGCACCGATGTGGTCGGCCAGGACACCTACTACGAGATCTGGTTCGGTCACCGGCTGGCGTACGTGCGGGCCGCCGACGTGGCGCTGTCGAGCAGGTAGTCGAGACGGCAGCCGTCGGGCGTGAGGTCCTGACGGCTGCCACCGGCCAACGGGAGGGCCGGGGTGATCCGCACGTGGGTCGCCCCGGCCCTCTCCCCTTGCGGAGGTTGGGTGGGTCGCTACTTGACGAAGACGAGCACGGCGTTGGAGGTCTTGCCGCTTGCCTTGTCCAGGACGCGGAAGCGGTTCGCTCCGGTGTAGCCGGTCTCGACGTACGTCGCGAAGTGATCGCCATGAACCGTGACGGTGACCGGGAAGTCCTGCCAGGCGCCACCCTTGAAGCTGCGCTGGATCTGCAGCGAGGTGCCGTCGTGGCCGGGGTAGCGGCCGTCGAGGTTGATCCGGCCCATCGAGGCGACGTGGCGGGGGCTGGCCGAAAGTGTGAGCGCCCGGTGCGGGGTGTGGCTTGTCTGGGCTGGCGTGGTCGGCTGGTTGGCCGTCGTGGACGACGGGTGCGAAGGCGTGGTCGGCATCCCGGCCCCCGCGGTGCTCGGAATGATCGGGCCCTGGTGACCCGGCCCCGAGTTGTTCAGCGTGACGTCGGCCGCCTTGACGGCGAGGACCGCGACGATGGCGCCGATGACCACGCCGACCACCAGCAACGCCACGATCCCGACGAGCAACTGTCGTTGCCAGTTCGGCTCCTGGACGTCGGACACTCTCGCTCCTCCCGAGTGGTGGGCGGTCGTGGCTGGCAGTCGTGGCTGCGCACCGTCCAGCCCTCCATCGTGCCATGTGCCCGCTTCCTGGCGGTTGGCACAGACGGCGGCCGCGGTGATCTTGCGCCCTGCGCCGTTGGTGGGTCAGTCGACGTCGAGCTCGGTGGCCGCCGTCATGGTCCGCAGCTCGTCGTACGTCGTCTGGAACACCGCATGCGGATGGCCGGCCGCCGCCCAGATCGACTGGTATCCGGCGAGGCTGCGGTCGAGGTAGGTGGGGACCTTGGCCGGGTGGCCGACCGGGGCGACGCCGCCGATGGGCTGGCCGGTGTGCTCGCGGACGAAGTCCGGTGTCGCCCGGGCGAGCTTGGTGGCGCCGATCGTGGCGGCGACCTTTGCCGTGTCGACCCGGTGTGCTCCCGAGGTCAGGATCAGCGTGGGCGCGCCGTCAGCGTCGAAGATCAGGGAGTTCGCGATCGCGGCGACCTCGCAGCCGAGTGCGTCGGCTGCCTGCTGGGCAGTGCGGACCGCATCGGGCAGGACGCGCACCTCACCCTTGACACCGAGCTCGCGCAAGTGCGCCCGTACGTTCTCGATGCTCCGGTGCTGCGCCGTCTTCTGCTTCGCCGGCCGCGATGGCTGCTGCGACATCCCCCGACCGTAGCGAACCCGCGTTGAGCGGCCAGGGTTGCAGTGTTGAGTGGCCAGGGTTGCAGTGTTGAGTGGCCAGGGTTGCAGTGTTGAGTGGCCAGGGTTGCAGTGTTGA
>JAICMS010000175.1 GCA_025929075.1 Propionibacteriales bacterium
AACTCTCATGCTTGCCGATGAGCGGGTGGTCCGACGATCCGTGGTCTGGGCTGCTTGCCGATCAGGGATACGGCCGGCATGTTCCGAGACGACGACACCACGTGCGCAGTGCTGTCACTGAGTGGGTACGAGGTCCTTGCGCGGTCCGTAGAGGTAGATCTCTCCGGGCCTCGGGTCGGAGGCCGTGGCACCGTAGTCGGCGCCGATCAGACACGGCACCCCAGAGGTAGCGTCGGCGGTGACGACGAGCGCCTGATGCTGGTCCTCGGCTGCTTCCCCGGTGCTGGCGCCATGGTTGAAGCTGGCGCCATTCCAGAGCAGGCGCACCTGCACGGTGCGACCGGAGCACGGATGCCCCGTGTTGCTCTGTCCGCGCTCACCCGCGTTCGGCTTGTACGTCGCCACCAGGAACTTGCCGTGGACAGTGGCTTGGACCTTGCGAGCCGCCTTCAATGCGGCTGCCCGCTCCGGGTCTGAGGTGCTCGCTCCATCGTGGGCGACCGATCGGTGAGCACCGCATCCGGCTAGGAGAACGACGACAGCCGCGCTGAGACCGACTGCCCGACCCGCCATGCGATCAGTGTGCGCTTGAAGACCTCGCTGTTGCGAGCGACGTGATCGAGTTGAAACGCACTCATCTGCCGCTGACATGGACGGCAAAGGCAGGTCGTGGGCTTCTCTCCTGTCTAGACCGTCGGAGTTCAATGCGCGGTCAGGCGCGGTGATGGTCGCAGCTTGTGAACCTGGTCGCTGGTTGGGGATCGCGGCAGTGGTCGGGACCGTTGCCGCCGTTGAGAATGTCACGTCCGTGCCCGCCGCGCAGTATGTCGGATCCGGGTCCGCCGATGAGCCTGTCTGCTCCGTGGCTTCCTACGAGCAGATCGCGACGGCTTCCGCCGTTGAGCCGATCGCGTCCCTCGCCGCCGGCGAGGACGTCGACCCCGTGTCCGCCGCGGAGCAGGTCGTTGCCGCGTCCGCCCAGGAGCACGTCGTAGGAGCCTCGGCCGATGATCACGTCGTTCCCGCCGCGGCCGCAGATGACATCCGGCCTGCGTGTGCCGCGGAGTACGTCGTCTCCCGGCGTGCCCTTGATGGTGCAGTGCGGGTAGCGGCCGAGCACCGCCTTGTGACGGGGTATAACGGAGCGGGTGGTTGCGCGCTGAGCGGCCGATGCGTAGCTCATCTCGTAGACCGTGCCAGCGCGGTCTACGTCGAAGTCCCGGGATGAGAACGGCAGCCGGGTCACGTCGGCGAGGGTCCCGTCCGGTTTCAGGTACAAGAACGCAGAGACGATGTCGTCGCCTGGTTCCGGGAAGCCCGTCGTGGGATTGTCGCCCACTTCGATCACCGCGACGCCACTGGGCTGGGTGCGGATCCCTCCGCCGCGCGCCGGCAGGTAGGTCGAGAAGCCGAAGGAGTCCAGGGAAAGTGGGAGGCGGGCCACCCACATCGGGGGGCGCCGGTAGTCCGCTGGCTTGGTGGGGAACCAGGCATTGCTGGTTGTGGGGAAGTCTGGCGCGTCCGAGATCCCCGTCGCCCACACCGACCCGTGGCCAACGGCCAGCCCGCTGATCCGCTCATCTGACCTCTGGTGGCCCCCGAACCGCGCCGAGGCCACCAGCGAGCTCCCGTCGGCGCTCAGGATCGAGATGAAGGGGTCATCGGCCGAGCCGATGATGTCGACAGCTCCGGGAGTGGTCGGGAAGTTCGCGTCATAGGTCGTCCCCGCGATGACGACATTGCCATCGGGACCTAGCTCGACATCATCCGGGATCGTGCCGCCGGTCAGGTAGGTCGCCCAACGGTAACGGCTTCCGTCCGCGGAGACCTCCACGACACCGGCACTGGAATCGTTTGGACCCGGTGGTGTTCTATCCCACGCGTCGGGCGACGTCGGCAGGTCGTCATACGCGCCAACGACCATCACCACCCGCCCCCGGTCATCCACCTCGAGATCCCCTGGCGAGGAGACCCCCGGCAGCAGTGTCGAGTAGACCAGCCGCGAGCCGTCAGCAGAGAACTTCGCCAGGAAGCTCTCATAGTCGGAGCCGACATAATCACGGCTCAGTGCACCTCGCGTGGTGGGGAACCCGAACGGTGTGTTCACCGACCCCGTCACGTAGACGCTGCCATCGTCCCCCACCGCGACCGCGGTTCCGTCGGTGCGGACCTGGCCACCGATCGTCAACTGCCAGGCCAAAGCGCCGGTCGGGTCGTACTCGGTGACAAAGGCGCCCCTTCCGTTGGAATGAGGCTCGACGTAGGCCCCCGGCGTGGTGGGCATTCCATCAAGATCGGCTGTACCGGTCACCACATAGCTGCCGTCTGGCCCGACCCTGCTGTCCCATGCCCCCGAGACGACCAACGTCGAGTGATAGACGGGTGCCGCCTGCGAGGGAATCGCTGTCCACGCCAAGGACGCCGCCACCACACCCACCGCCACCGCGACGCGGCCGAACGGGCGAGAACCCCGAGATGTCATCGTTCCTCCTGTCGGTGCCGCGCGGACGGCGGCCAATGCAACGTGGGAAGCATCAGGCACGCATCACAACCTGTCCACCGAACCGCAAAATTTGGCGCAACCGGCCCCTCGCCTCAAGCGGCAGGTCACCAACGACCACCTCTGTCGCTGACATCGACGACATGGCCTTCCATTCATGCCGCGTCACTCCGCCGGCTGTCGGCGCCAGTCGAACGCAACTCTCAGCAGGCGAAGATGAGCGGTCGTGGGAAGCGCTTCATTTTCAAAGCCGGGTGGCGATGGCATGGTCGGCGCCATGGACGTTGCGATCCGGCCCGTCGAGGCCAGCGACCTTGACGATGTGATGCGTATGGCGCCGCGGCTCCTGGTTGGAGTCGACCCGTCAAGACCGACCAACCATGTGGAGACCGCTATTGCGGGTTGGATCGACGAGTCGGTGAGCTCGGCAGGAGCCGAGGGTCACGGTGGCTGGGTGGCCACCCAATCGGGATCCGTCATCGGGTTCATTTCGGTGTCGGAGGAGGAGCACTGGTGTGGCGAGAAGGATGCCTATGTCGGGGAGCTGATGGTGGACCAGCGCTACGAGCGAAACGGCGTAGCCCGCTCACTGATCGCGATGGCGGAAGACTGGGCGGTCAGTCGTGGACTGGCACACATCCGACTCACCACCGGGGCAGCCAACCAGGGAGCCCGCACCTTCTACGAGCGGCTTGGATATGCCCTCAACGAAGTAACCCTCACCCGACAACTTCCTGTCTGACACGCCACTCTCCTGGCAGCTGTGCGGTTGCGGTGCGCGATCACAAGCTGCGTCTATCCGCCGCGAGTCAGCGCGGCTCGAACGCAACTCTCAGCCGATGAGCGTGCCCCACTGTGCGCGGTGTGATCGGAGACCTGGACTCCTTGGTGTCGGCCTGGCGTGATGCTGCTCGGGACCTCGGCGTCGATGTGAGAGCGCCGTTCAACCTCCCTGACGTCAGCACCCCGTGTTTCGCCTGGGTCACCTCCTTCGGCTCATCGCACGGCACCGTTGTCACTGGTCGTCGCTCCGCGAACGAGGACATCCGTGCGATCGCGGAGTCCCGATCGATGTACTGCTCGGAGATTGATGAGGAGTCGTACAGCCGGTACGACCGAGACCTCTTCGTGGAGACGCTGAACGACTGGGGCTGGTACGGCGATCTGTCGGCGGTCCCGGAGTGGTACACCGGCCAACCCCACGGTTGACTCGCTAACCGCACTCACATGCCGCTGACATGGACGGCACGGGTGATCAGCGACCGACGCTGTTGAGCCAGGACTGAGACACGTCGGTGGTGCGCGCGGAGTGGAGAGTCATCGTGGTGCCGAGGCTCGACCCCTT
>JAICMS010000125.1 GCA_025929075.1 Propionibacteriales bacterium
CCCGGCTGACAGAATTCTTTGTTCGCGACACGCCGCCGCTGACCTGGGACGACCCCCGAAAGGGCTGGTCAGCGACCGGTTGACAGCCCGTCGAGATGTTGGCAAAGTTCCAACGTCCACTGGGCAGGCCGCTCGCCGGACCGGCGTCCAAGTGGCCGCGTCACCTGGGTTCTGATGCCAAACCCAGCAGTGTCGCGGCTTACCGGGCCGCAGTCCGTCGCTGCGGAGTGGACCGCGAAGAAGCCCGGTTCCCAGTAGACAACGAGCGTCGGGTCCCACCGCCAATGGGAACGCGCCCGGTCCGAAGGGAATCGGGTTCTTCCGCGCTCAGCGCCGGTGTCGCGGCGCTGCTCACGTAGGCTCGCTGCATGGCCTTCCCGCAGTGGCTGGTGGCCCGTCAGGCACCGGCCGAGGCGGGTGCCGAGAGCGTCGCGCCGCTCACCGCGCCCCTCGAGCTCGGGGCGCCGGTCTCGACGCGTCGGCAGCCACTCTGGAAGCGGATGTGGCGGCTCGCGACCGCGCTCACCGGCGGCATCCTCGTCGCCCTGGCCTTCCCGCCGTTCGGTCAGATCTGGGCGATGCCGATTGGGCTGGCCGGCCTGATGGTGGCCGTCCATGGCGTCCGCGGCCGCGTCGGCTTCGGGCTCGGCGTCGGCTTCGGCGCCGGCTTCCTCCTGCTGCTGCTCAACTGGCTGACGGTCATCGGAGTCGACGCCTGGGTCGTCGTCTCGCTGATCGAGGCCCTCTTCTACGGACTGGTCGGCATGTCGTGGGCCTGGCTGCAGCGATTCGCCTGGTGGCCCTTGGGCGCCGCGGCGACCTGGGTGGGTGCCGAGCACCTCCGGTCGACGCTGCCGTTCGGCGGCCTCCCCTGGGGGAAGCTCGCATTCGGCCTCGTCGACGTGCCGTTCGACAGGTACGGCCGGGTCGGCGGCACCGCGCTGGTGTCTTTTCTCTCGGTGCTGGTCGTGGCCCTGCTGCTCGCGGCGTGGTGGAGCCGGCACCGCTGGCCGTGGCGGGCGATCTTGGCCGTCGTCGCCGTCGCCGTGGCCTTCGGCAGTGTGGCGTTGCCGGTCGGCGCGGCATCGGCCGCCGGTTCGGTTCAGGTCGCTGTGGTGCAGGGCAACGTGCAGCAAGTCGGGCTGCAGTCCTTCGAGCACCGTATGCAGGTGCTCCGCAACCACACGACGGCGACCGAGCGCCTCGCCGTCCAGGTGGCGGCGGGCAGGCGGGCGGCGCCGGCCTTTGTGGTCTGGCCCGAGAGCTCGACTGACATCGACCCGTTCCACAACGCGGTCGTGGCAGCGGAGGTCGAGCAAGCCGTGTCGGCTGTCGGGGTGCCGGTCCTCGTCGGCGCCGTCCTCGACGGCCCCGGCCAGACCCATGTCCGCAACGTCGGCATCGTGTGGTCTCCGACCACGGGGCCCGGACAGGAATACGTCAAGCAGCACCTGGTCCCGTTCGGCGAGTACCTGCCGTTCCGCGACGTGCTGACCCGGATCGTGCACCGCTTCCAGCTGATCCCGCGCGACTTCGTCCCCGGGCACCGGCCCGGCAACCTGACTATCGCAGGCACGCCGGTCGGCGACATCATCTGCTTCGAGGTGGCGTACGACGACATCTCGCGCGCCGTCGTCGACGGAGGCGCCCGGCTGCTCGTCGTCCAGACCAACAACGCCGACTACGCCGACACCGGCCAGCTCGCTCAGCAGTTCGCGATCTCGCGCTACCGGGCGATCGAGGCCGGCCGCTCGGTAGCTATCGCCTCCACCGACGGGATCAGCGGCATCGTCACCCCGACCGGCCATGTGGTGGGGCAGACCGCCGCGCGCACCCAGGCAGTGCTGGACGGCAAAGTGCAGCTGGCAAGCGGGACCACGTGGGGCATCCGAGTCGGCTACTGGGTCGAGATCGGCCTGTCACTGCTGGGGGTGGTTGCGGCTCTTTTGGCCTTCGTGCTGACACGTCGCCGTACGGCGAGTGACGCAGCATGAGCGGCACCGAACGCGTCCTGGTGGTGATCCCCACCTACAACGAGGTCAAGTCGATCGGGCCGGTCGTCGAGCGGGTGCGCCAAACAGTGCCGGAAGCGGACATCCTCGTCGTGGACGACAACTCACCCGACGGCACCGGCGGCCTCGTCGAGGAGATGGCGGCTCGCGACGGCCACGTCCACGTGTTGCACCGGCCGGCCAAGCAAGGCCTCGGGGTCGCCTACCGGGAGGGGTTCGGCTGGGCTCTGGATCGCGACTACGACGTGGTGGTGGAGATGGATGCCGACGGCTCCCATCTGCCCGAGCAGCTGCCCAGGCTGCTGTCTGCGCTCGCCGATGCAGACCTGGTGCTCGGCGCCCGCTGGGTGCCGGGTGGCCGGACGGTGAACTGGTCGCCCGCCCGGCAGCTGCTGTCGCGGTCCGGCAACCGCTACGTCCAGCTGGCGCTTGGGCTCGGGCTGCACGACGCCACCGGGGGGCTCCGGGCGTTCCGTCGACAGACGCTCGCCGACCTCGACCTGGGCGCGGTGTCGTCGCAGGGTTACTGCTTCCAGGTCGACGTCGCGCGCCGGGCGGTGGCCGCCGGGCGGAGGGTGGTCGAGGTGCCGATCACGTTCGTCGAGCGGGAGGAGGGGGAGTCGAAGATGAGCCGGGCGATCGTCCGGGAGGCGCTGGTCAACGTCACCGTCTGGGGGCTCGCGCATCGGGCCCGGCAGGTGCGCGGGCTGGTGTCACGGGAACGGAGGAGCTGAGATGCGAGTGTTCCTGCTTGTCGCGTTGTTCATCGGCCTGCCGATCCTCGAGATCTACGTGATCATCCAGATCGGCGAGCAGATCGGCGCGATCCCGACGCTGGTCCTGCTGCTCGTCGAGTCCGCGCTCGGCGCCGTTCTGGTCAAGCACGAGGGTCGCCGCGCCTGGCAGGCGCTACGCGAGGCGATCGGCACCGGCCGGATGCCCGGCCGCGAACTCGCCGATGGGGCGCTGGTGCTGATCGGCGGCACGCTCTTGCTCACGCCGGGCTTCGTGAGCGACGTGTTCGGCTTCTTCTTCGTGCTGCCCTTCACCCGGCCCCTAGCGCGACGGCTGATGGCGAAGGTCGTGGCCCGCCGGTTCCGAGCCCTCAGCGGCTCGTCGTACTCCTGGCCAGGGTGAGCTCAGGCTGACTTCTTGGCCTTGCTCTTGCCGCGGGACGTCGTCGTCCGGTGCAGGTGGGCGGGGCCGATCTCGCCGCTGCGCAGCAACTCGAGCCGCTCGGAGAGGATGTCCTCGAGCTCCGGGATCGAACGCCGTTCGAGCAGCATGTCCCAGTGGGTCCGGGCCGGCTTCTCGGCCTTCAGCTCCGGCGCGTCGCCGTCGCGCTGACGGGAAATCGCGCCGCAGCGGGGGCACTCCCAGGTAAAGGGAACCTCAGCCTCTTGGGACATGGTGATCTCGAAGTCGTGGCCGTTGGGGCAGTCGTAGGTGACGTGCTGACGAGGGGCGAACTCAATGCCGCTCTCGTCCTCGAAACTGGTGCCACCGAGGCGTGAACCTCGCAGGGTTGCTCGCTCTGACATCTCCACTCCCGGTCTTGGTGCCCCATGAAGGCCGCTCCAAAGGCATGCTGGTGCGACTCCGCAGCCTGACGCTGACTACAACGACCTTGCACCGACAATGATTCCCGATCCAGATGAGTAGTCGCTGAGACCGCGAATGCTCGGCGGGTCGCTCTTCGTGTACCCAGCCGGGCCTTCGCGACACCGCCTCCGACTGTGGCTCAAACGACAGCGGGCACCCGGTTGCCCGCCTCGACGATCCCGCGCCGGACGTCGACACGCGACAGAATCGCGATGCCGACGACGAAGAAGACCACCAAGGCCGCGATCGCCGGACGGTAGGACCCCGTCGCCTGGTGGACGACGCCGAAAACCAACGTGCCCAGCCAGCTCGTCCCCCGCTCACACGCTTGGTAGAGGCTGAAGTACTCCGCCTCCCGCCCGCGAGGAACCAGCTGGCTGTACAGCGACCGCGACAGCGCCTGGGTGCCGCCCAGTACGACCCCGATCACCACAGCCAGCACCAGGAACGGGAGCAGCTGACCGGCAGGCAGCGCGAACGCGCTCACGACAACGAGCATCCAGACAACCAGGCCGCCGAGCACGGTCCGCCAGCTGCCGGCTCTGCTTGCCACCGCGCCGAACCCCAGCGCCCCCAGGAACGCCACGAACTGCACCAGCAGGATCGTGCCGATCAACACCTGGGTGGAGAACCCGAGCTGCTTCTCGCCGTACGTCGACGCCGCCGCGATGACCGTCTGGATCCCGTCGTTGAAGAACAGGTACGCCAGCAGGAAGAGCATCGTCATCGGGTAGCGCGGCAGCTGCCGCAGCGTCGTCGCCAGCTGCCCGCAGCTCTGCCGCACCGAGCCCCCAGGCTCGCGGGTCCGCGCAGTCGGGGCGCGGTTGCGGATCCCGCGGTAGGGGATCACGGTGAACGCCGCCCACCACACGGCGGCGCTCAGCAGGCAGATCCGCACGGCCAGCGCCTTGTCGATGCCCACGGCGTCGTGGAGGGTGACCAGGCCGAGATTGAGCGCCAGTAGGATCCCGCCGCCGAGATAGCCCAATGCCCAGCCTCGAGACGAGACGGCGTCCCGCTCGTCCGGTGCGGCGATCTCGCACAGGATCGCGTCGTACACGACGAGACTCGCGGCCAGGCAGACGTTTGCTCCGAGCAGCAGCACCGCACCGAGCTGCCAGTTGCCCCCGGTGACGAAGAACATCGTGGCTGCCACGGCACTGCCGACCCAGGCGAAGCCGGCAAGGATCTGCTTCTTGTACGCCGACCTGTCCGCCCATGCACCGACGATCGGCAGCAGCACCGCCGAGCAGATCGTGGCGACGGTCACCACGTAGAAGACCAGCGAGCCGGGGGATACGCCTAGGCCGACGACGGTGAGGTCGGTGTTGCAGGGATGGCCGGTCGTGCCGACGTAACCGCAGGCAGACTGCTCGGCGACACTGATCAGATACGGCGCGAAGAGCACGGTGCCGACCGTGGTCGCATAGGCGGAGTTCGCCCAGTCGTAGAAGTACCAGGCGCGCTGCTCCGAGCCGGCTGAGGTCATCGCCATTGCGACCGGCCGATCAGGACATCTTTGAGCAGATCGATCCGGTCGCTGATGATGCCGTCCACTCCGAGGTCCAGCAGCCGGACCATCTCGGCCGGATCGTCGACCGTCCACACATGCACGTGCTTGCCCAGCCGGTGCGCCGCGGCCACGAACCGGCGGTTCACCACCTCGATGCCGCGGTGTCGCACCGGCACCTGCACGGCGGGGGAGGAGCGACCCAGCACCAGCCGGCGGATGGTGTGCACCGGCACGAAGCGCAGGCCGGCCACGCCGACGGTGCCCATCGCGGTGGCCACGTGCGGTCCGAGCAGCCGGCGCAGCTCGTAGAGCCGGCGCGGAGAGAACGACGCGACGCACACGCGCTCGATCGCGTCGTGGTCGGAGATCGCCTGTGCCAGCGGGCGGACCGCTAGCTGCGACTTGCAGTCGATGTTGATCCGGACGTCGGGGAACGCCGTGAACAGCTCGGCCAACCGGGGGATCGGCTCGCGGCCGCCGATCTTGGCGGCCCGCACGTCGTCGTACCGAAGTTCAGCAACCGGCCCACGGCCGTCGGTGACCCGGTCCAAGGTCGTGTCGTGGAAGGCCAGCAGGGTCCCGTCGGACGTCGCGTGCACGTCGGTCTCCAGGTAGCGATAGCCCAGATCGACGGCAGCCTGAAAGGCGACCATCGAGTTCTCGAGCCCGACGTTCGTCCCGGTCAGCGCGCCGCCGCGATGCGCGAAGGCGAGCGGGAGGCCGTCATTGGCGAAGAACGGGTAGTCCGCCGGCCCGCTGCGCCTGCTCATGGCCAGCAGTATGGCCCGCTACCGTGGGGCGCATGGCCGCGATGAACTGTCCGCAGTGCGAGTCGGAGATGGTAGTCCGGGACCACGGCGGGGCCAGCACGCTGCGCTGCCCTCGGTGCCACAGCCTCTTCCTGCGTGGCGGTGACCGCGGGCTGCTGGTGGAGCTCGAGAACGAGTGGCACCTGTCCTCCGGTCCGACGACCCAGCCGATACCGCGGATCTCGGCCGACATGTCCGCGCCGGCGCCCACCGCGCACGAGCCCGAGGCGCGGTCGTTCCTGGACGAGCTGTTCGGCTAGGCCGGCCCTGCGTAGCGCGGACAGGAACGCTCTCGAAGCCGCGTAGCAGAAGCAGCGGACGTCGGACCGGGGAAGCGGCCAACTCCAGCGCAGGGTAGCGGCGGGTCAGCTCTTCGATGGCGATCCGGCCCTCCAGCCGGGCCAGCGCGGCGCCGAGGCAGTGGTGGATGCCGAGCGAGAAGGACAGGTGCCGGCCAGGATCGGGACGATCGATCAGGAACTCGTCGGGTCGCTCGAAGACCGCCGGGTCGCGGTTGGCGCCACCGATCAGTACGACGACCGGTCGCCCTGCTGGGATCACCCTTCACCCTCCTGCTCGGCGGCGATCAGCGCCGACACGATGCTGTCGTCGGGGTTGGCCCGGCGCTTGTCCACCAGGTCCCTCAGATAGCCGGTCAAGGCGAGCTCCGCCGCCCGGGTCTCTGCCTGCGCAGCCGCGGCAGTCTGAGGGTCCAGGGTGGCTGCCACGTGGCCCCAGGCTCGGAACTGGGCCTGATCCTCGGCCGGTACTCCGAGCAGATGGCAGATGACGGCGATCGGCAGCGGGAACGCCAGCGCGTCGATCACGTCGAAGCCCGCCCCGCCGTCGGTGTCGGCCAGCAGCCGCCGCGCGAGCCCGCGGATCCACGGCTCGAGCTCGGCGACGGCTCGTGGGGTGAACGCGC
>JAICMS010000020.1 GCA_025929075.1 Propionibacteriales bacterium
CGAGGCCACCGAGGTACTCCGGGACGACGTCGACGCTGCCCTTCTCCAACGACCTGACATAGATGTCCCGTGTCGCCACCAGCTTCACGTCGACGGTGTAACCGGCATGCTCGAGGACTTGCTTGTACATCTCGGCCATGACCTGCATCTCGGTGAAGTTCTGCCCCGAGAGCGAGATGGTGCCCTTGCTGCCGGAGGATCCGCCGTTGTTGCTGCATGCGGCGCCGCTCAAGAGCAGGGCAAGAGCAGCGATCACGCCCAGCAGGCGACGTGCCTTCATCCCAGTACCGCCTTCTGTGTCCCGCGACGGTTGGTCGCCGCGCGTGTCCGGTCGGGTACCGGGTGGCACCCGTGTCGCCCCTCAATCAAGCACCAGACCGGCCGTTAGGCAAGTGACATCCGAGCCTCCCGGCGCTCGATCCGGTTGCGCGGCACGGCATAGCGTTCGACCAGGGCCGCCCCGCCCTCGAGGATCAAGGCGATCAGCGCCACCAGGATCGCGCCGCCGAGACCCTTGCCATAGTTGCTGCGATAGAACCCGGCGGTGATGACATTGCCCAGTCCGGGCCCGGCCACGAGCGCGGCGATCGTGGCTGTCGCCCAGACCTGGACGAGGGCCAGCCGCAGGCCGGTGACGACCAGTGGCAGCGCCAGTGGCAGCTCCACCCGCCAGAAGAGGTCGCGGCCGGTCATGCCCATCCCGCGAGCCGCCTCGACCACCTCCGGATCCACCTCCCGGATGCCGACGTACCCGTTGGTCACGATTGGCGGCAGCGAGAAGATCGCCAGCGAGACGAGCGTGGCGAGCCCGGCTCGCCCGTAGGGCCCGAGCACGTCGGTTCCGAGCGGTCCGACCGACAGCAGCACCAGCGCGGCGAAGGTCGGCACCGCCCGGCCGATGTTGGAGATGTTGACGGCGAGGAAGCCGCCCTTGCCCAGGTGCCCGAGCCACAAGGCGATCGGCAGGCCGGCAGCCGTCGCCACGACGAGTGCCGTCACCGTTAGCAGCAGCTGCTGGGTCAGCTGGACCAGCATCCCGTCGGGGCCTGACCAGTTTGCTCCATTGAGCAGGAAGGACACAGCGTCGCCGATCATCCTGCGGTCCGCCCTCTCGTCCACGGCGTCATCAGTCGCTGGGCGACAAGGAGGCAGGCATCGAGAGCGAAGGCGAGGGCCACGACGATGACGCACGCAGCGAAGATCTCTGCCTTGAAGTCGTTCTGCACACCGTCGTAGAGCAGGTTGCCGAGCCCGCCGTAGTCCACGATCGTGCCGATCGTCGTCAGCGCGACCGTCGAGACCGTCGCCACCCGCAGCCCGGCCATCACAACCGGCAGCGCGAGGGGGAGCTCGACGCCCACCAGCATCCTGGTCGAGCCGTAGCCCATGCCTCGGGCGGACTCCCGGACATCGTCAGACACTGACTGCAGACCGGCGAGGATCGTGCGCACCAGGATCGTGAGTGAGTACAGCGCGAGGCCGATCACCACCGTGGTCTCGGTGATGCCGGTGAACGGCACCAGCAACGGGAAGAGCGCCAGCGACGGGATCGTGTAGAGCATGGTCGACGCACCGAGGATGAGGCTCTGCAGCCGCGGCAGTCGGCGTGCCAGCAGCGCCAGCGGGACAGCGCACAGCAGTCCCAGCGCCACCGACACCGCCGTGATCTCCAGATGCTGCAGTGTGGCGTCCCGCAGCGTGTCGAAGCGGTCGTGCCAGTACGACGCGCACACCCAGTGGTTGACGACGAGGCTGTAGCAGGACGCATCCTGCCCGACCGTGGGTAGGGTCACAGCGTGGACGCTACCGAAGTCCCGATGATCCGCCTGATCGGCGTGGGCAAGCGGTATCCGGGCGGCACGGTAGCCGTTCACGACCTCGACCTCGACGTCCCCCGCGGCAAGATCGTGACGCTGGTGGGCCCTTCAGGGTGTGGCAAGTCGACGACGCTGAAGATGATCAACCGGCTGATCGAGCCGACCTCGGGGCGGATCGAGCTCGACGGCCAGGACGTGACGACGATGAGCCCGGTGCTGCTGCGCCGGCGGATCGGCTACGTGATCCAGCAGATCGGGCTGTTCCCCCACCAGACCATCAGGGGCAACGTCGCTACCGTCCCCCGACTGCTCCGCTGGCCCCGGGCGCGGGTCAGGGCCAGGGTCGACGAGCTGCTCGAGGAGGTCGGCCTGGACCCGTCGACGTACGGCGACAGGTACCCGCACGAGCTGTCGGGCGGCCAACGGCAGCGGGTCGGGGTGGCTCGCGCCCTGGCTGCCGACCCTGACGTGCTGCTCATGGACGAGCCGTTCGGTGCCGTTGACCCGATCGTTCGAGCCCGGCTCCAAGACCAGTTCCTCGCGATTCAGGCGTCGCTGGCCAAGACCGTCGTGCTGGTCACGCACGACATCGAGGAGGCCGTGCGGCTCGGGGACAAGGTGGCGGTGTTCGAGCCCGGTGGGCGACTGGCGCAGTTCGACACTCCGGCCCGCGTGCTCGGCGCTCCGGCCGACGACTTCGTCGCCGAGTTCGTCGGTGCCGACCGGGGGCTGCGTCGGCTGGCGGTAACCCCGATCGAAGTCGTCGATCTCGACCTGCCACCGGTCGTTGGGGTCGACGACCGGCTCGCCGATGCGCGTGCCAGCATGGCGGGCCAGCATGCGAAGTGGGCGGTCGTCCTCGATGAGCAGGAGAACCTGCGTGGCTGGGTGGCCGCCGACGCCGCTGGCGACGGCCGGGTGCGCGACAGGGCCGAGCGAATGAACGCCTGGGTTGGCAAGGACGCCTCGTTGAAGGACGCGCTCGCGACGATGCTCCAATGGGATGCGGGCTGGGTAGCGGTGCTCGACGGGGAGGCGTTCATCGGAGTGCTGACCCCGACCACCTTGCACGAGGCGCTCCGCCGGTCGATCGGGGCGGACGACGAGGGGGTCCTGCCCAGCGACGTGACGATCGCGACCAGCGGCCCGCTGCACTAGCGCCGCTGCTCCCGCGCGGTGGTGCTAACGCCGCGGCTTCTTGTCGTTGTTCTTGTCCTCGGGGACCCGGCAGGCGCGTTCGAGGAGGAGACCGGCCACGACGATCAACGTCGCCGCGATCGCTGCACAGACCGAACGGATAACCCGCTGCTGTGGCACCGGGATGTTGAGCTCGTCGATGAACTGCAGCCCGAAGCCGAGGTAGCCGCCGGCCAGGATCGCTCCTGTCCAGGCGCTGGCCTTGGCCAGCAACAGCAGCCGCACCGCTCGGCGCGCGTCGATGTAACGACGCTCGCGGTGCACGGTTCGATGCGTGGAGTTGGCCAGTATGAAGACCACGATCGCAATGACGAAGAGCGCGCCCACCGAGCTCCACTGCACCTGTGGAGCCGAGCCGTTCAGCGCGACGCTCAGCGGCACGATCGCATAGCCCAGACCACCGGCCAAGAGGAAGACGACGACGAGCGCCGCGATGCGGGTCGGCGTCACCGATCCCCGGTTGGGCTCCTTGAGATCGACCACGTGGCGCCTTACGTCCCTTGCAGTTTGGCTCAGACCTGCAGGACGAGGTCGTCCCGTTCGACGACATCGGTCGTGTCGAGGCCAGCGAGCAGGTCGGCCACCTTGCCCCGTCCGGGGATCTGCGCGGCAGCGTCGACTTGGTGCCAAGGCACTAGCACGAACGCCCGCTCGTGCGCCCGAGGGTGCGGGAGGGTCAGGTCAGTAGTGTGCGACAGGCGGTCGCCGACGACGATGAGGTCGACGTCGAGAGTTCGGGGCGCGTTGCGCTCGCCACGGGCCCGGCCGAATGCGGCCTCGACGGCCATTGCGCGCTCGAGCAACATCGCCACCGACAGCGTGCTGTCGGCCAGGACGACGACGTTGAGGAAGCTGGGCGATCCGTCCGGCGAGTCGACCGGAGCTGTCTCGTAGACCGACGACACAGCGACCACCTCCACCTCGGGCGTGTCCGCGAGGGCGTTCACCGCCCCCTGCAGGTTGGCCAGCCGGTCGCCACAGTTGCTGCCGAGGGAGACGACGGCGGGGCGGATCGGGCGCATCTCACCGGTCAACGAGTCGGGATCGACGATGTGCGGGTTGGGCGTCTCAGTCATCTCGGCTCCGCTCGATCGTAAGGCTGACGTCGTCGAACGTAACGGGAATCGGCGCATGCGGCTTGTGCACGGTGACGACGGCTGTGACGACCGCCGGCTCGGCCAGGCAGACGTCGGCGAGCCGCTGTGCGAGAGTCTCGATCAGGTCGACCGGGTCCCTGGTGACCGCCTCGTGCAGGCGCTCCGCTAGCTCGCCGTAGTGCACCGTCGCCGACAGCTGGTCGGTGTCCGCGGCGCCCCGGGTGTCGAGCCGAAGCTCGACATCGACGACGAACTCCTGGCCTTCGCGCCGCTCCTGTGCGAGCACGCCGTGATGCCCAGTGGCACGGAGGCCGGTCAGAGCCAGCCGGTCGAGCGGTTCGCGTCGCGTCGCCTGCGCCATCGCCGCCCTCCGTCTGTCTCGTCCGCCTGGACTCCTCACGCCTCCCCGTCACGCCTGCCCCGACAGTACCGGGGACGCGTGGTGCACCCACAGTCGCCAACCGTCGGCGGTCGCCCGGAAGACGTTGGTGGCGGCCGCCGTCCCGCCGGCGAACGCACCCACCGGAGTGTCGGCTCCTGCGGACAGGACGTTCTCCCTGCAGGTCACCGATGCAACGTCGCCGGTGACCGCCGCCTGCACGTCGGTGAGGAAGAACTGGATGTACGGCGGGTCGGCCATCAGCGCCAGCCAGGACCGCATGACGGCGCTACGTCCCCGGATCGGCTCGGCCCCGGGGTGCACGCAGACAACGCCGGCGTCGTCAGCCCAGACCCGCCCCATTGCATCGAAGTCGGCACGCTCGAACGCGGCGTAGAACTCGGCATGGACGGCCAGCACCGCCTCGACCTCATCGCTCACCTGTCCTCCTCCTGCGCGAACCTGGCGGCCACTCGCACCGCGTCCAGGGACGCCGGCACGTCGTGGACCCGCACGCACCACACCCCGCCCCACGCTGCCACCGCCGACAACACCGCCGAGGCGGTGTCGCGTCCCAGCGGTGACCGGGACGTGCCCGCCGCGTCGGTCAGCAAGGAGCCGAGGAAGGTCTTGCGCGAGGCGCCGACCAGCACCGGCTGCCCGAGCTCGTGCAATGCCTCGAGCCGGCTCAGCAGCGTCCAGTTGTGCTCGCCGGTCTTGGCGAACCCCAGTCCCGGGTCGACCACGAGCCGACCCGGCTCGATCCCGGCGGTCAGCGCTGCGTCGACCCGCTTCCGCAGCTCCGTGACAACCTCCGCGACGACGTCGCCATACGACGAGTGCTGCTGCATCGTTGCGGACGGTCCGCGCCAGTGCATGCAGACGTAGGGAACGGCCATCGCCGCAACCGCAGGCAGCATCTCGGGGTCGGACAGGCCCCCGGAGACGTCGTTGACGCCTGCGGCTCCGACGTCGACCGCCTGCCGGGCGACCTCCGCCCGCATCGTGTCGATGGTGACGACAGCACCAGCTGCACTCAGGTCGGCGACGACCGGCAGCACCCTGCGCAGCTCCTCCTCGATGGTGGGGCGCTCCGCGCCGGGTCTCGTCGACTCACCGCCGACGTCGACGAGGTCAGCTCCGGCGGCCACGAGCTCGTGCCCGTGGCGGACAGCGTCGTCGGTCTCGAACCACATGCCGCCGTCGGAGAAGGAGTCCGGCGTCACGTTGACGACGCCCATGACCAGGCACCGGTCGGGATGCGGCAGCCCGTCGACGTACCGTGCCGGTGCTGAGTACACGCGGGGACCCAGGAGCCCGCTAGCCGAGGATGAGGCTCATCGCCTCGGCACGCGTTGCCGGGTCGCGGAGCTGGCCCCGGACCGCGCTGGTGACCGTGCGGGAGCCTGGCTTGTGCACGCCGCGCATCGACATGCACAGGTGCTCGCAGTCGAGCACCGCGATCACGCCGCGTGGCTTCAGAATCGCCATCAGCGAGTCGACGATCTGGGTGGTCAGCCGCTCCTGCACCTGTGGCCTTCGGGCGAAGACGTCGACGAGCCGGGCCAGCTTGGACAGACCGGTTATCCGACCGTCGGCGCTCGGCACGTAGCCGATGTGCGCGACGCCGTTGAACGGCACCAGATGATGCTCACACGTCGACCAGACTTCGATGTTCTTGACCAGGACCAGCTCATCGTGGCCGATGTCGAACATCGTCGACAAGACGTCCTCCGGCTGCATTCGCAGGCCGCCGAAGATCTCGGCATACGCCCTCGCGACCCGGCGTGGTGTGGCCCGTAGGCCCTCGCGATCGGGGTCCTCCCCGATCGCTACCAGCAGCTCCCGGATGGCGGCTTCGGCTCGCTCGAAGTCGAACGGCGGTATCGCGGCGGTTTCGGACCCGTCGCGGCTAGCCAGCGGGTGGCTCGTGCGGTCCATCGCGGTCCTGCGAGTCAGCCGACGGGCCGCCGTTCGGGGTCGGCGGAGTCGGTCCACCGGAGGGTGGCGAGCCGGGCGGACCCAGCGGCGGAAGCGACCCCCCACCGACCGGTGTCTCGGTTCCGGGGCTGACGGTGATCTCCGGCTTGCTCTCCGGCTTGCCATTGACGCTCGGCGGGATGCGCACCGGTGGGATGGCCGACGGGATCCGCGTGTCGGACCCGGTCCACGCCGGCCGTACCGGCCGCATCGACACGGTGGCGAAGATCTCGGCGAGCCCGGCCCGGTCGATCGTCTCCCGCTCCAGCAGCTGGGTGACCAGCTCGTCGAGGACCGCGCGGTTCTGCACCAGGATGTCGAACGCCTCCTGGTGGGCGTTCGTCATCAGCCGGTTGACCTCCTCGTCGATGATCGCGGCGAGCTCCTCGGAGTAGTTGCGGGTGTGCCCGAAGTCGCGGCCGAGGAATGGCTCGCCATTGTCCTCACCGAGCTTGACCGCGCCCACGCGCTCGCTCATCCCGAAGCTGGTGACCATGTTGCGGGCGACCTTGGTCGCCTTGTCGATGTCGCTGGAGGACCCGGTGGTCGGGTCGTGGAAGATCAGCTGCTCTGCCGCCAGACCACCCAACGCGTAGGCCAGCTGGTTGAGCAGCTCATTGCGCGAGATCGACGACTTGTCGGACTCTGGAAGCACCTGAGTGAAGCCCAGCGCGCGCCCGCGCGGCAGGATCGTGATCTTGCTGACGGGGTCGGTGCCCGGCAACGCCGCCGCCACTAGCGCGTGCCCACCCTCGTGGTAAGCGGTCATCAGCTTCTCTTGCTCGCTCATGATGTGCGAGTGCCGCTGCGGGCCCATGCTGACCCGATCGATCGCCTCGTCGAGCGCATGCTCGTCAATCAGCTTCTTGTCCTGCCGGGCCGTCAGCAGCGCCGCCTCGTTGAGGACGTTGGCCAGGTCGGCGCCGGTGAAGCCGGGTGTACGGCGAGCAGTCGCCAGCAAGTCGACGCCGGGAGCGATCGGCTTGCCCCGGGCGTGGACGAGGAGGATCTGGTGCCGGCCCTCCATGTTGGGCGCGTCGACGCCGATCATCCGGTCGAACCGGCCCGGCCGGAGCAGGGCCGGGTCGAGGACGTCGGGGCGGTTGGTCGCCGCGATCAGGATGACGCCGCCCCGTACGTCGAAACCGTCCATCTCCACCAGCAGTTGGTTGAGGGTCTGCTCCCGCTCGTCGTGACCACCACCGAGGCCGGCGCCACGATGCCGGCCGACGGCGTCGATCTCGTCGATGAAGACGATCGCCGGCGCGTTCTCCTTGGCCTGCTCGAACAGGTCACGCACGCGCGAGGCCCCCACCCCGACGAACATCTCGACGAAGTCAGAGCCGGAGATCGAGTAGAAGGGGACGCTGGCCTCGCCGGCGACAGCCCGGGCGAGCAGCGTCTTGCCGGTGCCAGGCTGGCCGTAGAGCAGCACGCCCTTGGGGATCTTCGCGCCGACCGCCTGGAACTTGGCCGGCTGCTGCAGGAACTCCTTGATCTCGACGAGCTCCTCGATGGCCTCTTCGCAACCTGCCACGTCGGCGAACGTCGTCTTCGGCGTGTCCTTGCTGACGACCTTCGCCCGCGACTTGGCGAACTGCATCACCCGGCCGCCGCCGCCTTGCAGGCTGTTCATCATGAAGAGGAAGAACAACACGATCAAGAGGATCGGGAAGATGCCGGAGAGGAACGTCCAGAGCAGGCTGGGCCGGGGGACCTGAACGTCGTAGTCCTGCTTGATCGACCCGCTGTCGATGTCGCTTTGCACGATGTTGAGCAGCTTGATCCCCTGGCCGCTCAGCCAGTGCGAGGAGTACTTCTGCCCCTGGTCGGTCGTGATCTGGATCTGCTGCTCACCGTCGATGAAGGTGACGTTTTGGATGCCGCCGGAGTGCAGCTTCTGCACCATGGTGGACGTCGGGATCTCCTGGTAGGCGCTCCGACTCGACACGACGTCGAGAACCACCAGCACGACGATGGCGAAGAGGACGACCCAAAGCCACGGGCCACGAAACCAACGTCTCACGCGTGTATCCGGGGACCGGGTGCCCCGTTCCTCCTACCCATTGGTCGGCTGCATCAGGACCCGCCGCCACGAGCGGGGTCACTCCATTGTCGCCTACGCACAAAACCGGCGCACCGGCATCGACGACGAACGGGTCGGCGACCGGTCAGGAATAGACGGTCGGCGCCAATGTTGCGACCGAACGGAGGTTGCGGAAGTGCTCAGCGTAGTCGAGCCCGTAGCCCACGACGAACTCGTTGGGGATGTCAAAACCCACGTATCGGACTTCGACAGTCATCCGCTGCGCCTCGGGTTTGCGCAGCAGCGTGCAGATCGAGACGGTGGCCGGACCGCGCGAGCGCAGGTTGGCGACCAGCCACGACAACGTGAGGCCGGTGTCGATGATGTCCTCGACGACCAGCACATGCTTGCCGCTGATGTCGGTATCGAGATCCTTGAGGATTCGCACGACCCCGGATGAGGTCGTCCCCGACCCGTAGGACGAGATCGCCATCCAGTCCATCGACACATGTCGGTTCAGCTCGCGGGCCAGGTCGGCCATCACCATGACCGCGCCCTTCAGCACGCCGACCAGCAGCAGGTCGCGACCGGAGTAGTCGGTCTCGATCTGGCGGGCGAGCTCGGCGAGCCGGCTTCGGATCTGCTCTTCAGAGACCAGTATCTCGGTGACGTCCTTCTCGACGTCGCTCACTTCCACGCGGTCTAGGTTCCCACAGCACCAGGCGGTCGCCGAGCCGGGACGCTGTGACACCTCCCGGGAGCTGCAGCTCACCCTGCCCGTGCCAGTCAGTGACCAGGGCGTCCAGGCCTTCGACGTGTACGGCGACGAGCTCGCCGCCCGGGCAACCGGCTGCCAGGGCCGCTTGGCGCAGGCACCGTCGCCGTACCGCTGCCAGCGCAGGCGCCAGCAGCTCGACCGACAGCGCACCATCGGCCAGTGTGGCGGCGACCAGCAGCTCGGCAGCGAGCGTGTCCAGCGCGTCGGCGTCGAGCCTGGCCAGGTCGGCGGTGCGGGCGAGGGCGCCGGCCACACCTGGACCGAGCTCAGCCTCCAGGGTCGGCAGCACAGTCAACCGCACCCGGGCCCGCGCGAACCGCGGGTCGGCATTGTGGGGGTCGTCCCAAACGGTGAGTCCGAGCGCCGCGCACACCCGCCGGGTCTCGGCTCGGTCGACGCCGAGCAGCGGGCGCCGGAAGACCCCGCGGCGCGCGGCCATGCCTGCCAGCGAGCGCGTGCCGCTGCCGCGTGCCAGGCCCAGCAGAACGCTCTCGGCCTGGTCGTCTCGGGTGTGCCCTAACAGGACCAAGGCCTCCTGGTCGTCAGCGGCGGCTGCCAGTGCCTGGTAGCGGGCGGACCTCGCAGCTGCCTCCAGGCCGCCTGCGCCGGACGCTGCCACCTGGACGCGCACCACGTCCACCGGGTCACAGCCGAGCTGGCTCAACCGCAGGGCGACGGCGGCGCTCACCGCGGCCGAGTCGTCCTGCAGGGCGTGGTCGACGACCACTGCCCCGACCTGCCATCCGGTGTGCCCTGCCTCGAACACGGTGCACGAGGCCAGCGCCATCGAATCGGCGCCTCCTGACGCGGCGACAAGGATGCGCCGGCCCGGCGAGAC
Organism: Propionibacteriales bacterium; assembly: GCA_025929075.1. Taxonomy (GTDB): domain Bacteria; phylum Actinomycetota; class Actinomycetes; order Propionibacteriales; family Nocardioidaceae; genus JAICMS01. Next base: position 10,113 of record JAICMS010000020.1, read on the forward strand.
GTCGGCGAGAGAGGCGCGAACCGCTCGCCGTACGCGCGCCACCGCCGGGTCGAGCCGACCAGGGGGACGGGTCAGCCCAGGACCCTGCGGATCCACAGCGCGGGCTCGGCGATCTCCTCGCGGGACGGGAGGTTGTGCTCGCCGGCCCACACCGCGTTGAAGTCGGCCATGCTCGTCTTGTCGAGCACGCCGCGGACGAAGGCGGCGCCGTCGCGGTACTGACGAAGCTTGGCATCGAGCCCGAGCAGCCGACGGAGAATCTGGTCCATCCCTCCGACGCCGGCCCGCCGCGCGCTGAACTTGTCGCGGATCTCGCGCACCGAGCCCACGACCCGAGGTCCGACCCCGTCCATCACGACGTCGGCGTGCCCTTCGAGCAGCGACATCACCGCGGTGAGCCGGTCGAGCACGATCCGCTGCTCCGGCGTCTGCACGATGTCGAGCAGTGACACCTCCGACTCGCCCCGCACCATGTCTCCGACCGCCTGGATGCCGTCGCGCAGCATCGCCGCCAGCCGTGACGGATCGAGGTCGGCACTGCCCACCAAGGTCTCGATCTGACTGAGCAGATAGTCGCGCAACCACGGCACGGCCGTGAACTGGACGCGGTGGGTCTCCTCGTGCAGGCAAACCCAGAGGCGGAAGTCGGCGGGGTTCACCCGGAGCTCGCGCTCGACCTGCACGACGTTGGGTGCGACGAGCAGGAGCCGTCCGGTGGTGGCGCCGGTGCCGAAGAACGGGTCGAACTGGCCCAGCACCTTGCTGCCGAGGAAGGCGAAGAGGCCGCCCGCTTCGACCCCGGTGATCCGGGAGCCGACCGCATGCACGACCGGGCTGGGATCTCCCCGCCGGTCGCGGATCTTGGCGACCAGGGGGCGGAGCACGAACCGAAGCCCCTCGATGTTGGCCTCGACCCAGCCGGTCCGATCGACAACCAGGACCGGGGCGGTCCCTGCGGGGGCTTCCAGGCCGCTGAACTCGCGGACGTGGTCGGTGGAGTCGGCGGCGAACCGGCGCAGCTGCGACACCACCTCGGCGGCCTCGGTCCGGCTGACCTCCGGTCCGGGCCGCATCAACCGCTTGGCAGTGGTCACCGCCAGCGACCAGTCGACCATGTCGTCGTGCCGGCCGGCCCAGCCGCTGTCGTCGGACATACCCCCACCGTACGGGTCGGGGCGCCGCCCGCGACGGAGGCCGGTCAGCACCCGCAGCCGCTGAGTGCGGTGGCGATCCGGTCAAGGTCCGCGCGGGCCGCCAGCGTCTTCGGCACCTTGACCTTGTCTGCGGCTGCCACGAAGACCGCCACCTGGTTGTCGCGGGTCAGCACCAGGCCGGCCAGGCCATGCACGCCTGTCAAGGTGCCGGTCTTGGCGCGGACCAGCCCCACCCCTGCCTTGGAGTCGTCGACGAACCGGTACCAGAGGCTGCCGCTGAACCCGGCGACGGGTAGGCCGGTGATCACCGACCGCAGATCGGGGTTGGCGGGCGCGGCGGTCGCCTGCAGCGCAGCGATGATCGTGCGCACCGGCAGCCGGTCCTGTCGAGAGAGACCGCTGCCGTCGTACAGCGTGGCCCCGCTCAGGCTGATGCCGAGCCCGGCGAGCACCCCTACTTCGACCCGCAACCCGTTGGTGACCGAGCCGCTGAGTCCGGCGCCGACCGCGAGTTGGCGGAGCAGCACCTCGGCGCCCTCGTTGTCGCTCACCGAGATGATGTGCTCCACGATCTCCGCGAGGGGCGGTGAGGCGACCGAGGCCACCTGGATCGAACCGGCCGGGTTGGTGCGTGGCGCCGGCGGGCCGAGCACCTTCACGCCGAACGTGGCCAACTCCACGGCGAACTGCTGAGCGGCGAACATCGCCGGGTCGGCGGCCCGCTGCACGTAGCCGGGCACCTCGCGGCCCTCGTTGACCCACAGGGCGCTGATCGGGCTGACCACGTTCTGCGGGATGTACGTCGCCGGCCAATGCGGGTTGACGGCCGGGCCGGTGAAGAGAGTCGTGTCGTAGCCGAGTCGCACTCGCCGTACGCCGTCGTCCTTCAAAGCAGCGGCGGTCTGCTGGGCGAGCTCACGCAGCGTTGCCGGTCGGGGGTACGTCGACGCCGCGGCCGCGGGCGGGACGCTGACCGCGAGCAGGGGGTCTCCACCGCCGACGAGGACGATCGACCGTGTCCGGGGATCGGCGGTCACGGTGGTGAAGAAGCGGGTCTGCCGCCCCAGCTCGGCCAGCGTGGCCGATGTGGTCAGCAGCTTGGTCAACGAGGCCGGCATGATCCTGGCCGGACTCCCGGTCTCCCACACCAGCCCCGGCTGACCGAGCCCGGCGACGGCGACCACGCGATGCCGGCCCAGTGCCGACGCAGCGGCCGGCCGGGCCAACCGCCGGGCGACGGCTCGGGCGGACAATGACGCTGGCCACGATGGTGCGAGCACCGGGTTGGCGGGAGGTGGTGGCGGCAGAGCGACGTGCGCGGCCGGAGGTCCGGTGGGCGACGTCGGTGGTGGGCCACCGGTCGACGGCCGCGTCGACTGGGTGCCCGGGAAGAGGTCGAAGTACAGGCCACCGAGAGCCAGCACCGCGAGGGCGGCCACCACTGCCGACACACTTAACAGCCGACGCATCGCGCTAACGCCCGACCACAGCGACCGCATCCACCTGCGGGACACTAGTCGGCGAGCCGACGGTGTGGCTCAAGGTTCGAGTTCGAGAGAGGTCAAGCGTGGACTTCGACGTCACCGTGGAGATTCCGCGGGGTGTGCGGAACAAGTACGAGGTGGACCACCGGACCGGCCGGATCCGCTTGGACCGCACACTGTTCACCGCAACTCAGTATCCGGCCGACTACGGCTTCATCGAGGAGACCCTCGGCCGCGACGGCGACCCGCTCGACGCGCTCGTCCTGGTCCCCGAGCCGACCTTCCCCGGCTGCCTGATCCGAGCCAGAGCCATCGGCATGTTCCGGATGACCGACGAGAAGGGCCCCGACGACAAGGTGCTGTGCGTGCCGGCTGCCGACCCGCGCCAGGAGCACCTGCGCGACATCCACCACTTGCCGGAGTTCGACAGGCTCGAGATCCAGCACTTCTTCGAGGTCTACAAGGACCTCGAGCCCGGCAAGTCGGTCGAGGGCGCGACCTGGACCGGCCGCGCGGAGGCCGAGGAGGAGATCGAGGCCTCCCGTCGCCGCTTCGCCGCCGAGCCCGGCGCCCCTGACTCCGCGTCAGATGAGTAGTGGCCGCGCCGCCTGGCGGCGACGCGGCCACTACCTCCGGGGAGGGCGGGCTACGGCCGGCCGAAGTAGTTCGGCAGGATCCAGTCGTAGAGGCTCGACACCTCGACGTACGCACCGGTGTGCGGCGCCTGGATGATGTCGCCGTGTCCGATGTAGATCGCGACGTGGTAGATCGTGTTCGGACTGGAGCCGCCCCAGAAGACCAGGTCTCCGGGCCGTAGCTGCGCGAACGTGATCGGCGTCGTGGCGTAGTACTGGCTGACCGAGTAGTGGGGCAGGTAGACGCCGGCGGCGGCCCACGAGCCCATCGTCAGGCCTGAGCAGTCCCAGGCATCCGGTCCGGTGGCACCCCACTCGTAGGGGTCACCCAACTGGGCCCGGGCGAAGGCGATCGCCCGCTGTGCAGCTCCACCGGGAGGCGGCGGCGGGGGCGGCGGTGGCGGCGGTGGTGGCGGCGGCGGCGGGGGTTGGTGAGTGGGGGGCTGGCCCGGCGGGCTCTGCTGTTGCTGTTGCTGTTGCTGTTGCTGCCGCTGTTGCTCGCGCTGCTGCTCCTCGCGCTGACGCTGAAGCTCGGCAGCCCTGGCTGCCTCCTCGCGCTTGATCTTGAGCGCCTCGAGCCGACGCTGCTCCTCCAGACGCTGCTGACGCAGCCGCTCGAGGCCCTGCTGACGCTCGGTGGCGAGCTTGACCGAAATGTGCTGGGCGGCGGCGAGCTGGGTGATCAGCGACGCGCGCTGGCTGGCGATCGAGGACACGGCCGACTGCTCCGCCGCGACTGCCTGCTCCGCTGCGGTCTTCGCCTTGGCCGCCGCCTGCTTTGCCTGCGCGGCTGCCGCCAGTGCCTTCTGGGCCTGCTCGCTGTACACCTTGGCCAGCGCCGAGGACGCCTGCCACGCCTGGAAGTGAGCGTCGAGTGCCTGCGATGAGGCGTCGTAGCTGGCCATCTGGTCGAGGAGACCCTGCGGCCCGGCTGCCGACAGCGCGGTACTCAGTGCGGTGAGGTCCGACCCCGAGGTGTCGTGACTGACGACGTAGCCGGCTAGCTGACGACGGGACTCCGCGGCTCGCGACTGCGCCTGGTCCGCCCGGCGCTGGGCAGCGGCTGCCGCTGTGCGGGCCTGGTGCCAGTGCAGCATTGCGCCGTTGTAGGCCTCAGCCGCCTTGTCGGCGGCGATGCCGAGCTGCTGCAGCCGACGGTTGGCCGCTGCGAGCTGTGCCTCGATTGCGGCCACCGAGCTCTGTGTACTGGTGACCTTCTGTTGCGCGTCGGTCACCTGCTGCTTGGTCGGGATGACCGGACCGTTGCCGTCCGCTAAGGCGGCAGGGGCCAAGGAGAGGCTGAGGATCGCGGCACCGGCGAGCGCCACGAGCTTTCTGGATCGATGTCGGCGAGGCGATGACACGAGGGGAGTCCCTTCGTCCGATCTCTTGACCGGTCGCCCTTCCCCGGCGGCCGGGCACTCATTTCCGAGAACCGACCGTAGCGAGATTCTGCCCCATTGGGAACACTTTTCACTCTAAGAACTTCTGACCCACAAGAATGCAGCACTAAATACCACCCATGTGCTTTTGAATTACATCGATGTTATTCAGGCGGCAGCAGCCAGCGCGGGGGGCGCTTCTCAGCAAAGGCCCGCATTCCTTCGGCAGCTTCTTCGGACCCGAAGAGCTGGGCCGACAAGGCGACGAGCTGGTCGCCGTACCGGTCGAACCGGTCAAGCAGATCAGCGTTGAGCAGGGCTTTTGTCTCACGCAGGCCCTGGGGCGAGACGGCTGCGAAACTTTGCGCGATGGTGTCAAGCGTCGCCTCCAGATCGGACTCAACGACGCATTGGGAGACTAGGCCGACCGCCGCGGCGCGGGCTCCGTCGAAGGTTTCTCCGGTGAGGTAGAGCCGGGCCGCATCACGGTCGGAAAGGCGGCTTCGGGTCGTCAACGAGATGATCGCAGGCGCCAGGCCCAGCCGGGATTCGGTGAAGGCGTACGTCGATTTCTCCGTCGTGATGGCGAGGTCGCACGCCCCGACCAGCCCGACCCCGCCGGCCCGCACATGTCCACGCACCACTGCGATGACCGGCTTCGGCGCCAGGACCACTCGCCGCAGCAAGTCGAGGAGGGCCCGGGTTCCCTGCTCCATCCCCACCTTGCGCGCCTCGCTCAGGTCGGCGCCGGCGCAGAAGGTCGAGCCTGTGTGCGTCAAGACGACGACCCGTACGTCGTCCCTGGCGGTCGCCGTGTCGAGGTGGCCGATGAGCTCCGTGACGAGCTGGCCCGAGAGCGCGTTGCGGTTGGCCGGGGAGTCGAGCGTGATCGTGGCGGCCAGCCCGTCGACGTACAGGTGGACAAGTTCGGAGCCAACCATCACTGCGCACCTGTCGTCGGCGGGGAGGGGACGGCCACATGGTAGTGCGGGGCTGGCGCAGATAGACTGGCGACGACGACAGGGGAGCGCCAACGGCGCTGAGAGTGCGGAGGTACCGCAGACCCTCGAACCTGATCCGGTTAGCACCGGCGAAGGGAGTCGAGCCCCTCCCATCGAGCTGGGAGGCTTCACGTGATGACCACGCGTTCGGTCGACCGTCCGTTACGACAGACGAGCTGGCGCACCATCGACATCGCCACCGCCGCGATGCTCGGCGTCGTCTTCGGCGTCGTCTACTGGGGCTGGAGTGCTGCCTACACAGGACTGTCGACGCCCTTCACCAACCTGCTGGGCCCGAGCATCGGGCTACTCGGCGGCCCCTGGCTGCTCGCCGGCGTCGTCAGTGGACTGGTCGTACGCCGACCTGGCGCAGCGCTCTTCGCCGAGGTGATCGCCGCGGCGGTCGAGGCGCTGATCGGCAACGAGTGGGGCTGGACGACGCTGGTGTCGGGCGCCCTACAGGGAGTCGGCGTGGAGATCGCACTCGTGATCTTCCTGTTCCGCTACTTCGGCTGGCCGGTTGCCGCGCTCGGCGGCGCGTTCGCTGCCGGGCTGGAGTTCTGCTACGAGTGGCATGCCTACTGGGAGGGCACGACGATCGGCTTCAAGATCGCCTACCTCGGCTTCTTCGCCCTGTCCGGTGCGGTGGTGGCCGGCGTCGGTGGTTGGCTGCTGACTCGAGCACTCGCCGCCACCGGTGCCATCGACGCGCTCCCCGCCGGCCGCGAGGACGCTGCCAAGCAGCGGGTGTAGTGCGTCTCGGCGCTGATGGCAATTCGGGCGGTGCGCGGATCGAGGTCGAGGGACTGACCTGGCGGCCGCTGCGTCGCCGTACCCCCATCCTCAAAGACCTCGACCTCCAGATCTCGCCCGGCGAGCGGGTACTGGTCACCGGTCCGAGCGGTGCCGGCAAGTCGACACTGCTGCGGGCGATGGCCGGGCTGCTCACCACGAGTGGGCAAGGCGACCTGACCGGCCGTGTCGTGGTCGACGACGCCGACGTGACCCGGCAGCCCGGGCATGCCGGCTGGCTGCCGCAGGATCCGGCCGCCAGCGTGGTGGCGGAGACCGTCGGCCGGGACGTGGCGTTCGGTTTGGAAAACCTCCAAGTGACGCGGTCGGAGATCGGGCCCCGAGTGCGGCAAGCGCTCCGCGCTGCTGGGTTCCCGTACGGCGAGGGGCATCCCACCGGCGTACTGTCCGGCGGCGAGAGCCAGCGGCTCGCCTTGGCCGGGGCGCTGGCCCTCGACGCTCGACTGCTGCTGCTCGACGAGCCGACGGCAATGCTCGACCCCGACGCGGCAGCACAGGTCCGGCAGGCCGTCGTCGACGCCTCAGGCGGGACCACCGTTGTGCTGGTCGAGCATCGGCTCGAGCCGTGGCTGGACTTCGTGAGTCGACTCGTCGTGCTTGGCACTGACGGCGGGATCCTCGCCGATGGCAAGCCGGGCGACGTGCTTGCCGACCGTGGCGGCTACCTCGCGGACGCGGGCGTTTGGCTTCCCGGCCTCGACGTGCCCACGCCGCTGACCGTCGACCCGAGCCTCGTCGGTCCCTGGGACGGCCCCGGGCCAGCGACGGTCGTCACCGCGACCCAGGTGCGGATGGAGCTGCGGGCCCGACTCGGCGGGAGCCGGCGGACCGCGGTCGTCGCACTGGCCGGCGTCGACGCCGCGCTGGTGGCCGGGCGTGCGCTCGCTGTCACGGGTCGTAGCGGCGCCGGCAAGTCGACCCTGGCGACCGTGCTTGCGGGCCTGGCCCGGCCGACCGGCGGCTCTGTCTACGCGCCCCCGGAGCTGGCCACCCGCCGCGGCCGGGAACCCTGGCGCTGGCGGTCCCGTGATCTCACTCGGCGGCTGGCTTGGGTGCCGCAGATCCCAGAGCACGGCGTCGTCACGCGCACGGTGCACGACGAGGTGGTGGCGTCTGCTGGGGCGATCGGACGCGACAACGAACGGGCAGCCGCACGCGCGGATGCGGTGCTCGCAGCCCTGGGCATCGCGCACCTGGCCGGCGCCAGCCCTTACCACCTGTCCGCCGGCGAGCAGCGCCGGCTGATGCTCGCGGCCGCCGTCGTCCCCGGCCCTTTCGGCCTGGTTCTCGACGAACCCACGGTCGGCCAGGATCGGAACACTTGGGCCGCGGTTGCCGGCGTCATCGACGCTGCTCGCCGGGCCGGCGTCGCAGTTGCGGTCGCGACCCACGACGCGGGACTGGTGGAGAGGGTCTGCGACGACCGGGTTGCGCTCGACCGCGGGGTGCCGGTCGGGTGAGGCGTGAACGGTTCGCCGGACCGCTCGCGCTGCTTGCCGGCTGCCTGTTCCCGGTAGCCGGCGCGATCGGCGTGCGCACCGCGACTGTCGGAGTGCTGGGCGTAGCCGTCGAGGTGGTGCTGCTGGGCTGGCTGGTCGTCGATCTCCGCGGCTTTGCCCGTCGCGCCGCCTTGGGAGTGCTGGCGGCGGTCGCGATTCTCGGCACGACCTGGCTGTACGGCGGCCACCACCTCGGCAGCGCGGTGGCAGCCGGCACCCGGATCCTCTACCTGGTGCTGCCGGCCGCCATGCTCACGCCGCTGATCAGGCCCAGCGAACTCGGCGACCACCTCGGCCAGCGGCTGCACCTGCCGGCTCGGCCGGTGGTCGGTGCGGTGGCCGCGCTCCAGCGGTTGGACTCTGTCGGTGAGACGTGGCGCCAGGTCGACCGTGCCCGTCGCGCGCGCGGGCTCGGGCTCGACGGTGGGCCGGTCCGTCGGATCCGGGCGTCAGCCGCGTCGGCGTTCGCGCTGCTGGTGGTGTCCATGCGGCAGACGGCGACCCTGGCGGAGGCCATGGACGCGCGAGGCTTCGCTACGGCGACCGAGCGCACCTGGGCGGAGCCGGCGCCCTGGCGTTGGGGCGACTCGCTCCTGGTCGTCATCGGCGTGGTCCTCGCCGTACTCCCCTGGCTCCTAGACGTCCGCTGACCGATCGTCACTGCCGCGGCCCTTCGAGAACGCCGCGCAACCTGTCTAAGTCGCTCGTGACCAGGGCCATTCATCTCCAGCCGACGCCAGATAAGTCGCAGCGGAACTGATGCACGGCCGGACACGAGACCGGCGGCTCCGGATCAATGCCAGCGGCCAAGAGTCGCTGCGATTTCGTCGATGGATGGCTGCCGGCGGGCAACCGACATGACCAGCTCATAGGCCGAGTCGTCCGGCGCGTCGAGGGTTATCTCGTTGAGGCCGTAGAAGACAACGACGGCAAGCCAGCCGAGGCGCTTGTTGCCGTCGACCAGCGCGTGGTTGCCGACGAGGGAGTCAAGCAGGGCTGCGGCCTTGGCGTCCAGGGTCGGATAGGCCTCGTGCCCGAACAGGACGGCCCCCGGTCGATGGGCAGCCGAGTCGAGCAGACCGAGATCGCGAACCGGTCCCACCGCAAGATCCGCAACCAGGGTCAGCAGATCCTCGAGGCTGAGCAGGACCGTCAACGACCGAGCCGGTCGAGCACGTCGGCGTACCTCTCACGCGCCGCGGCGGAGAGCTCGGCCACCCTGGCCTCGTGTGTATGGCGGGCGGCTGCCTCCCGGATGGCGCGCAGCGTGGCCTCATGCCGGCTGACGCCCTCCGCTTCGGCCAGTGCAGCAAGCAGCCGCTCGTCCGCCGGTGTCAGCCGCAATGTCATCGCCATACCACGGATGATACCGAAGTGGTATCAGGACCGCTGGCGGCCCTGCCGGCGCGGCTGCGGGGTGGTTTCGCTTGACAGCTGCGGGCGCCTTACGTGAAGCCCCCTGATGGGATAACTCCGCATACATCGTGTCGCGGACGACGTCCGCGAAGCCGGTTCGCTGACTTACTGATTGCTGCGACGGCACAGCGAACCAGCTCGACCTTTACACGCGGAACCCGGACGACTTCGCCGGCCCAGACAGGTTGGTCCGAGTCGTCGCCCTGTGACCCATCCTCGGCCTCGACGCCATTCAGCGGTTGGTGGGGAAGCCGAGGTCGATCTGGCTTGTCGCCGGGTCGGGCCAGCGGCTGGTGACGACCTTCGTCCGGGTGTAGAAGTGGATGCCCTCCGGCCCGTACATGTGCGAGTCGCCGAACAGGCTGGCCTTCCAGCCACCGAACGAGAAGTACGAGACCGGCACCGGGATCGGCACGTTGACGCCGACCATGCCGACCTCGATCTCCTGCTCGAACTGGCGGGCGGCGCCGCCGTCGCGGGTGAAGATCGCCGTGCCGTTGCCGTACGGGTTGCCGTTGACCACCTCGATGGCGGCCTGTGCGGTCGGCACTCGGACCACCGACAGCACCGGGCCGAAGATCTCGTCGGCGTACACCTTCATCGACGGCTCGACGTTGTCGATCAGGCTGACGCCGAGGAAGAAGCCGTCGCCGTGGAAGGACTGCTCCCGCCCGTCGACCACGACTGTCGCGCCTTCGTCGGCGGCGATGTCGACGTACGACGCCACCTTGTCCCGATGCTCGCGGGTGACGAGTGGTCCCATCTCGGACGCCTTGTCGGTCCCCGGCCCGATCTTCAGTGCGGCGATCCGCTCGTTGATCGCCTTGACCAGCGGATCGGCGACGTCCCCGACGGCCACGACGACAGAGACCGCCATACAGCGCTCGCCGGCCGAGCCGTAGGCAGCGCTCACCGCTGCGTCCGCAGCCATCTCGAGGTCGGCGTCGGGCAGCACGACCATGTGGTTCTTGGCGCCGCCGAGTGCCTGCACCCGTTTGCCGGTCGCGGTCGCGCGTTCGTAGACGTGCCGGGCGATCGGCGTCGAGCCGACGAAGCTGACTGCCTGGATGTCGGGGTGCTCGAGCAGCCGGTTGACAGCAACAGCGTCGCCCTGGACGACGTTGAACACGCCGTCGGGCAGCCCGGCCTCGCGCAGCAGCCGCGCGATGATCAGTGATGCCGACGGATCCTTCTCCGACGGCTTGAGGACGAAGGTGTTCCCGGTCGCCAGCGCGTTCGGGATCATCCAGAGCGGCACCATCGCCGGGAAGTTGAACGGCGTGATGCCGGCCACGACACCCAGCGGCTGCTTGATCTCGTAGACGTCGACGCCGGTGGACGCCTGCGCCGCGTGGCCGCCCTTGATCAGGTGCGGGATCCCGCAGGCGAACTCGACGCACTCGATGCCGCGCGCCACCTCGCCGGCCGCGTCGGACAGCACCTTCCCGTGCTCGGCGGTGATCGCCTCCGACAGCTCGTCCCGGTGGGAGTCGAGCAGCTCGCGGAAGGCGAACAGGATCGACGCTCGACGCGAGAGACTCACATGCCGCCAGTCGGCGAACGCCTTCTTGGCCGTGTCGACAGCCGCGTCGACCTCCTCGACCGACGCCAGGGCCAGCTCTGCTGTCTGCTCGCCGGTCGCCGGGTTGAACACCGGCGACGTCCGCTCGAAACTGCCGGTCTCCGACCCGCCGACGACGTGACCGATCCGCCTCATGCCGTTCCATCCGAACCGCTGCGGTTGGCTGCCGAGTCCTGCCGGTCGAGCGTCGCTCGCGCCGCCTCCAGCCGCGCCACCGGCACCCGGAACGGCGAGCAGGAGACGTAGTCGAGGTCGATGGAGTCGAAGAAGTGCACAGACGCAGGATCGCCGCCGTGCTCTCCACAAATGCCGATGACGAGGTCGTCGCGCGCCTGCTTGCCCTCACGCGCGGCGATCGCGACGATCCGGCCGACGCCGTCGACGTCGAGCGTCTCGAACGGGCTGACCGAGAAGATGCCGTCCTCGATGTAGCGCGGGAAGAACTCCGCCTCGACGTCGTCGCGGCTGAAGCCCCACGTCGTCTGCGTCATGTCGTTGGTGCCGAACGAGAAGAACTCCGCCTCGGCCGCGATGTCGCCCGCGGTCATCGCCGCCCGCGGCACCTCGATCATCGTGCCGATCGGGAACTCCAGCTCGACGCCGGTCTCCTCTGCGACGGCGGCGATCGTCTCAACCGCCTGCCGCCTGATGATCGCCAGCTCCTTCACGTCGGCCACCAGCGGCACCATGATCTCCGGCTCAGGGTGCAGGCCACGCTTCAGCAGCTCGGCCGCCGCCTCGGCGATCGCCCGGACCTGCAGCAGGAAGAGGCCAGGAATGACCAGGCCGAGCCGGACCCCGCGCATGCCGAGCATCGGGTTCGTCTCGTGGTGACGCTGGACCTGCTTGAGCAGGGATGCCGCCTCGTCGTCGGTTTCGCCCCTGGCCTCGGCGAGGGCCACCCGTACCGAGAGTTCGGTGAGATCCGGCAGGAACTCGTGCAGCGGCGGATCGAGGAGGCGTACGACGACGGGCAGGCCGTCCATCGCCTCGAAGATGCCCAGGAAGTCCTCGCGCTGCGGTGCCAGCAGCTTCTCCAGCGCCGCCTCCCGCTCGTCGTCGGTGTTCGCGACGATGACCTGCTCGACGATCTTGCGCCGGTCGCCGAGGAACATGTGCTCGGTGCGGCACAGCCCGATGCCGGCCGCGCCGAACTCCCGCGCTCGCTGGGCGTCGTCGGGCGTGTCGGCGTTGGCCCGCACACCCATCCGCCGGGTCTTGTCGGCGTGCTCCATCAGCCGGGTGACCGCGTTGACGAGCTCGCGGTCCTCGCCCTCGACCTTGCGGCTCGCCTCGTCAGCGCTCCCGGTTGCGGCCTGGGCGAGCAGGGCATCCACCACGACGCTCTGCGTCACCGCCACGTCGCCGACGAACACCTCGCCGGTCGAGCCGTCGATGGCGATCAGGTCGCCCTCCTTGACCTCGACACCACCTGAGGTGCGGAACATCCGTTCGCGTGCGTCGACACGCAGCTCGTCGGCGCCGACGACACAGGTACGGCCCATCCCGCGGGCGACGACGGCGGCGTGCGAGGTCTTGCCGCCGCGGCTGGTGAGAATGCCCTGGGCGGCGATCATCCCGCGCAGGTCGTCGGGGTTGGTCTCGCGCCGGACGAGGATGACGTCTTCTCCGCGGGCCGCCCACTCGACAGCGGCGGTGGAGTCGAAGACCGCCTTGCCGACGGCCGCGCCAGGGCTGGCACCCATCCCCTTGGCGATCTTGTCGCGCTCCGCCTTGGCATCGAACTGCGGGAACATCAGCTGGGCGAGCTGTTGCCCCGTCACCCGCCGTAGCGCCTCGTCGAGGTCGATGAGTCCCTCGTCGACGAGCTGGATCGCGATTCGGAATGCGGCAGCGGCGGTCCGCTTACCGACCCGGGTCTGCAGCATCCAGAGCTTGCCGCGCTCGACGGTGAACTCGATGTCGCACATGTCCTTGTAGTGGCGCTCCAGCGTCGACATGATGCCGAGCAGCTCGTCGTACGACTTCTTGTCGCGGTCGCCGAGCGCGGACAGCGGCATCGTGTTGCGGATGCCGGCGACGACGTCCTCGCCCTGTGCGTTGGGCAGATAGTCGCCGTACACGCCTTGATGGCCGCTGGCCGGATCGCGGGTGAAGCAGACGCCGGTGCCGGAGTCGTCGCCGAGGTTGCCGAAGACCATCGCGACGATGTTGACGGCGGTGCCGAGGTCGTCGGGGATACCCTCCTGCCGGCGGTAGATCTTGGCCCGATCGGTGTTCCACGACGAGAAGACCGCGAGCACCGCCTGGTCGAGCTGGTCGCGCGGGGTCTGCGGGAAGTCCGATCCGGTGTGGTCCTTGACGATCCCCTTGTACGTCGACACCAGCGCCTTGAAGTCGTCGACATCGAGGTCGAGGTCGGACTCGGCGCCCTTGTCCTCCTTGAGCTTCTCCAGCGCCTCGTCGAACCGGTCCCGCTCGACGCCCAGCACGGTGGTGCCGAACATCGAGATCAACCGCCGGTAGGAGTCCCAGGCGAACCTGTCGCTGCCGGAGATTGCCGTGAGCCCCTCGACGGACTCGTCGTTGAGGCCGATGTTGAGGACGGTCTCCATCATCCCGGGCATCGAGAACTTGGCCCCGGAGCGAACCGAGACGAGCAGCGGGTCGTCGGCCTGGCCGAGGGTGCGGCCCATCGCCTTCTCCAGGGCGGCGAGGTGCTCGTCGATCTCGCCGTCGAGCTCGGCGGGCTGCTTGCCGGTCTCGAGGTAGGCCCGACAGGCGTCGGTGGTGATGGTGAAGCCCGGCGGCACGGGGAGGCCGATGTTGGTCATCTCTGCGAGGTTGGCGCCCTTGCCGCCCAGCAGGTCCTTCTGCGAGGCGTTGCCCTCGTTGAAGTCCCAGACGTACTTCGACATCTCTTCGCCCTCCGGTCAACTGTCGGTTGCGGGCTGCACGTCGGTCGCCGATCGCCGCGGCGGCGCATCCCTTCCACCCATCATGCCGTGTGGTTGAGACGTCAGCCCGGGGCGGCTGGCGGCGGCGGCCGATACCCTGGGGCCTCCTAGTGTCGGGACGGCAAGGGGCGATGTGGCGCTGCGCAAGACCTGGGTGACCATCGTCGGGTGGGTCCTGGTGATCGTGGGGGTGGGGGCGCTGGTGTTGCCTGGGCCGGGGCTGTTGCTGCTGCTCGCCGGGCTGATCGTGCTGTCGCAGGAGTACGAGTGGGCCGAGCGGCGGGTCGAGCCGGTAAAGGAGAAGGCGTTCGACGTCGCTCGAGCCGGTGTGTCGACGTACCTGCGCATCGTGCTGAGCGGGTTGAGTGCGAGCTGCCTGATCGCGGCGGGGGTGGTCTGGTGCGTGGATCCAACGATCCCGGAGTGGTGGATCTTCGGGCCGCAGCTGCCGTTCGGCGGCTGGCCGACCGGGACGAGCATCGTCTTGTCTGGCCTGGTCGCGATGGGGCTGCTGGTCTACAGCGTCCGCCGGTTCCGCCCGGCCGCCACTCCCCACTAGACGCCGCCCCCCTCCGCCCTTCCCCACCCCGGCGAATTGCGGGGGTCGGGATTCGGGTCGGTGTCACGTGACGGGATTGCCGGCCTCGAGGTAGAGCGTGCGGTCGGGTCGGACCGGGAGCAGCCGGTCGAGCAGTGTCCGGAGGTACGGCGCCACGTGGGCCGCTGCCTCAGAGGGTGAGCACCAGTGCACGGCGGCGATTTCCCGTCGCTCGAGCACCATCTGCTCGGCCAGCCGCTCGTCGTACTCGCCGAGGTCGAAGACCAGCTGGCAGGCGTCGTCCCAGCCCTTCCAGGGCGGCAGCCAGTTGACGGCCAGCAGGCCCTGCACCGGGAGGTCGACGGCCAGCTCCTCGAGCACCTCTCGCCGCAGCGCCGAGCCGGCCGCCTCCCCCGGATCAACGATGCCGCCGGGCAGATCCCACTCCGGCTTGTAGGTCAGCTCGCACAGCAGGGTCCGACCAGCGGTGCTGCGCAGGACACCCTGGGTGATCAGGTGCTTGGTCGGCAGCGCTGCGTTGAGGACGCCGTTGAACCCCTCGCGGGTGGTCGGCGGCGGGTCGTCGCGGAGCCGGGCCAGCACGACCATGTCCGCGAGTCGGTCGCCGACCGTCTCGACGCCGCGGGCGATGCCCTCCCGACGCAGACCCGCCCGGCCGGCTGTCCGCTCGGACGCCAGGTTGCCCCGCTCGACGTGGGCCTGGACTCTGCGCAGGCCGAGCTCGGCGAAGCAGTAGTCGATGAGGAGACGGACCGCGCGAGTGCCGACACCGATGCCGCGATGTGCCGGGAAGACGGCCCAGGACAGGGCGCCGACCCCGTCACCACGCTGCTTGACGTCGACCGTTCCGGCGACCCCGCCGTGATGTTCGACGAGGAAGACCACCTCCGACCGGTCGGCGAGATAGGCGTGGTGACTGTGGTCGATCCAGGTCCGCTGACGCTCGGCGGTGGGCACGACATCGGGGAAGCCGAACCAGTGCGCCATCTCGACGTCGTGCTGATGTCTGGCGGCCTCGATGTCGTCGTACGTCCACGGGCGGAGAACGATGCCGCCGTCGCGCAGGATCGGCTGCGGTGGGACGGTCGACGCGCCGCCCGGAGTACTCTCGACCGGCTCGCCCGCGACGTCCATTGCTCGCACCCTAGTCGCCGCACGAGGCCGTCCCTCGCCGTCCGTGCGCTCACCGAGACCATAGGCTTGCCCACATGAGCAGCCGCTTCGACGTCGTCGTACTGGGTGCGGGTCCCGGCGGGTATGTCGCCGCGATCCGTGCCGCACAACTGGGCAAGAGCGTGGCCGTTGTCGAGAAGAAGTACTGGGGCGGTGTCTGCCTCAACGTCGGCTGCATCCCCAGCAAGGCGCTGCTCCGCAACGCCGAGCTCGCGCACATCTTCCGCGATGACGCGGCGACATTCGGCATCCGTGGTGATGTGCAGTTCGACTACGGCGCGGCGTTCAAGCGCAGCCGCACCGTGGCCGATGGGCGGGTCAAGGGCGTCCACTTCCTGATGAAGAAGAACAAGATCACCGAGTACGACGGCTGGGGGACCTTCACCGACGCGCACACCCTCAGGGTGGAGCTGTCCAACGGTGGCACCGAGACCGTCGAATTCGACAACTGCATCATCGCCGCCGGCGCGACCACCCGACTGCTGCCCGGCACCTCGTTGTCCGACCGCGTCGTGACCTACGAAGAGCAGATCATGACCGACGATCTGCCGGGATCGATCATCATCGCCGGAGCCGGCGCGATCGGCGTCGAGTTCGCCTACGTGATGGCCAACTACGGCGTCGACGTCACGATCGTCGAGTTCCTCGACCGGATGGTGCCGCTGGAGGATCCGGAGGTGTCGGCCGAGCTCGCCAAGCGCTACAAGAAGCTCGGGGTCAAGGTGCTGACCTCGACGCGGGTGGAATCGATCGACGACAGTGGCGACAAGGTCAGCGTCACGGTGACGAAGGGCGACCAGCAGCAGAAGCTGGAGGCCGAGAAGGTGCTGCAGGCCATTGGCTTCGCGCCGCGTGTGGAGGGCTACGGGCTTGACAAGGCCGGCGTGTCATTGACCGAGCGTGGCGCGATTGACATCGACGGTCGGATGCGGACCAACGTCGACGGCATCTATGCGATCGGTGATGTCACCGCCAAGGTGATGCTGGCCCATGCGGCTGAGGCGATGGGCGTCGTGGCCGCTGAGACGATCGCCGGCGCCGAAACCATGGAAATCGACTACGTCATGGTGCCGCGGGCGACGTACTGCCAGCCGCAGATCGCCAGCTTCGGCTACACCGAGGAGCAGGCCAAGGAACGCGGCCACGAGGTCAAAGTCGCGAAGTTCCCGTTCATGGCCAACGGCAAGGCGCACGGGCTCGGCGACGCCACCGGCTTCGTCAAGATCGTCGCCGATGCTGAGTACGGCGAGCTGCTAGGGGCCCACATGATCGGCCCCGACGTAACTGAGCTGCTCCCCGAGCTGACGCTCGCCCAGCTGTGGGACCTCACCGCCACCGAGGTGGCCCGCAACATCCACGCCCACCCGACGCTGAGCGAGGCCGTCAAGGAAGCCGTCCACGGCATCGCCGGCCACATGATCAACTTCTGACGTCGCGGCGGCCAGCCTTCCCCGACTGGTTAGAGGCTGGCAGCCTCGGGGACGACTCTTTCGCCGAGAATCTCGAGCGGCTTGATGCGCCAGACGTCGGGGACAGAGCCGTGAAACTCGGAGATCCCGAGCGCGGCTAGCTCGCGCAGGCGCTCTAGCAGGGCGTCGACGTTCTCGCCGTCCTGGCCGGGGTCCAGCGAGGAGTTCACCGTCTTCTCGATGTCGTCGTAGTTGCGGCCGAGCCGCTCGCAGTGCTCGCGCAGCACGTCGAGCTTGTGCTCGAGCTCTGGCCCGTCGAAGAGGTTGCAGATGTCGGCGTACTGCGCCACCATCCGCAGCGTCTTCCGCTCACCGCCCCCACCGATGAGGATCGGCGGGTGGGGTTTGCTCAGCGCCTGCGGGGAGTTGAGGGTGCGGGCTAGCTGGTAGTGCTTACCGTCGTACGGGCTCTCGTCGTCGCTCCACATCTGCAGGCAGATCTGCAGCGCCTCCTCCAGGCGCTCGAAGCGCTCGGCCACGGGCGGGAAGAGCAGTCCGAGGCCGCGTGACTCGTCCTCGTTCCAGGCGGCGCCGATGCCGAGCAGGGCACGGCCGCCGGTGAGGACGTCGAGCGTCGTGACCATCTTGGCGAGCATGCCGGGCTCGCGATAGACGACGGCGGTGACCCAGGCGGCGAGCTGAGCCTTCGACGTGTGCGCGGCGAGGAATCCCAAGGTCGTGTAGGCCTCGAGCATCTCGTGCTCCGGCGGCCCGCGATGGCCGATCTGCCACAGGTGGTCCATCACGCTGATCCGCGCCATGCCGACGTCGTCGGCGGTGCGGGCGACCGTCGCCAGGTCGCTGGCCAGCGACTGCGGACCGCCGGGCCAGGTGAAGTCGGAGATATGCAGGCCAACCTTCATCGCTAACCGTCCTCTCGCCCGCTCCTCGTTATCCGTCCCTCTGACCTCACCGTACGACGACCGGCCGGCGAGGCAGACTGGGCGCCGTGCCTGAGCCCACCGCAGCGGTCTGGACCGTCCGGTCCTGCGCACCTGGTGAAGAGCTCGCCGCGGCGACGGAGCGGTTGCTCGCTCTGCTGCCGGAGTGGTTCGGCATGCCGGCGGCCAACGCCCACTACGTCGAGTCGGCTCGGGAGCTCCCCGGCTACCTCGCGGTCATTGCCGACGGCGACGTGATCGGGCTGCTAACCATCAAGAGACACTTCGCCAGAGCTGCCGAGGTGTACCTGATGGCCGTGGCGCCGGACTGGCACGGGCGCGGCGGCGGCAAGGGGTTGCTCGCGGCAGCAGAGCGCGACCTGACAGCCGACGGGCGTCTGCTGCTGCAGGTGAAGACTCTCGGTCCCAGTCACCCGAGCCCGCAGTATGCCGCCACTCGGGCGTTCTATCGCGCTAGAGGCTTCGAGCCGATCGAGGAGATCCGCGACCTCTGGCCGGGCAATCCATGCTTGTTGATGGTCAAGACTCTTCGCTGACGAGAGCAGTGGGCACGACCCGACCCAGCCCTACTCGCACGACCTGCCACGAGCCGCCGCGCTCATCGTCGGTTCCGGAGGTTACAACCTGCCGGTAGGGGTACCGCATCCGATAGCCACAAGCCGACCAGATTTTGAGGTGTACCTAATGGGACTGATGGACAAGGCCAGGCACAAGCTCGAAGAGGCGCGCGGCAAGGGCAGGGCGAGAGCGGGTGGCGCCACCGGCAACCGCAGTATGCAAGCAAAGGGCACGGCGGAGGAGTCGAGCGCCAACCTCAAGCAGGCGGGCGACAAGGCCAAGGATGCAGGGGACGACGTCAAGGATGCGTTCAAGAGCGACTGAGGCAGACTCAGCCGTCGACGTCTGAGCGGCTGAGGACGTAGTCGACCACCGGGCGGACCTTCTCCAGGTGGGTCGTGAGAATGCCCATCAGTCGTCGATGTCGCTCGAAGACCGCCGTCGGGCCGAGCCGGTAGAGCAGCGACCGGATCAGCAGCTGCTGCCAGTCCGGACCGGTGGCCCACTCGTCGAGCAGCTGGATCGGCGCGCCGTGGAAGGTCACCGCGTCGGTGATCGCGATGGCCTCGCCCATGGCCGCCGGTCGAAAGTACGGCGGCCAGTCGATGACGGCCGGCGGCAGCTGCTCGTGCAGCAGAATGTTCCCGAGGATGTCGCCGTGGATCACCTGCTCCGGGCTGGTGACGGGTGCGAGCCGCTCACGCAGCCGGTTGATCAGGTCGCGCGTCTCGCTGTCGGCGACCGGCTCGGCATCCTCCCAGGCCAGCCGGTCGCCGTAC
>JAICMS010000183.1 GCA_025929075.1 Propionibacteriales bacterium
CGGCGGGAGCGGCGAACTTCTCCCTCAAACGGCCGGCGTCGAGCGCTGCGGTGGTCCTCACGCGGTCAGTGTATGGGCGGTTGGTGACGGTCCGGAGAAATCGTTGTCGAGCCGCAACCTTGGGTTTGGCCGGGGCGTCCTCAGCGCAGATTCGCGCGGCGCGCGGCGTACTAGGATTTGGAGGTGACACCGACGACGACCGCGGACCGAACCGGACCGCTGACGCCGACGGTCGCCTCCCCCACCGAGTTGCGGCGGTTCCTACGCGGCCTCCCGCCGGTCGACCAGGTCGGCTGCGAGGCCCGCGCCGCGACGCTTGCCTCGCGCTCGATCAAGACCGCCAGCAAAGCCTGGGCTCTCGACCTGGCAGTCTCGATGGTCGATCTCACCACGCTCGAGGGCCAGGACACCGTCGGCAAGGTGACGGCGATGTGCGCCAAGGCACGGCGACCTGACCCCGCCGACCCGAGCTGCCCGCCGGTCGCCGCGGTGTGCATCTATCCCGACCTGGTGCCGACCGCGCGCGATGCCGTCGCCGGCTCCGGCGTGCGGGTCGCGTCTGTGGCCACGGCGTTTCCGTCGGGGCGGTCGTCGCTGAAGGTGAAGCTGCAGGACACCCGCGATGCAGTCGCCGCGGGAGCCGACGAGGTCGACATGGTGATCGACCGTGGGGCGTTCCTGTCCGGCGACTACTCGCTTGTCTTCGACGAGGTCGTGGCGGTCAAGGAGGCGTGCGGCGACGCCCATCTGAAGGTGATCCTCGAGACTGGAGAGCTCGCGACCTACGACAACGTGCGTCGGGCCAGCTGGTTGGCGATGATGGCCGGCGCCGACTTCATCAAGACGAGCACCGGCAAGGTGTCGCCGGCGGCAACTCTCCCCGTCACATTGGTCATGGTGGAGGCCGTGCGGGACTTCGCCGACGCGACCGGCCTCCGCGTTGGGGTCAAGGCAGCCGGCGGAATCAGCAACGCCAAGGACGCGATCCGCTACCTCGTCATGGTCAACGAGACGGCCGGTGACCCCTGGCTCGATCCCGCGCTGTTCCGCTTCGGTGCCTCCCGGCTCCTCAACGACCTTCTCCTGCAGCGCACCCGGCTCGCCACCGGCCGCTACTTCGGCCCCGACTACTTCACGCTGGACTAGAGGAGCGGTGATGAGCTTCGACTACGCTCCGGCGCCGGAGTCGCGGACGATCGTGGATCTGCGGTCGTCGTACGGCCTCTTCATCGACGGCGAGTTCGTCGACGGCACCGGACCCACCTTCAAGTCGGTGAGCCCGGCGAACGAAGAGGTGCTCGCCGAGGTCTCCGAGGCCAGCGCGGCAGATGTCGACCGAGCGGTGCGGGCTGCGCGGCGGGCCTACTCCCGGGTGTGGGCGCAGATGCCGGGAGCGGAGCGGGCGAAGTATCTTTTCCGGATCGCCCGGATCGTGCAGGAGCGATCGCGCGAGCTGGCCGTGCTGGAGTCGCTCGACAACGGCAAGCCGATCCGGGAGTCGCGTGACGTCGACGTACCGCTGGTCGCCGCACATTTCTTCTACTACGCCGGATGGGCCGACAAACTCGCCTACGCCCTCCCCGATCACCGCGAGCCACGGCCGCTGGGCGTTGCGGGACAGGTGATCCCCTGGAACTTCCCGCTGCTGATGCTCGCATGGAAGATCGCGCCGGCACTCGCCTGCGGCAACACGGTCGTCCTCAAGCCCGCCGAGACGACGCCCCTCACCGCTCTGCTCTTCGCCGAGATCTGCCAGCAGGCAGAGCTGCCCGCCGGCGTCGTCAACATCGTCACGGGAGCCGGCGAGACCGGGCGTGCCCTGGTCAGCCATCCCGACGTCGACAAGGTCGCGTTCACGGGGTCGACGGAGGTCGGCAAGCAGATCGCTCGCGAGGTCGCCGGCACGTCGAAGAGCGTGACCCTCGAGCTCGGCGGCAAGGCGGCCAACATCGTGTTCGAGGACGCCCCGCTCGACCAGGCGGTCGAGGGCATCGTCAACGGCATCTTCTTCAACCAGGGTCACGTGTGCTGCGCGGGCTCACGGCTGCTGGTCCAAGAGAGCGTGTACGGCGAGGTGCTGGCCAGGTTGAAGCGGCGGATGGCCATGCTGCGCGTCGGCGACCCACTCGACAAGAACACCGACATCGGCGCCATCAACTCCGCCGAGCAGCTGGACAAGATCCGCCGCCTGTCCGAGGTCGGTGAGGCGGAGGGCGCCGCCCGCTGGTCACCCCCGTGCGACCTCCCGGAGCGCGGCTACTGGTTTGCGCCGACGATCTTCACCGGCGTGACCCAGGCGCACCGGATCGCCCGTGAGGAGATCTTCGGTCCCGTCCTCTCGATCCTCACCTTCCGCACTCCCGCAGAAGCGGTTGAGAAGGCCAACAACACCCCCTACGGGCTGTCGGCGGGAGTGTGGACCGACAAGGGGTCGCGGATCCTCTGGATGGCCAACCGGCTGCGGGCGGGGGTGGTATGGGCAAATACCTTCAACCGCTTCGACCCGACCAGCCCCTTCGGCGGCTACAAGGAGTCCGGGTACGGCCGCGAGGGCGGCCGGCACGGTCTGGCCGCCTACCTGTCGTCTGGCCAGGCGGTTCGGTCTGCTCGGGCCACGCGGCGGCCACGCCGGTCAGGTGCTGCCGATGCCTGACCGGATCGACGTCCGCAAGACCTACAAGCTGTTCATCGGCGGTGCCTTCCCACGCAGCGAGTCCGGCCGGTCGTACGTCGTCGAGGAGACTGGCGGCCGGTTCTGGGCGAACGCCTCGTGGGCATCGCGCAAGGACGCCCGCGACGCGGTGCGGGCGGCTCGAGCTGCCCTTCCCGGCTGGGCCGGCCGCACGCCGTACAACCGGGGACAGGTGGTCTACCGGATCGCCGAGGTGCTCGAGGGCCGGCGAGACCAGCTCGCCGAGGAGGTGCGACGCGGCGAGGGCTGCACTCCTCGGCAGGCCGAGACGGTGGTGGCGGCGGCTGTGGACAGGCTGGTCTGGTACGCCGGGTGGGCCGACAAGATCGCCCAGGTCGTCGGTGGCACCAATCCGGTTGCGGGCGCCTACTTCGACTTCTCGGTGCCCGAGCCGACCGGGGTAGTCGCAGTGATCGCCCCCCAGCGCTCGTCGCTGCTGGGGCTGGTGAGCGTCCTCGCGCCGGCCATCGTCACCGGCAACACTGCGGTCGTCGCGGCGTCGCATCTGCGTCCGGTACCGGCCGTGACGATGGCTGAGGTGATCGCAACGTCCGACGTGCCGCCAGGAGTCGTCAACCTGCTGACCGGACCATTGGCCGACACCGCCCCATGGCTCGCCTCTCACATGGACGTCAACGCGATCGACCTGTGCGGGATCGGCGGCGACGCCGACCACGCAGTCGAACTGGAGCGGGCAGCGGCCGACAATCTCAAGCGGGTGGTCCGAGCACCGGCCGAGGAGCCAGATTGGTCTGCTGACCCGGGGCTGGGTCGGATCACCGCCTTCTTGGAGACCAAGACCGTCTGGCATCCGATCGGCGTGTGACAGCCGGC
>JAICMS010000026.1 GCA_025929075.1 Propionibacteriales bacterium
CGGACCATCCGCTCCATCCCCGGCAACCCCGCCGACTGTGACAGCGCAAGCTCGCCATTCAGATCAGCCCACCGGGCCGCCAGCTTCAGCTGCCTGGCCTGAGCCAGGTTCACCAGCCGCCGAACATCGCCAGCCTCAGCCAGTACGGCGTCCTCGCCCAGGCTGCCAATATCGGCCAGCGCACCCAGCAGGTCATCGACCGGCGAC
Organism: Propionibacteriales bacterium; assembly: GCA_025929075.1. Lineage (GTDB taxonomy): Bacteria > Actinomycetota > Actinomycetes > Propionibacteriales > Nocardioidaceae > JAICMS01. The sequence goes on from JAICMS010000026.1 coordinate 208, forward strand.
CGCTGCGAATCGTCACTGACACCGCCGATAGACGGGTAACCGTCATGCGGCTCGTCGGGTTCAGGGTCGAAAAGCATCTCTGCCATACCCCGAACACTAGAGGCGCCCACCGACAGTCTTGAGTCTCAGAACCCCTTATCCACAAGGGATCGAACAGCAACTTGTCGCTAGCAGGATGGACAGCCACCGTTGGTTGGTGGCCGACGAACTAGCCACGTTTCTCAGACAGGCTCGCATCAGGTCCTCGTGGAGCTTGCGCGGAGCCGCCGGGGATGGGGGCTTCCGGATCGTAGGGGGTGCGGGTGAGGATGAAGGTCGCAACCTCGAGATGACCGACTGAGCCGTCCTGTCGACGTACTGCAGTCAGCATCTCGCCGGTGAAGTAACCGCTGTAGCCGTCGATCCGGCCCTCGGAAGAGAGCGTGAACGTGCACCACAGCGCACCGTCGGCGAGTGCCCGGACGGCGATCCGGCCATCCTCGTAGCGGAAGACGACGGCGAAGTTGCCCCAGAACCAGACGCCCAGCACATCGGCGACGACTGACGGCAGCTCCCTCGTCGGAGTCCATTCCGGCGCGATCGTCGGCTCGGATTTCTCCAGCTCGGAGAGCAGGTCGATCGGCAGCCCCTGGGCCCGGATTCCGCTGCCGGCGTTAGCCAACATCACCGCACCCGTCTTCCGCTCCCGGTCGACGAAGAGCCCAGCGAGGAAGCCCGGCACGGAACCGGTATGGCCGGCGTAGCTCCGCTCCGCTGCTACGGCGAGTCGCAGGCCGAGCCCGTAGGCGCCGCTGGCGTGGTCGTCCGGCGACCACGACTGGCCGGTGGCCATCTCCCGGACGCTGTCGTCCGACAGCACCTCGTCGACTGGATCGGCGAGGAACCCCGCAAGCCGGCCAAGATCCTCGACGGTGCTCCAGAGCTGACCAGCCGGCGCCATGCCCATCGAGTCGTGGCTGGGTTCCTTTGTCAGCAGGCCGCTGAAGGCGTCGACGCTGTAGCCGACAGCGAACGGCGGCTCGGCCAGCATCGACGTCCGCCGCATACCGAGCGGCTCAAGCAGTCGCTCGGACAACACCTCGAACCACGGCTTGCCGCGCAGCCGCGCGACCGCTTCACCCAGCAAGGCATAGCCGAGGTTCGAGTAGTGGTGCTGCGTGCCTGGCGGCATCGCCGCGGAAGAGTCGTCGAGCTTGCTGGCGATCTCGCCGAACGGCACGCCGGGGCTGCGCTCCCACCACGAGCCGGGCGGCTCAGCTGGGATGCCGGAGGAATGCGTAAGCAGTTCGCGAATCGTCCGCGAGCCGTACGCGACATCCGGCAGGTGCTGGTCGAGCCGGTCGCTCAGCGACAGCAGCCCCTCGTCACGCAGCTGCATCACCAGGACGGCGGTCATCACCTTGGTGATCGACCCGATCCGGTACTGCGTGTTGGCGGTCGGCTGTCCGTCGCCTGAGTCGCGATCCACGGCCCGGCCTCGACTGCCGCTCCAGACCAGCCCGCCGTCGCGCACGACGCCGGCAACCGTCGAGGGCGCCCGGCCGTGCGCCTGCTCTGCGGCCAGCAGAGCCAGCAGCCGATACCCGGTGCCGGGCAGCACCTCACTCACTCGGCGAACGCTTCGGGCGGCGGGCAGGCGCAGACGAGGTGCCGGTCGCCGTACGCCTGGTCGATCCGGCCGACCGGCGGCCAGTACTTGTCTGTGACGTGGCCGGCCGGAAAGACCGCGGCCTCGCGCGAGTACGACCGGTCCCACTCCCCCACCACGTCGAAGGCGGTGTGCGGCGCATGAGCCAGCACACTGTCCGCACGCGACACCTCGCCAGCCTCGACGGCAGCGATCTCGCGCCGGATCGCGATCATGGCGTCGCAGAACCTGTCGAGCTCGGTCAGGCTCTCTGACTCCGTCGGCTCGACCATCAACGTGCCGGGCACCGGGAAGCTCATCGTCGGCGCGTGAAAGCCGTAGTCGATCAGCCGCTTGGCGACATCGTCGACGCTGACGCCGCTGGCCTTGGTCAGCGCCCGCAGGTCGAGGATGCACTCATGCGCGACCAGCCCGCCGTGACCGCGGTAGAGCACCGCGTAGTGCTCCTGGAGCCGGTGCGCGATGTAGTTCGCCGACAGGATCGCCACCTTGGTGGCCTGGGTCAGCCCGTCGGCGCCCATCATCGCGATGTACGCCCACGAGATCGGCAGGATGCCGGCTGACCCGTACGGCGCCGCGCTGACCGGCCCGATTCCCTCCCGCCGCTCCGGCTCCGGGTGCATCGGATGGCTCGGCAGGTACGGCGCCAGGTGGGCCGCCACCGCGACGGGCCCGACACCAGGACCGCCGCCCCCATGCGGGATGCAGAACGTCTTGTGCAGGTTGAGGTGTGACACATCGCCGCCAAACCGGCCGGGCTTGGCCAAGCCCAGCAGCGCGTTGAGGTTGGCGCCGTCGACGTACACCTGGCCGCCGTACTCATGAACCACGTCGCACAGCGGTCCGATCGAGTCCTCGAAGGCGCCGTGCGTCGACGGATAGGTCACCATCACCGCCGCCAGCTCGTCGGCGTGTGCGGCGCACTTGGACTTCAGGTCGACCAGGTCGATCGATCCGTCATCGGCAGCGGCCACCACCACGACCCGCATGCCCGCCATCACGGCCGACGCGGCGTTGGTGCCGTGCGCACTGGACGGGATCAAGCAGACGTCGCGTGCCGGGCTGCCCTCGTGGTCGGTGCGGTTCGCAGCGTGGTACCCGCGGATCGCCAGCAGGCCAGCCAGCTCGCCCTGCGAACCGGCGTTCGGCTGAATCGACACCTTGGCGTAGCCGGTGATCTCTGCAAGCCACGCCTCCAGCTGCTCGATCAGCTCCCGGTACCCCACGGTGTCCTCCGCCGGAGCGAACGGGTGTATGTCTGCCCACTCCGGCCAGGAGATCGGTTCCATCTCCGTGGTGGCGTTCAGCTTCATCGTGCAGGAGCCGAGCGGGATCATCCCGCGGTCGAGCGCGTAGTCGGCGTCGGAGAGCCGGCGCAGGTAGCGCAGCATCTCGGTCTCGGAGTGGTGGGTGTTGAACACCGGGTGCGTGAGGTACGGCGTCTCCCGTTCCAGGCTTACCGGCACCGGGACGCTGCTGCTGAGGACGTACGAGCCCTCGACGTATGCGCCGAAGGCACGCAGCACAGACGCCAGTTCGGCTGGTCCGAACGTCTCGCCTACGCTGATCCCGACGTGGTCCTCATCGACCCGCCGTAGAAGGACGCCCCGCTCGTGAGCAGCGGCCACGACCTCGTCGGCCCGCCCGGGCACTCGAGCCAACACAGTGTCGAAGAACTGATCGTGCACGACCTCGACTCCACCGTGGCGTAGCAGCGAAGCCAGGCTCTGCGCGTGCCCCGTGATGCGTTCGGCGATCGCGCGCAGACCCTCCGGCCCGTGGTAGACCGCATACATCGCGGCCACCACGGCCAGCAGTACCTGGGCGGTGCAGATGTTCGAGGTCGCCTTGTCGCGGCGGATGTGCTGTTCGCGGGTCTGCAGAGCAAGCCGGTACGCCGGGTGGCCGGCCGCGTCGACCGACACCCCCACCAACCGGCCGGGCAGATGCCGCTCCAGGCCGTTGGCCACCGCCATGAACCCGGCGTGCGGGCCGCCGTAGAACAGCGGCACGCCGAATCGCTGGCTCGACCCGACGACAACATCCGCACCCATCGACCCCGGGGCCTCGACCAGCGTCAACGCGAGCAGGTCGGCGGCAACAACAGCCATCCCACCTGCAGCATGCGCCGCCTTGATCACCGGCCGTGGATCGGCCAGTCGGCCGCTCGCACCCGGGTACTGGATCAGCACGCCTGCGATTCCATCGGCCGGCAGGTCGGCGTACACGTCGGTGACGAGGACGTCGATGCCCATCGCCGCAGCTCGGGTCTGCACCACGGCGATCGTCTGCGGCAGGCAGTCGGCATCGACCACGAACGTGCCATCGGCCGCCTTGCGGTTGGCCCGTCGGACCAGCGTCATCGCCTCGGCGGCGGCGGTGCCCTCGTCGAGCAGCGAAGCGTTGGCGGTCGGCAGGCCGGCCAGGTCCGCGACCATCGTCTGGAAGTTCAGCAGCGCCTCGAGCCGGCCCTGCGAAATCTCCGGCTGGTAGGGCGTGTAGGCGGTGTACCAGGCCGGGTCTTCGAGCACGTTGCGCCGGATGACAGCTGGCGTCACGGTGGCGTGGTAGCCGAGGCCGATCATCGGTACGGCGACGTGATTCTTGGCGGCCAGCCGGCGCATCGCGGCCAGTGCCTCGGCCTCGGTCATGGCTGGCGGGAGATCGAGCTCGGCGCCGGTGCGGATCGCGTCCGGCACCGCGGCGTAGATCATGTCGTCGAAGGAGTCAAAGCCGAGCCTTTCGAGCATCTGCTGCTGCTCGGCCGCATCGGGACCGATGTGGCGGCGCGCGAACGAGTCGAAGACGGGTGGGCTGTCGGGGGTTGGGCTCACGAGAGGCTCCTCGGTGTGAGGTCCAGCCTCCCCCTCTGTCGTGCGTTCACTCCAGAGTTGCCGGTACGCACGGTCCGGTGGCCTGAGAGGTTCCGGGGAGGATTTGCCCCTTCGGCGCCGGCGCGACGGTCGGACTCTCCCGTGCGACCCTTGCAGCACTCGCCACCCTAGCAGCGAAACGGTGCCACCCCGGCGTGCAGAGATCAGCCGGACAGCCGGGCCCTCCGGCGGGCCGCCAGCTCGTCGCCGGCCTGATCGTCGAGCTGGCGCTCGGCCCGCTCGGCTGGCAGCGTCGACAGCGAACCTTCGATCTCGCGCCAGACTCCGCCGATGGCGATTCCGAAGACGCCCTGGCCGCCCTGTAGCAGGTCGATCACCTCGTCCGGCGACCGGCACTCGTACACGCTCGCGCCGTCACTCATCAACGTGACCTCGGTGATGTCGTCGGTGCCACGCTCACGCAGGTGATGCACAGCGGCCCGGATCTGCTGAAGGGAGACACCGGCGTCGAGCAGGCGCTTGATCACCTTCAGCAACAGCACGTCGCGGAAGGAGTAGAGCCGCTGCGTCCCGGAGCCGTCGGCGGTTCGCACGCTGGGCTCGACGAGTCCGGTGCGAGCCCAGTAGTCGAGCTGGCGGTAGGAGATCCCGGCCGCGCTGCAGGCGGTGGGCCCGCGGTATCCGAGGTCCTCGGGCATCGACGCGACGTCGTCGTCGAAGAGCAGCCCTTGCTCCACGGCGATGACGCCCGCTTGCTCGCGAGCGGCTGCATCGGAACGGATCGCGCTCTCGTCGTCGTGCGCCACGTGGTCCTCCATCGCCTCTGGCCCGCTCCACCTCATGCCCGCCGACCAACAGCGGTGAAGTTACAGCGCGGATGTTCTGCCTCGACGGTACGGCTGCCCCCGCCCTCTGGTCAACGACAACTGTCAGCGGGAACTGGCGTGTCCCTAAACCTGAAGTAGAGGGTCAGGCTCTTTCTGGCCGATTGCAGTTCAGGCATCTCCTTCGGCGGCCGGCGGGTCATGGCGCCGAAGGAAGTCGTCGGGGTTGACCTGGTCGAGGAACTCCCGGAACTTCTCGACTTCCTCCTCCTGGTCATCGGGGATCTCCAGGCCGGCCTCGTCGAGCACCTCCTCGCTGCAGACAATCCGGCTCCCTGTCCGCAGCGCGAGGGCAATTGAGTCGGAGGGCCGGGCGCTGACCTCGACACCGTCGCCGAGCACCAAGATCGCGTAGAAGACGCCGTCGCGGACTTCGGTGATCCGGACCTCGTCGAGCTCGTTGCCAGTGGCCACCAGCACGTCCTTGAGCAGGTCATGGGTCAGCGGGCGGGGTGGTACGACGCCCTGCTGGGCAAAGGCGATCGCGGTGGCCTCGACGGCACCGATCCAGATCGGGAGGTAACGCTCTCCGCTGGACTCGCGCAGCAGCACGATCGGCTGGTTCGCAGGAAGCTCGACTCGGACACCCACCACATCGACCTCGCGCACGCCCTCAGCCTACCTTCGCAGGGCCAGCCTCAGGCGTTGTCGTCGAGCGCGCTCGCGACCAGCAACCCGTGCAGCAGACCGGTGAGTTGCTCGAGCTCGGACCGCATCCCCGCCGCCCTATCCGCGGCTTCGTCGTCCCGCTGGCGCGCGACCGGGGCGACCACCTGCTCGATCAGCCCTGCCTCGCGGTCCGCAGCGGTCTTGAACGGCCGCAAGTGCCTGGGCTCGAGCCCGAACATCGCGAGCCGGGCGGCCGCTGCGGCAACCGCCAGCGCCCGCCGGTCGTAGAACGCGGGTTCGGGCCCCGCGCGGACGAGCCCGAACGACTGCAGCTGGTCCAACTGCTGCTCGGTGAGCCCGGAGTTGGCAAGCAGCTCGCTGCGCGACAGCCGGAGCGGGCGCGCCTCGGTCCCCTCGCGGCCACCTGCCGCCCCGCCGGACGACACGGACGGGACGCGCGGCGCCTCTCCGGCTACCTCGGCCGGCTCCAGCCCACGGGCGATGGCGTCGAGGTGCTCGCGGATCACTCTCAACGGCAGGTAGCGGTCGCGCTGCGCCGTCAGGATGTAGCGCAGCCGGTCGAGGTCGGTAGTCGAGAACTTGCGGTAGCCCGAGGCCGTCCGCTGCGGCTGCACCAACCCAGCAGACTCCAAGAACCTGATCTTGGAGATCGTCACGTCGGGGAAGTCGCCGCGCAGCCGCGTCAGCACCTCGCCGATGCTCATCAACCGGCCCGGGCGCACCGGGGCCGAGGTCACGAGCGAGAGCCTCCGCCGCTGAAGTAGACGAGCCGGTACTTGCCGATCTGCACCTCATCGCCGCCGCTGAGCAGCACCTCGTCGATGCGGTCGCGGTTGACGTAGGTGCCGTTGAGGCTGCCGACGTCGGCCACGAGGTAGCCATCCGACGTACGGCGGAACACCGCATGACGGCGACTCACGGTGACGTCGTCGAGGAAGATGTCGCTGTCGGGGTGGCGGCCAGCCGTCACCTCGTCGGTGTCGAGCAGGAACCGGCTTCCCGCACTTGGGCCGCGCTGCACGATCAGCAGCGCACTGCCTGCGGGGAGTGCCTCGACGGCCGCCTCCGCTTCGGCGCCGAATCGGACGTCTCGCTCTCCCTCGCTCCGGTCAGGGGCAGCGAGCCCGAGGGTCGACGTCACCTCGGCAGGCCGGTCCTGAGACGCGAGGCGGTGCCCGCATTGGGAGCAGAACTTGGCGCCGTCGGGGTTCTGGTGCCCGCACTCGGTGCAGAACGGCATCGGTGACCTCCTGGCTACCCGGGGTTAGGTCGAGGCTATCGCGGCCTGGTAGTCCTCGGCAGTGAGGAGGCCGTCGAGCTGGCTGTCGTCTGAAAGGCTGATCTCCACGATCCAGCCGTCGCCATACGGGTCGGAGTTGCACAGCTCGGGCGAGTCGGCGAGGGCATCATTGTGGGCGGCGATCCGGCCGCTCACCGGAGCGAACAGGTCGCTGACGCTCTTCGTCGACTCGAGCTCCCCCATCGGTGAGCCGGCCTCGACGTCCTCCCCGACGTCGGACAGGTGGACGTAGACGATGTCGCCGAGCGCGTCCTGGGCGTAGTCGGTGATGCCGACCCGCGCCGTGGAGCCGCCGCCGACGACGCGCACCCACTCATGCTCGCTGGTGTACTGCAGGTCGTCGGGAACCATAAGGACTCCTGTCGTCACGGGCCGGTCGAATGAGCGTACTGAGGCGGTTTCGCGGTGTGCAACGCGGTGATCTTCAGGGTCGGCTTCTCCTGGACGGCGACCTGTCCACCCAGCGACGTCACCTCGTCGGAGAGCCCGCCCGGGAAGACCACCGCCTCGCTGAGCGTATGTGCCGACCCGATGGCGTCGATGACGTACGGCGACGAGACGGACTTGCCGTCGACCTTGATCGTCTGACCGCTCTGCGTGATGGCCGTCGACGCCACGACCCGGGCCGAGTTGTCGATCTCGATCGCCTCGGCACCGGCGTCGCGCAGCTCCTCGATCCCGTTGAGGATCGTCGCCGCGGTCACCGACTGGGTCGGGTCGGAGATCGTGATCGTCACTCCCGGCCCGACGGCTCCCAGCGTGCCGGCGAGGATGCCGAGAGTGGACAGCCGCTCCCGCTCGTCGGCGATCGCGGCCGAGCGGCGATGCGATGCCGACTGCAACTCGGCCTTGGTCGACTGCAGGTCGTTCAGCTGCTGCTGGACGCGCTCAGTGGCGCCGGACAGCGAGTCGAGCAAGACGACGAGGTCCTGCCGCCCTTGACCGGCGAACGCGTCGTTGCTGTGCGTGAGCCGGATCTGCACCGTGGCCGCGAAGCCGAGCAGCGCAACCAGCACGGCGCCGATCACCTGGCCGCGGCCGGGGCGTCCGGTGAGACCTGTGAGCAGCCGACGCCGGCTGGAGACTGGCTCAGGCATGGAAGATGTGCCTTCGGATCGCGGCGACATTGGAGAAGATCCGGATGCCCAGCACCACGATCACGCCGGTCGACAGCTGGCCGCCGACGCCGAGCTGGTCGCCGAGGTAGACGATCAGCGCTGCGATGAGCACATTCGACACGAAGGAGACGACGAACACCTTGTCGTCGAAGATGCCGTCGAGATAGGCTCGCAGCCCGCCGAAGACGGCGTCCAGCGCGGCCACCACCGCAATCGGTAGGTACGGCTGCAGGGATGCCGGCACCGAAGGTTCGAAGAAGAGCCCGACCACGATGCCGACGACCAGCCCGAACGCCGCGATCATCTGCTGCCCACCGGTCGCGCATGCAGGAGCCGGGTGCCGTTGCTGGCAGGCAGCGTCAGCGTGCTGATGGAGACGACGTCGAAGCGCATTCCGAGGTTGGCGTGCAGGCTCTGCCAGGTCTGGCCACCCGGCGTCTCCAGCAGCCGTGCGGCCAACGTGTTCGGGTTGCCGATCGCCTCCACCACGTACGGCGGCGTCAGCGAATGGAAGTCGACAGTGATCGCCCGGCCGGCGGTGCGGATCGCGGTGAGACTGGTCAGCCGCTGACCGTTGATCGCCACCGCCTCGGCGCCGGACTGCCACAGCGCATTGGCCAACGTCTGCAGGTCGGTGTCGAGCACGATCCCACCGCCCTGGCTGGCCGACGCTCCAGGGGCATCGTCAACGGTCACCTGGATCCCGGGGCCGGTGACGGGAGCGGCGCCGGTCAGCGCGGCCAAGGCCGTGACCCGCGAAGTCAGCGTCTTCTCGGTCCCCGCTGCTGCGGTCATCGATCCCTGCAGAGAGGTGACGTCGTCCTGCAGCGTCGTGAGCTGTGCGTGCATCCGGTTCAGCCGGGACTCCCCGAGGTGGATCTGCCTGATCAGATCCGCACGCTCGCTCTGCACCACCGGCGCGTTTCGGGCCGTCTCCACGGCGGAGATCCCCACCATCGCTCCGAAGACGAGCAGCGTCACCACCAGGGCGATCCGTACCTTGCCGTGAGCCGGCGACTGGCCGCTCACGGCGCGCCGCGCGGCGACCACCTGATAGTCCTCGTCGAGCGTCGTGGTCATCACTTGGGTCAACAGCCCGACGTACTCTCGCTCGGACGCACTCACGACGGAGCCGCCTGCTTGCGGGGCAGCTGCAGCAGCTTGACGGTCTGGTAGCCGTAAAGGATGCCTGCCCACCAGTAGAGCGCGGTGCCCCAGATCGCACATGCCCAGCCGAGCACCCTGGCCAGCTCCGGCCATCCGCCTGGCCCGTCGCCGAGTAGCAGCAACGGAAAGGCATACAGCAGCGCTGCGGTCGCTGCCTTGCCGAGGAAGTGCACGGGGAGCGCCGTCACGCCGCGGGTGCGCAGCAACGGCACCAGACAGAAGAGGAAGATGTCGCGCACAGGCAGGGCCACGGCGAGCCAGACCGGGATGATTCCCCTGATCGCGAACCCGACGACCACCGCGACGATGTAGAGCCGGTCCGCGGTCGGATCGAGGAGCTGGCCGAGCCGTGAGGTCTGTCCGAGCGACCGGGCGAGCTTCCCGTCAAGCCAGTCGGTGGCCCCGGCGACCATCAGCACCAGGAACGCCCAGCCATCGGCGTGCGGCCCCAGCACCAGCCACAGAAACAGCGGCACTCCGAAGAGCCGAATGAGGCTCAGCGCATTAGGGAGCGTCGCGACCCGATCGGTCACGACTGGTGCCTCGACCACCCGGCCTCCGTTCAGCCGTGGGACGGTGGCTCGTGACTGCCGGTGTTCTTCGCCCACGACCACGCGTAGGCACCGTCGTCGGCGGCGACACCGGCCTCGCCGAGCTCCAGCGGCCGGAAGGTGTCGACCATCACGGCCAGCTCGTCGAAGTAGTGCACGCCGATCGACTTTTCGTAAGCACCGGTCTGCGGTCCGTGCGCGTGTCCACCGGGGTGCAGGCTGATCGAGCCCTTGCCGATGCCCGAGCCCTTGCGCGCCTCGTAGTCGCCGTCGACGTAGAACATCACCTCGTCGCTGTCGACGTTCGAGTGGTAGTAGGGCACGGGGATCGACAGCGGGTGGTAGTCGACCTTCCGTGGCACGAAGTTGCACACGACGAAGTTGAAGCCCTCGAAGACCTGGTGCACCGGCGGCGGCTGGTGGACGCGGCCGGTGATCGGCTCGAAGTCCGACACGTTGAAAACGTAGGGGTAGAGGCACCCGTCCCAGCCGACCACGTCGAACGGATGGAACGGGTAGGTGAAGACGGTCCCGACCACTCCGCTCGGACCGTTGCCGCGATGCTTGATGTAGACCTCGGTCTCCGCATCGGCATCCAGCCCAACCTGGTCAGCGAGCAACGGCCCCTCCGGTCCGCGGAGGTCCCGCTCGCAGTACGGCGAGTGCTCGAGCAGCTGGCCGAACCGCGACAGGTAGCGCTTGGGCGGCGCGATGTGGGAGTTGCCCTCGATGCAGTAGACGCGCAGCGGGTCGTCGCTCGGCTGGGGCAGCCAGCGGTGGGTGGTGGCGCGTGGGATCACGACGTAGTCGCCCTGGCTGACCTCGAACGAGCCGAACACGGTCTCGACCCGGGCGGCCCCCCGCTCGACGTAGAGGCACTCGTCGCCGATGCCGTTGCGATAGAGCGGCGACGGTGCGCCGGCCACGACGTATGAGATCCGGATGTCGCCGTTGCCGAGCACGAGTCGGCGACCGCGGACGACATCGACGTCAGCGATGTCGTCGACCTTGAAGAGCTCGTGGAGCTTGAGGTGCCGGGGCTTGAGCGGGTGGTTGGCCGACGTCGACAGGTCACCGATGCCCCACTCGTCCGCGGCCACGATCCGGGACGGCAGGTTGCGGTGGTAGAGCAGCGAGGAGTCCGACGAGAAGCCCTCCTCCCCCATCAGCTCCTCGAACGCCAACGAGCCGTTGTCGAGACGATGCTGGGTGTGCCGCTTGTGCGGAACGAAGCCCACCGACTTGTAGTACGCCACAGTCACCCCTCGCCGTGCCCTCGCTGCGAGTCCTTCTCACCGGCCACTCTAGTGCCCCGGCGACCATGGACGGACGGCGTTAGAGTCGGCGTCATGCAGCGGCCGACCACGGATCTGCGCTTCCCCGGCCTCGTCGACGACGCCTCGACGTTCCCCCCTGGCAACCTGCCCATGCATGCTGCGATCCAAGAGCATCTGCGGCACCGCGAGGCGTGGTATGCCCACATGGTCGGTCCGTTCGTCTGCTCCGACCGCCGGCTGCCCGAGCTCCAGGAGTGCCTGCCTGCCGAGGTCGGCGAAGGCGGGTTGGCGGTGGCCGTCACCGTGCAGGGCGGCGCCGGCGCCGTCGAGCCGGCGCTGCGCTGGCTCGAGAAGGATTCCCGCCTCACTCTCGCCGGGCTGGAGGTCGCCTTGCGTGACGAGGACGACCTCCGGCACAACGCGGGCCGGCTGACGACGGTCCTCGGTCCCATGCTGTCCGACGTCGAGATCGCGTACGTCGAGATGCCGCGCCTGCGCGCAACGGCAGCGCCGGCCGGCTGGCTGGAGGCGCTCGACGAGGTGGCGGCCGCAGGGCACCGCGCGAAGTTCCGCACCGGAGGAACCGAGCCGGCGGCCTTCCCAGACGCCGCCGAGCTGGCGGTGCTGATCACTGCAGCCCTGGACCGCGAGCTGGCGTTCAAATGCACGGCCGGTCTCCACAACGCCGTGCGTCACACCGACCCCCAGACCGGCTTCGACCACCACGGCTTCCTCAACGTGCTACTGGCGACTCATGTCTCGCTGTCCGGAGGGACCGAGTCAGACGTGATCGAACAGCTGCAGCAGCGCGACGCTGACACGCTCGCCGATGCCGTTGCGAGCCTGGAGCCAGCCGGCGTCGACTCGGCTCGCCGCTGGTTCCGCTCGTTCGGCTCCTGCAGTGTCAGCGAACCGGTCGGCGACCTCGTCCGGCTCGGCCTGCTGGCCGGTCAGACTGGCGAGCAGGCATGACGCGCAGTTGGGTCCCGGGCGCGGCAGGGTCGTCGTACGACGTCACGAACCTGCCCTACGGGATCTTCAGCCAGCCGGGCGACCAACCACGCGTCGGGGTGCGGATCGGCGACTACCTCGTCGACCTGGCGCCGCTGGCGGCGCAGGAGATGGTCGACGGCGGCCACGTCTTCAATCGACCGACGCTCAACGACTTCATGTCGCTCGGGCCGACCGCCTGGGAGCATGTGCGGCGCTGGCTCATCGACACGCTGTCCGATGAGCGCGAGCGTGACGTCGTCGAGCCGTTCCTGGTGCCGCTTGGGGAGGTCCGGCTGCATCTGCCGATCGAGGTCGCCGACTACGTCGACTTCTACTGCTCCATCGAGCATGCGAGCAACGTCGGACGGATCTTCCGACCCGACGACGAGCCGCTGAAGCCGAACTGGCGACACCTGCCCGTCGGCTATCACGGCCGGGCCGGGACGGTTGTCGTGTCCGGGACGCCGATCATCCGGCCCCGTGGCCAGCGCCGACCTGCCGGGGAGGATGCGACGCCGGCGTTCGGTCCGTCGCAGCGGCTCGACATCGAGGCGGAGATGGGCTTCGTCGTCGGCGCCGGGTCGGAGTTGGGCTCGTCGGTGACGACCGCGGACTTCGCCGACCACGTCTTCGGCGTCACTCTTGTCAACGACTGGTCTGCACGCGACATCCAGGCGTGGGAGTACGTGCCGCTCGGCCCGTTCCTGGGCAAGTCGTTCGCCACGTCGATCTCGGCCTGGATCACTCCGCTGGCCGCCTTGAATGCGGCCCGGGTCGACCTGCCCGGCCAGGACCCGGAGCCGCTCCCCTACCTGCAGGCGCAGGAGCCGGCTGGGCTCGACATCGCGATCGAGGTCGAGATCAACGGCGAGGTGGTCAGCCGGCCGCCGTACTCCTCGATGTACTGGTCGCCCGCACAGATGCTCGCGCACATGACCGTGAACGGGGCGTCGCTGCGCACCGGTGACCTCTTCGCTTCTGGCACGGTCAGCGGGAGGGAGCGGGAGACGCGCGGGTCGTTGCTCGAGCTCTCATGGGGCGGCCAGGAGCCGTTTGAGGTGGCCGGCGACAAGCGGACGTTCCTCCAGGACGGCGACAAGGTCGTGCTCCGCGCCACGGCGCCTGGACCGGGTGGCTCCCGGATCGGCCTGGGAGAGGTACGCGGCCGGATCGAGCCAGCCCGCTGACGCTCCTACTCGGCCAAGGGATCGGGGTCTGCGCCGGGGCCGGCGAGCACTCTGTCTCGCAGCTCAGGTAGCCAGTCGCCGCTGGGCCTGGTCGAGTCGATGAGCCAGGTGGCTCCGGCGTCGGCGTACTGCTCGGCCGAGAAGCCGGGAGCCCACGGCGCCAGCACCTCCCAGCCCGGCCGGACGACGTCGCCGAGGTAGCCGCGCAGTTGCTCCGGTGTCAGGAGACCGTCACCGCCACCGATCGGCGCGAAACCGTCCCACCGCCTCGCCCGCGCCAACGGCCGTGGGTGTGGTGCCCGTGCCGCCACCCAGATCTGTGGTCGCGGCTGCTGCACCGGTCGCGGCCACAGCTGGCTGGCGACGGTGTAGTGCTTGCCGTGGTGGTCGACCTCCTCGCCGCGCAGCAGCCGGTCGATGACCTCGAGGGCCTCGTCGATCACTTCGGCGCGCTCCTTGAACGTGGCCGGGTCGCTGAAGTCGGCGAAGTCGCCCTGCGACGGGTCGCCCAGCCCCACGCCCAGAACGGCTCGGCCGCCGCTGAGGTGGTCGAGGGTGGTGACCTCCTTGGCGACCTGCCACGGACGGCGCCGCGCGAGCGGGGTCACGAGCGTCCCGAGCAGCATCGAGGAGGTGACGCCTGCGATGGCGCCGAGCAGCACCCACGGGTTGTGTACGTCGACACGCCGGCTGGTGTCGAACCGCAGGTGGTCCCACAGGAAGAAGCCGTTCCAGCCGGCCGCCTCCGCCTGTTCCGCGAGCTCGACGATCTCGTGCGGGTCGCAGAACGGCGGAACCGACAAGCCGTAGCGCATGGCCCGAGCCTAATGGCGACGGGAGAGTCATGATGGCAGGCGGCGGTTAGCCGTCGGAGCGGGAGGGTAAGACTTGCCGAGTGGAGGCCACCATCACACTCACTGTCGACGGACGAGCGGAAACGGTCACCGTCGACACCCGGACCAGCCTGCTCGACGCGCTTCGTGACCGGCTCGGCAACACCTCGCCCAAGAAGGGCTGCGACCACGGCCAGTGCGGTGCGTGCACCGTCCTGCTCGACGGCCGCCGGATGCTGAGCTGTCTCGCCCTGGCCGTCGCACATGACGGAGCCGATGTCGTGACGGCTCGGGGGCTCGCCGACGGTGACCGGCTGCACGCGATACAGGAGGCGTTCATCGACCACGACGCCCTCCAGTGCGGCTACTGCACCCCAGGGCAGGTGTGCTCCGCCGTAGGGATGCTCGACGAGGCGGCCGGAGGCAGTCCCAGCCACGTCACCGCGGATCTCACGGCCGAGCGCGGCCTCGGCGATCTCGACGATGACGAGATCCGGGAGCGGATGAGCGGCAACCTGTGCCGGTGCGGCGCCTACGTCAACATCGTGGCCGCGATCCGTGAGGTCGTCGGGACGACGGTGGATGCCCAAGCGACGACGGCGGCCCGATGAAGCCCTTCGACTACCAACGAGCGACAACGCCCGACGGCGCCGTCGCACTGGTCAGCGACCGGCCGGGCGCTGTGTATCTCGCCGGCGGGACCAACCTCGTCGACCACCTGCGGCTCGGCATTGTCGGGCCGGACCTCCTCGTCGACGTCAACCGGCTGCCGCTCGACGAGGTGGGCGCGACCGAGGACGGGGGGCTGCGGATCGGCGCCAACGTACGTAACAGCGACCTCGCCGCCCATCCGGCGATCCGTCGCGACTACCCGATGCTGGCGCAGGCGCTACTCGCCGGCGCCTCCGGCCAGATCCGCAACGCGGCTACCACCGCCGGGAACCTGCTGCAGCGGACCCGGTGCGTCTACTTCCAGGACGTCACGACACCGTGCAACAAGCGCGACCCGGGAAGTGGTTGCACGGCGATCGGCGGCTACACCCGCTACCACGCGATTCTCGGGGCGTCAGAGCACTGCATCGCTGTCCACCCTTCCGACATGGCGGTCGCGATGGTGGCACTCGACGCAACCGTCGCGGTGCTCGGCCGCAACGGCGAGCGCTCGATCCCGGTCGAGGAGCTGCACCGCCTCCCGGGCGACCACCCGGAGCGCGACACCGTGCTCGAGCACGGCGACCTGATCACCGCGGTGGTGCTGCCGCCGCCGCTCGGCGCCGGTTGGCGCTGCACCTACCGCAAGGTGCGCGACCGCGCGTCGTACGCCTTTGCTCTGGTATCGGTGGCCGCGGCGATCCGGGTCGAGGACGGCCGGGTCGCCGACAGCCGCATCAGCCTTGGCGGGGTGGCGCACAAGCCGTGGCGGGCGGTCAAGGCTGAGGACGCGCTGCGAGGTGCGGTAGTTGGCGACGAGTCGTTCGCCGCGGCAGCCGGCGCCGAGCTCGCGGCCGCGTCCCCCGTCGAAGGCAACGAGTTCAAGGTGCCGATGGCGCGCCGGACGATCGTCTCGGTGCTGCGCGAGCTGGCCGGCCAGTCGGGAGAGTCCAGATGACGGACCTGCCGGCTTCGGGGATCCACGGCCACCCGCACCGGCGCATCGACGGCCGGGCCAAGGTGCTCGGTACGGCGACGTACGCCTTCGAGCAGGACGTCGACGCAGCCACCTACCTCTACCCGCTTCAGGCGACGATCGCCCGCGGGCGTGTTCGGCGGATCGACACCTCTGCCGCGGAGGCGCTCGACGGCGTGGTGGCTGTGCTCACCCATCTCAACGCGCCCCGGCTGGCCGACACCGACGACAAGGAGTATGCGGTCTGCCAGTCCGACGAGGTCGCGTTCCGCGGCCAGTTCATCGGCGCGGTCGTGGCCGAGACGCAGGAGGTCGCACGCCACGCAGCGAGCCTGGTGTCTGTCGAGTACGACGAGCAACCGCACCAGGTGGTGCTGCCCGACGACGACAAGGGGCTGGACGATCCCGACGAGGTGAACGCCGGCTACCCCTCCGACACCGCACAGGGCGACGTCGGTGCCGCCCTGGCCGACGCCGAGCGCCTCGTCGACGAGACCTACAGCACGCCGATGGAGCACAACAACCCGATGGAGCCGCACACCAGCGTTGCGATCTGGTCGGCCGGCTCAGGTGACGGCGACGCCTCGCTGCTGCTCTATGACTCGACTCAGGGCGTGCACTCGGTTCGACGAACCTTGGCTCCGGTCCTCGGCCTGAAACCCGAGCGGATCAGGGTCGTGTCGCCGTACGTCGGCGGCGGCTTCGGGTCGAAAGGCCTCCCCCACGCCCACAACGTGCTGGTAGCCCTCGCCGCCCAGCTCACCGGCGGCCGGCCGGTCAAGTTCGCGCTGACCAGACAACAGATGTTCACGCTGGTCGGCTACCGGACGCCGACGATCCAGCGCATCAGGCTCGCGGCCGACGGCGATGGCCGACTCACCGGCATCTGCCACGACGTCATCGAGCAGACGTCGCGCATCAAGGAGTTCGCCGAGCAGACCGCGACAGCCACCCGGATGATGTACGCCGCGCCGAACCGCCGCACCAGCCACCGACTCGCGCGGCTCGACGTGCCGATCCCGTCATGGATGCGGGCGCCGGGTGAGGCGCCGGGCATGGCCGGTCTCGAGATGGCGATGGACGAGCTCGCCGAGCGCTGCAGTCTCGACCCGATCGAGCTGCGGGTCCGCAACGAGCCCGACATCGATCCCGACTCCGGCAAGCGCTGGTCGGGGCGCCACCTCGTCGAGTGCTTCCGCACCGGTGCCGAGCGGTTCGGCTGGGCTGACCGCGGTGAGCCGGGAGCTCGACGAGACGGCGACTGGCTCGTCGGGCTCGGGGTCGCCAGCTCGACGTACCCGGCCTTCACCATGCGCGGCTCGACCGCGGAGATCGCCTACGTCGACGGCCGGTACGTCGTCCGGATCGGCGCCTCCGACATCGGCACGGGCACCTGGACCACGCTGTCGCAGATCGCTGCGGAGGCGCTCGGGGTCGAGGTCGAGGGTGTCCGGCTGGAGCTCGGCGACACCGACCTGCCGATGGCGACCGTCGAGGGTGGGTCGTCGGGCATGGCGTCGTGGGGCTCGACGGTGGTGGCCGCAGTCGATGCCTTCCGCGACCGGCACGGCAAGGACCCGGAGGAGGGCGCCACCGCGCGGGCGGAGACGCCCGAGCACGCTGACCGCAAGAAGTACGCGACACACTCGTTCGGCGCGATCTTCGCCGAGGCGGCGGTGCACGCCGACACAGGCGAGGTGCGAGTACGGCGGATGCTCGGGGTCTTCGACGTCGGGCGCATCGTCAACCCGCCGACCGCCCGGTCGCAGCTGGTCGGTGGCATGATCTTCGGCCTGTCGATGGCACTGTTCGAGCACAGCGTGATGGACGCCCGGACCGGACACGTGGTCAACCACGACTTCGCCGAGTACCACATCCCGGTGAACGCCGACATCGCTGACCTCGATGCGATCTGGCTTGACCACGAGGACACCAACGCCAACTCGCTTGGCGCCAAGGGCATCGGCGAGATCGGCACCGTGGGATCGCCGGCAGCGGTGGCCAACGCGGTCTACAACGCCTCAGGCGTCCGCATTCGCGACCTCCCGATCACCCCGGACAAGCTGATTGCTCAGTCGGGGTCGACGAAGACCGGCTCGCCGCAGTCAGGACACATGTAGTCGTCGGCATCCGCGTCTGGTGGTAAGAGACCACTGCGGCCGCAGGTGAGGCAGTTCCAGGTCCGCATATCACGGATGACATTAGTCTTCGGGCATGCACTACGACGTCGTGGTGGTCGGTCTCGGTGCCATGGGCAGCGCGGCGACGTACCAGCTGGCCAAGAGCGGGGCGAGCGTGCTCGGGATCGACCGCTACCTGCCGCCGCACGCGCTCGGCTCGACACACGGCGACAGCCGCATCACCCGGCTGGCGATCGGCGAGGGCGCCGAGTACGTGCCGCTCGTGCACCGGTCTCACGAGATCTGGCGCGACATCGAGGCGCAGACCGGCGCCGAGATCCTCCGCCAGTGCGGCGGCCTGGTCATGGCGTCGGCCTCGACGCAGCCGATGCACGGCAGCGAGGCGTTCCTCGACCACACCGTCGCGACCGCCCGCGCCTTCGACATCACGCACGAGCTGCTCGACGCCGACGACGTGAGGAGGCGGTTCCCGCACTTCTCGCTGCGTGGCGACGAGATCGCCTACTACGAGCCGAGCGCAGGCCTCGTCCGACCCGAGCGCGCCGTCGAAGCCCAGTTGCAGCTCGCCCGGTCGTTCGGTGCGACCGTCGCGCTCGGCGAGCGGGTGCTCGGACTCGACGACCATGGCAGTCACGTGAGCGTCCGGACAACCCAGGAGATCGTCGAGGCGGGCACCGTGGTGGTCACGGCAGGGGCGTGGCTGCCAGAACTGGTGCCCGACCTGGCGCCGTCGCTCCGGATCTATCGCCAGGTGATGTTCTGGTTCGACCTGGCCGACCCGTCGGCGTACCCGAATCACCGGGACTCCCCCGTCTTCATCTGGTGGCACGGCGCGGCACGCACGGACATGTTCTACGGCTTCCCGATGGTGGATGGGCCGGCCGGTGGCGCCAAGGTCGCCAGCGAGCAGTACGACGAGGTGACGACGCCGGACGACGTCGACCGACAGGTCACCGACGCAGAGGTCCTGGCGATGGCCGAGCGACACGTGCGGGACCGGTTCCCCGGGCTGGGCAGGAACTGCGTCAAGACGCGAGCCTGCCTCTATACGGTCGCGCCGGAGAGCCGCTTCGTCATCGCCCGTCATCCGGCGATGGCCGGCGTCATCGTGGCCTCACCGTGCTCTGGTCACGGGTTCAAGCACTCGGCAGCAATCGGCGAGTGCCTGTCGCAGCTCGCCCTGAAGGGCGAGTCCGTCCTCGACCTCTCTGCCTTCGGCTTCCCTGCCTGACTACCGGGCCGTCGTCCAGACCGCGAGCTCGTTGCCGCCGGGGTCGCTGAAGTGGAACCGGCGGCCACCGGGGAAGTCGAACGGCTCCTCTGTCACCCGGCCGCCGGCCTTGCGGACCGCGTCAAGGGTGGCGTCGAGGTCGTCGGAATACAGGATCACAAGTGGCAGTCCGGGCCCCGCCGGTCGCTCCGGATTGAGCCCGCCGACCTCACTCTCCCCGTCCGCAGAGCAGATGCCGGCGTAGTCGGGGCCATAGTCGTTGAAGGACCAGCCGAACGCCTCGGCGTAGAACTGCTTCGCTGCCGCGAGGTCGGGCGCGGCCAGCTCGACATAGTCGATGGTGTGGTGAACGTGTGTCTGGGTCATCCAGGAAGCGTAGGAGCGCCCTAGGACATCGCGGAGCCGCAGCCGCGGCAGTAGGAGGCGCCCGCGTCATCGTCGACGTCGGGGTCGACGCGGCGATATCGGCGCAGGTGATCGTCGAGGCCGAGGGAGACGCGCGGCGGGTGTGCGGACGAGGATCCGTCCGCACACCCGCCGGCTTCAGAGGCTGGTTGCTCTGCGGCCGATCTGCTCAGCCGGCCTTGAGGGCGAAGATCCAGTTGCCCCAGTTGGCGTAGCCGTCACCGGTGTTCGGGATGTACTGCGTGGCGAGCCAGACCCGGTCGGTGCCGGGGATGATCTCGCCGTTGGAGTAGTCACCCCACCGGCCGACACCGCCGTACTGCTTGGCGCCGGTGAAGCCGTTGTCCGGCCCGGTGCCGGCAGCAGCGACCTTCACGTTGTGGAACGCCATGCCCGGTGCGGCCACCGAGTACGCCGCGGACAGGAAGGTGCCGGGTCCGCCCATGCCGAAGACGAGCTCCATCGAGCCGTCGGCGGTCATGTTCATGTGCGGGTAGAGCAGGTACTCCCCGGTCTGGGCGAGGTAGCCCTGCCTCACGACGTGGGTCTTCGTGGTCAGCCGCTTGCGATACACGTCGGGATGGACGACGAACCACGCAACCCCGGCCCGCTCCTGCGGGTCACCGGGGATCGCCACACCGGTGTCGAGCGCACCGATCAGCTTGCCGTCCATGTACTGGACCTCTTGCATCGCGTCGAAGTCCGACGCGACCTTGCCAGTGGTCGGCGCCCCGCACAGCGAGCAGTAGCCCTTCGGAGTGATCGCGTTCGGCGGGAACGAGTAGCGCTCGGAGCGGATGATCCGCTCGGCGAGCTTGGGCGGCAGGCCCTTGTGGTTGGTGACCCACTCACGGTTGGTGAGCGCCCACACGGCGAGCCGGTTGTCGCTCGTGCTGTTCGGGTCGAGCGAGCTCATCAGGAACTCCGCGTCCGCCGAGCCGTAGGTGTTGGCCGGTTGCACGTGGTAGGCCGGAGCACCAGCGGACTGGAGGTTCTCGAAGTTGACCATGTTGACGTTACTGTCGCCGGCCACCAGCTGCGACTTCGACAGCGCGTACAACTGTGCGCCGTTGAACGCGGACTCATCTGAGGTGAACTCGTTGGTCGAGACATAGACGTTGTACTGGTCGACGCCGAGAATCGGGTAGTCGGCCAAGCACGGGCAGCCGGCGTGGCTCTCGTCAGTCGTCGGGATCTGGTAGACGTTCCAGGTCCCCGCCGGGTTGCTCGAGGTGCTCACCGCGACGTCGACGTGCGACTCGCTGATGGCGCCGCCGCTGATCTGGTACTCGAGTATCGTCGCGATCCAGCGGCCGGAGTCCGGGTCGTAGAAGACCCGCGGGTCGCTCGTGTTGGCATCCGCCGACTCACGGAAGAAGTCGTTGAGGTAGAACGGCTGGCCAACCATCCGGCCGTTCATCCGGTAGATCCCACCAGTGACGTTGACGAAGTTGACCACGAAGCCGTTGCCGGCTCCAAGGCCCTCGTCAGGCGGCTCGAGGTCGAAGCCAGAGGTCTTGCTGTTCTGGATCGCGTCGATGCCGTCGAAACCCCTCAGCAGGGTGGAGTGGCCGGCCGGCTGCGCCGCTCCGGCGCTTGGAACCGTCGGTACGACGGCCGCAGTGCCCGTCCCGGCAGTCGGCCGTGGCAGCGGCGAGACCACAGGACCCCGGCGGGTCGCCGGTGCCGTGCCGTGCCCCGGACGAGTTGTCTTCACGAGCGTCACGCTGCCGACGCGCATCGAGGCAGCACTCTTCGCCGCTGGCGGGGCCTTGGCCCCCGCCTGGGAGGCCACCGCCTGCCCGGCTGCCATCGCGGTGATCAGGGCAAAGGCCGCCCCGATGACCACCAACCTTCCTGAACTGTTCACGCGGAGTCCACGACGAGGCCGTCGCATCCCACTCACCTCGCTCTAGCTAGCGATGGTGCGCCGCGACGGCGGCTGTCCCAGAAGGCCACAGGCTTGCGGTGCCGAGACATCCACTTCAAGGGTCAGGCGAGACAGTCGACGCCCAACGGCGCCTGTTGATCGGTCGAGGGGTCTATGCCCCCGGCGGACAGGTCAAAACATCCGCCGCGCCACGGATCTCCGGCGTCATGGGGTGGCTGACCGACGCCGCCGCGGAGCGGGACGGCGTCAGGAGCGGCTCTTGCGTGTCTGCTTGGCGTTGGCCTTCTTGATCGCGTCGATGAGCTCGGACTTGTTCATCCGGCTTCGACCGCTTACATCAAGCCGCTTGGCCACATCCACCAGGTGCTGCTTGGACGCGTTGGCGTCTACTCCCTCAGCAGTCTTGCCGCCCTTGCGCGCGGCGCTCCCCTTCTTCGCGGCCTGCCGGTCTGACGGGCCCTTCTTCGCTTTGGCTTCCCAGTGGTCGCCGACCTTCTCGAAAGAGTGCTTCAGGGCCGAGTACGCCGTGCGATGGGAGCGCTCACCCTCGCCGTACTCGTCGACCGCCGAGTCGTGCGCCTTCGCCCAGGTCCGCTGCGCCTTCTTCGGCGACCGCTTGAGGGTCGAGGGCATCTCCTTCTTGGCGGGCATCGCCGTCACCTCCTGAGCTCGCGATACGTTCTCGTTACCCGGCTCAGGCACCGTCATGCCCCGGGCTGTCCGCTCCGCCCCGCTACGACCGCAGCTCCCCGCCGCCGGGCAACGTCGTCAGTCGAGGGCGGCAGAACGTGCCGGTCGGCTGAGTCGGCTGGCCGAGCCTGGCGCCGAGCCACCGGATGCTGTCGTCGATCACCCGCAACCGCTCGCCCTGCACCGAAGCGAAGCTGCACTCGTACTGGCGGGCGTGCAGTGAGGAGCCTTTGAAGATCACCAGGGTGTGTGGCACGGCGGCAGCGGCGAGAGCCCTATTCATCTCATGGGCCACCGCGACGGGAATCCGCTCGTCACTGCTGTGGAAGAGCAGCATCGCGCCGTCGCCGGCGGAGACGTGCGTGACCGGTGAGGCGTCCGCGTACGTCGACGGGCACTGTGCCGGCGTACAGCCGAGCAACTGCCGCAGGCCGCGCTTCGCTGTCGCGTTGCCCTTGCGGTAGGTGATGTCGAGGTCCAATGCTCCCGACCATGTGACCGCCGCAAGTGGCGCGACACCGTTCTCAGGGCCGGCCGTGTCGAGCAACGCCGCCAGATGCGCGCCCGACGAGCCGCCCAGGACGCCCACCCGGCTGTTGTCGCCGTGGTACTCGTCCGCATGCGCCATGACCCAGGCGGTCGCCGTTTCGATGTCGGTGCGCACTTGTGGCCAGCTGGGCGTGCTGCGCCGGGACTTGGTGAAGTTGATCGAGAAGGCGGCGAAGCCGTTCGCCGCGAAGTAGGCAGCCTCGGGGTCAACCATGCGGCTGCTGCCGACCTTCCAGATCCCACCGTGGATCAGGACCACCGATGCGTGGTCGGTGCTGTCGGTCGGGTAGTAGGCGTCCAGGGTGTGCGCCTTGAGTCCGTCGTCGACATACGGGATCCCGAGCACGCAGCTCACCCCGGTCGTCGTCGAGCATGGTGGCTCCTTGCCCATCGGCGACCCGGGCAGTGGCTCGGTCGCGGCGGAGGGTACGGCGACGCCGACAGCAGCGACGAGCACGCCGAGCGCCAGCAATGCGGCGATCCGGACGACCGAAGTGCTTGCCATGAGCAGTCATACGGTACCGACCCCATTGAATTGGGTGGCGCAGACAGCACGTGACACTCGACATTTGACCTATGGAGCAGATCTCGAAGCGGCTCTTCAGCTGGGCCTCGATTCTTGAGGAGGAGACGCGCAAGCAGGCCGTCACGGCGAGCACCATGCCGTTCATCCACCCGCATCTGGCGTTGATGCCCGACGCGCACCTGGGCAAGGGCGCGACGGTCGGCTCGGTGCTTCCGACCCTGGGTGCGGTCATTCCCGCTGCCGTTGGCGTGGACATCGGCTGCGGGATGATCGCCGTGCAGACGCAACTGCATGCCGACGAGCTGCCCAAGGAGCGGCGGTCGCTCCGCGAGGCCATCGAGGCTGCCATCCCGCTGTCAGCCGGGCGGTACAACGGCGCCATCACCCGTGAGCACACCGAGCGCCACATCTCCCGCCTTGAGGAGGCCGCGGGACAGGCCGGGTTCGACCCGGCCGACTACGCGGCCAACTGGCGTGTGCAGCTCGGGTCGCTCGGCTCGGGGAACCACTTCATCGAGGTGACCCTCGACGAGGACGATCGGGTGTGGTTGTTCCTCCATTCGGGCTCTCGGGGTGTGGGCAACAAGATTGCCAGCCACCACATCAAGGTCGCCCAGCGCGAGTGCTCGCGGTGGTGGATCGACCTGCCCGATCGCGACCTCGCCTACCTGGTGGAGGGAACCAATGAGTTCTGGGCCTACATCCGGCAGCTGCGGTGGGCGCAACTGTTCGCACTGCTGAATCGCGAGGAGATAATGGCGCGGGTTGCCACGTGCTTCGCCGCGTGGGCAGGGGTCGAGAACGTCGAGCCGCGGGCAGAGATCAACTGCCATCACAACTACACGACGAAGGAGAAGCACTTCGGCAAGGAGGTCTGGCTCTCGCGCAAGGGCGCGATCGACGCGTCGGAGGGCACCTGGGGACTGATTCCCGGCTCGATGGGCACGCGATCGTACGTCGTGCAGGGCAAGGGCAACCGGCTGGCGCTCAACTCCTCCCCGCACGGCGCTGGCCGTGAGTACTCCCGCTCCGTTGCGCGTAGAACCTTCACGCAGGATGACCTGCGGGCGGCAATGGGCGACATCGAGTACCGCGACACCGACGCGTTCATCGACGAGATCCCCGCTGCCTACAAGGACATCGACATCGTGATGCGCGATGCAAGCGACCTCGTCGAGATCCGCCATGTGCTCCGGCAACTCGTCAACGTCAAGGGCGACTAACTGCAGACTGCCTGTCCTACCTCGGCGGGGAGATTGGGCGAGCCTGATCGCCTTGTGGATAACGGGTTTGGTGGTCGCGGGAGTGTCGGTGGCTCCTTCTACGGTTGGGGGTATGTCGTCCTCGGGTGAGTCGCCGCAGTGCTCGGGTGGGTTGGTGCCCGCCGACTTGGTGCTGTGGGACGGCGACGAC
>JAICMS010000219.1 GCA_025929075.1 Propionibacteriales bacterium
CCTTGGCCTGCCCGTGGAGGTGGATGACGACTTCGCGGAGTGCCGGTTCGGTGAGTGGGACGGCCTCACGTTGAGCGAGGTGCAGGCGCGCTGGCCGAGCGAGCTCGACGACTGGCTCGGGTCGATGGACTATGCGCCGCCGGGCGGAGAGTCGATCGCCTCAGTGCGGAGCCGGGTCGAGCGGGGCGTCGGCCGGCTGCTCGCCGACCACCCGGGCCGGACCGTGTTGGTCGTCAGCCACGTCAACCCGATCAAGCTCGTCGTCAGGCTCTGCCTCGACGCGCCGGTGGAGTCGATCAACAAGATGCAGCTGGCCGCCGGCTCGCTGACCACGGTCTCGTTCTACGACTCCGGTGCCACCTCCCTTCGCCAGTTCTCCGCCCTCCCCTAACCGCCGAGACGCCGAGAATGCGCCGGGTTTGCCGGCGTGTCGTTGCAGAGTTGACGTCTCGGCAGCGAGTCGGTCGACCCCCGGACATGCGGATGGGGGCTGCCGGCGGCAGGATCGGTGGGGTGCCCGGACGCCGTGTCGCCGTAACCGCCGGGGCTGGTGCTGACGGCGAGGCGTTACGAGCCGGCGTCGCGGCGATCGAGGCACAGTTCGACGTCCCGGGCGAGTTCCCGCCGGAAGTGCTTGCCGCCGCCGGGGCTGCCGCACACCGTCCGCGCTTCCGCGCGTTGGACCGCACCGATATCCCGCTCGTGACGGTCGACCCGCCCGGCGCACGTGACCTCGACCAGGCGATGCACCTCGAACGCCGTGACCACGGCTATCGGGTGTGCTATGCGATCGCCGACGTGGCAGCGTTCGTCGAGCCGGATGGGGCGGTCGACGTCGAGGCGCACCGGCGCGGCCAGACGCTCTACGCGCCCGACCACCGCATCCCGCTCCATCCACCGGTGCTGTCAGAGGGCGCCGCCAGTCTGTTGCCCGGTCAACCTCGACCAGCCCTGCTCTGGACCATCGACGTAGACGACGCCGGCGAGACCACCGGCCGCCGCGTCGAGCGTGCCGTTGTCCGTAGCCGGGACCAGCTGGACTATGCCGGTCTTCAGGCCAATGCAGAGCCGTCGACCGGCGACGATCTGCTCGCGATACTGCGGGAGTTGGGCTCTCTCCTGATCGAGAAGGAGGCGGAGCGAGGCGGCGTGAGCCTCGACCTGCCCGAGCAGGAGATCGTCGTAGGCGGCGGCCGCTGGTCGCTGCGCTATCGCGAGCTGCTGCCGGTCGAGCGTTGGAACGCCCAGATCTCGCTGCTCACGGGACGCGCCTGTGCCGACCTCATGCTCGGTGGCAAGGTCGGCGTCTTGCGGACGCTGCCAGCGCCGCCCGATGCGGTGGTGAGCCGGCTCCGACGTACGGCGTCGGCCCTCCACCTGCGCTGGGCGCACGACGAGAGTTACCAGGACTTCGTCAGGTCACTGGACCCCAACAGTCCAGCCGGTGCGGCGATGCTGCAGGCCTCGACAGCGATGCTGCGTGGTGCGGCGTACGTCGACTTCAACGGCGACATCCCCAACGGCGCCGAGCACGCCGCAGTGGCCGCCCATTATGCGCACTGCACTGCACCGCTGCGGCGGCTCGTCGACCGTTACGCCGGTGAGATCGCCGTCTCGTTGTGCGCGGGGGTCGACGTGCCCGAGTGGGTGCTGGCGCGGCTGTCTGACCTACCAAGGGAGATGGCGGAGTCAGACCAGCGGGCTCATGAGTACGACGGCGCGGTGCTCTCGTTGGTCGAGGCCGGACTGTTGGCCCCGCGGATCGGCGAGACCTTCCACGGCGTCATCACCGATGTGGACGGCCACGAGCCACACAAGGGGAGCGTGATGCTGGCCGAGCCGGCCGTCGAGGCCTCGGTCACCAGCAAAGACGGGCGGCTACCGCTGGGCGAGGAAGTCAGGGTGACGCTCCTCGAGGCCGACCC
>JAICMS010000144.1 GCA_025929075.1 Propionibacteriales bacterium
AGTGGGCGATACTGGGTTTGAACCAGTGACCTCTTCCGTGTCAGGGAAGCGCGCTACCGCTGCGCCAATCGCCCCAGGCGTTGAGCCGAGGTGGAGAAGGGATTCGAACCCTCGTACACGGATTTGCAGTCCGTTGCCTCGCCTCTCGGCCACTCCACCAGTGGAGGGCAACCTCGAACCCTCTCCGAGCGGACGACGGGATTCGAACCCGCGACCCTCACCTTGGCAAGGTGATGCTCTACCAACTGAGCCACGTCCGCGTGCCACCGGTCGTACGGCGACGGGTGCACCCCAAAGGCGTGCGACCAAAGATTAGCCGATGCCGACACCCCGGACCAACGCCGCCCGTTGGCGCATGGTCGAGCCCGCTGCTCAGCTCGCTCCGGCTGGTTGGGCCTGCCGCTTGCGCTCCCGGTAGGCCGCCACGTGGGTCCGGTTGCCACAGGTGCGGGCGTCGCAGTACCGCTTGGACTGGTTCCTGGACAGGTCGACCATGACGGCGTTGCAGCCGCTGGCCTCGCACATCCGCAGTCTGTCGATCGCGTCCTCGGCGACGACCTGGGCGAGCGCCATGCCGCCATCGACAGCCAGGTGCTCGGCGAGGCCGGCCCCGGGCGAGAAGTAGTGCATGTGTAGGCCGTAGTCGTCGTGGTCGGTCAGCCGGGGCTCGACTCGACTGCCGGCGAGGAAGGAGTTGACTCGCTTGGCGGCGAGGGTGAGGTCGGACAGTCCAAACAAGCCCCCGAACTCCGAACGGACCCGGCGTACCTCCGTGAGATCCACCGGGCCGAGCGGGCCGACGCCGCTGATGTGATGCGTAGCCACAAACTGGCGCAGCGTCGAGACGTCGCCGAGCGACTCTGACCCGCTGAACTCCGGCGCTGTGTTGACCAGGTCGACGACGATCTGGAGAGCGCGCTCGGTGTCGTGGCTGAAACTCACGACGTAAGCCTATCCAGGCATCGCAATGTGCAGCCGCGACCGCAACCGCGCAGTCGGGCACAAGCCCGGCCGAATGGGCAGGTGGTCAGGCGAAAATGTGGGTGAGCAGCTCGTCGACATCGACGAGGCTGTCCTCGGTGCCGACCGGGACCAGTTGCTCGCTCTGCCGCAGGAAGTCGTTGACCTCGTCGCTTTGCGCCTGCAGCAGGGCCTCGCCGTCCGGCGAGGACAGCTCGATGATCGTGACGGCGTGGCCGCGGGCGTCGAGGCACGGCCAGACATGCACGTCTCCGTCACCGGTGGGGTCGAAGAGCCCCTCCCGCAGCAGCTCCCGCGCGAAGACCCAACGGACTGTCGCTTCCTGGGTCTTGAAGAGAGCCGTCACCGCGTAGGGGTCGCGGCTGTCATAGCTCAGCTCGGCTGCGAGCGGCGTGGCGCGGCCGCCCGAGTCGATGAGCTCGAGTGTCAGCGGGTGGGTGACGCTGACCGGTGCTGTGTCCATGGATGCAATTGGCCCTTTCTCCAAAGCCCGTTCCATGGTGAAACGTGCGATCAGCGTAGTCATGACGCGGTTTCCGCAGGCGATTTTCGAGAATGGGCGTCAGGCCAGGTGTCGATTTCATCCGAACGCCTGGGGCATCCCCGCCGTTCGGTCCATCGGCACGGTCGTCCCGATGGCGTACGGCGAGTGGCGGGCCGCCAACTCCGACCTTCGGCGGTCGCCGCCCTTGCGCTAACCTGTGGCGACGAGCCGGGATCAGGCTCGCCGGGCCGGTAGGGCCCGAAGCTGGGGCGATTGGCGCAGTGGTAGCGCGCTTCGTTCACACCGAAGAGGTCACTGGTTCGAACCCAGTATCGCCCACCCATACAGGGTTGACACCAGCCGTGGGGTGGCGCGTCGTTCGGCGAAGTCCAGCTCGCCCGGCAGTTAGAGTCAAGCGGTGCCGGACCTGCAGCGGTTGCGCGCCGACCATGCCCCGGCCGTCCTGGCGTTCGAGCAGCAGAACCGCGACTACTTCGCGGCCCACATCTCTGATCGCGGCGACGCGTTCTTCGAGGAGTTCGACGACCGCTTCGAAGCGCTGATGGCCGATCAGGCGGCCGGCGCCTGCGTCTTCCACGTGCTCCTTGCCGACGACGGCTCCGTGCTCGGCCGATTCAACCTCTTCAACATCCATGACGGCGTCGCCGACCTGGGATATCGGGTCGCGGAGCACGCCAGCGGGCAGGGGCTGGCCACCGCAGCTGTCGAGGCGGTGTGTCGCCTGGCCTTCGCAAGGTATGGCGTGCACACGCTGCGAGCAGCGGTCGCCGACGCCAATGTTGCATCGCAGCGGGTACTGGCGAAGGCGGGCTTCAGCCCCGTCGGTCCAGTGCCGCCAGCGGAGCTCGGCGGCAAGTCCGGCACCCGGTACCAGCGCGACCTTCGGCTGTCGACTCAGGGGTGAACAGCCTCTGCTCAGTTCTGGGGGGTGAGCGTGAAGAACCCTTCCCGAGCGGCATGCTGCTGTGCGTCATTGGGTGGGCTGGTTGTGCAGGTGTAGGCGCTGGCGTCGATCAGTGAGGAGTAGGAAACCTGGACGCCACCACTGAGATCGACCGTGCCGAAGGTGATTTCGGTGCCGGCCGGCATTGCGGTCGGGTCGATCGTGATGCTCGCATCATCCCCAGGCGCTCCCGGGTCGTACGACTCGACCTGCGAAATGTCGGCGGGCGCCGGGTCGGAGGTGCAGACCTTGTCCGTGGTGACGAGTGCGGGGATGTCGAACTTAGCCAGGTCGTTCTCCAGGGCGGTCGGGTCGAAGAGTTCGAGCGGGTTGATCGTCAGGGTGACGGTGCCGTCATGGTTGCTGACGATGGAGTATGCCGCGGTGCGGATCTGAGTAGGCGCATTGCTCGCCCCTCCCGTGGAGGTGCTACGCGTCGTGGCGGACGTCGAGGGAGGCCCGGCCCCGCCGACGAGGCCGACGGGGCCGACTGCCAGTGCGGTCACCGCGCTGGTGCCGGCCACACACAGTCCGGCAAGTCCGAGACGCCGGTGCCGACGACGAGCCCGCCCTCTTACCAGGATGGCCTCGACCGGTGGAGGCGCTGAGCCGACAAGTCCGGTCAGGCGATCGCGTACTTCCGGGCTGATGGTCACTTCATCGGCGTCGGACATGCGTCAACCTCCGTGGTGTCGTCGTTAACGAGCTCGCGGCGTAGAGCCGTGACGGCTCGGGCGAGATGGGCGCGCACTGTGCCGGGCGCTATCGCCAGTTGGCTGGCGGTCGTGGCGATGTCCAAGTCGAGGAAGATGCGCAGCACGACGACCTCTCGCTGCCTTGCGGGCAGTTGTCGTACCGCGTTGAGCACGGCGATGTCGACAGGTTTCCCGTCGCTACCCGTGGCTGCGCCGTCATATTCGGTCAGCGGTACCTCGTGGGCGCGTCGGCGCCACCAAGAGGCGCCGGCATTGAGAGCAGTCCGCACCACCCATGCCCTGGGGGCCGGGTGGCGGCGCACCCTCGGCCAGGAGATCCAGGCTCGCGCGAAGGCCTCGGCAACCTGGTCCTCGGCGCGCGACACGTCGCCGGTGCTCACGGTCACCGCGCGAACGCACGGCTGCCAGCTCGCCTCGAAGAACTCGGCGAAGCTGGCCTCGTCCTGGCTCACACCCCTTAACTCTTCTGCACACCGAAACGCTTACAACCGAAAGCGAGAACTTTTCCCGCTATCCCGCTGTGGCGCCCGTTCCTGGCGCAATGGCTGCAACAGTTGCATGTTGGCGCGGACTTCGCGGTGGCGAGGCCTGGGAGCACTTCGCCCGAAATGGCCACAGAAGCGTCGGTCCCGGCCTAGCATCCGGCAGTGGCCGCACGCCGTTCTGGGCAGCTGTTGATGGGTGTGACGGCGGTCCTTGGGTTGCTTACGGGATGTGCTGGTACGCCGACGTACTCCCCTGGTGGCGCCGTCAACCGCGTCGTTCCCACGCATCGCCTGACCGACGCTCCTACGACAATCCAGCACAAGCATCAGTCGCGATCGCAGCATCGGCCCTTCACGCCAAGCCCGACCACGCCCAGTCCGACCAGGCCGACGCGACCGCCTGCCCACCACCACGCATCCTCCGGGACTGCGCTGGCCGCGCTGGCGGCGATCGCGGTGAAGGGCCGGGCGCCGATGACTGGCTACACCCGCGACGCTTTCGGCTACGCCTGGGCCGATGACAACGACGAGCCGTTCGGCCACAACGGCTGTGACACCCGCAACGACATCCTGCGCCGAGACCTCTTCGCCCCGGTCGTCGAGGCTGGGACCAACGACTGTGTCGTGTTGACCGGTGTCCTCCACGACCCCTACACCGGACAGCCGATCAGCTTCCGGCGTGGGGAGGAGACCTCGTGGCGCGTCCAGATCGACCATGTCGTCGCCCTCGGCGACGCCTGGCAGACCGGCGCGCAGCAGTGGACGGCGACCAAGCGCCAGGACCTCGCCAACGACCCGCTCAACCTACTGGCCGTCGACGGCTCGGAGAACGAGAGCAAGGGCGACGGCGATGCCGCCACCTGGCTCCCGCCCAATCGCGCGTTCTGGTGTCGCTATGTCGCTCGGCAGGTTGCCGTCAAGGCCAAGTACGGGCTCTGGATGACTGCCGCGGAGAAGGAGGCGACCCGGCGGGTGCTGCTCCGATGCCCGCACCAGACGCTCCCGCACGAGCCGGGGGAGCTGCACCCGTCGGCGCGTGTGCGGGTCGGACAGGAGCCGCCGAGCGCGCCGCCGTCGACGCCTCCCGGCGGCGGCAAGTGCGAGCCCGGCTACTCGCCGTGCCTGCCGATCGTGGACGACCTCGACTGTGACCAGATCCCCGACAGCTGGAAGCCGATCAGGGTCACCGGAGACGACCCCTACCGCCTCGACGCCGACGGCGACGGCTGGGGCTGCGAGCCCTAACCACCCGACCGAACACCGGTTGCCCGGCGAATTCGGACATTCGGGTGGCCCAAACCCCGCCGGATGCGGGGTGTTTTGCTCAGCCGAGGGAGGAGGAGAGGGGCTCGACGGTGACCGCCTGGGCGGGTCCGCCCTCGGTCTCCACCGGATGCCAGCTGTGGCCGAGGATCTGGAGGCCCTGCGGACCGAGGAACGCATTGATGCCGGAGTACGACGTCGGGTCGAGGCCGGCATCGGGGAAGCGGTCGCGGGCGACCATCGCACCGGTGGCGTCGCGCTGGACGACCTCGGCCGCCCCGTCGCCGTACACGAGAAGCGTCGTCGTCGGTTCCCCCGCGACCCTGTCGTCGGTCGTCACACCACCAAAGTAGCCCGGCTGTATGCGGCAGCCATTGTCCGGCGCCCGGCCACGGTCAGTCGTCGCCGCGGTACAGGCAGAAGGGATGCCCGGCCGGGTCGAGCATCACCCGGACGTTGTCCTGCGGCTGGAACTCCGCCTCTACTGCGCCGAGTTCGCGGGCGTGCCCGACCGCCGCCGCCAGGTCGCTGACCTCGAAGTCCAGGTGCAGCATCATCTGCTGCTTGTCTGGCTCCGTCGGCCAGGCCGGGCGCACATAGTCGGACGCGGACTGGAAGCCGAGATAGGCGACGCCCTCGTCCGGAGCGACGGCGGCACCGTCCTCGCTCTCGTGGCTGATCGGCCAGCCGAGCAGGTTGGAGTAGAAGCGGGCGAGCGCGGGACCGTCGGGTGCCTCCAGGACCACCCCCCACCAGTCCGAGCGCTGGAAGCGCTGCACC
>JAICMS010000133.1 GCA_025929075.1 Propionibacteriales bacterium
ACCGATCCCGCTGGGATTGAGGCAGAGGTACGCCGACTCGCCGGCCGGGTCGCCGACGACCTGCGCGCCGAGGGGCGGCTCGCCGTCCGGGTCGGCCTCAAGGTGCGCTATGCGCCGTTCGAGACGCACACGGCAAGCACCGGCCTCAGCGGCCCGACCGCCGAACCGGCTGTCATCGTTTCGGCGGCAGTCGGCCTGGTCGATCGCCTGGACACGACGCGCGCCGTCCGCCTGCTGGGAGTTCGCGCCGACCTCGCGGCTCCCATTGCGCAGGCATCGGCCGGTGACGAGCCATGAACGACGACGAAGCTCAGCCGGCCAGGTAGCAGACGATGTCAGCGTCGAGAGGTACTCCGACAACTTGCTCGCCCTGCAGCAGTCGCGGCGACCGCTCAGGTTCACCTCGCGCCGGTTCTCCCTGCGCGCTCGTCGGCCAGGGGCAGCCTGACCCTGAAGGTTGCGCCCGCTCCAGGCGCCGTGTCGAGCTGGACGGTTCCGTCGTGGGCGGCCACGATCGCCTGGACGATCGACAACCCGAGTCCACTGCCGCCGTGCTCGCGGCTGCGTGACGGGTCGGTCCGGTAGAAGCGCTCGAAAACGCGGGCGGCCTGCTCGGCGTCCAGGCCCAAGCCCTTGTCGGCGACCTGGAGCACCGCCCACCCGCGCCCGTCGACCAGCTCGGTGCCGATCCGCAGGTCCACCGGCGTCCCCGGCGGGGTGTGCGTCACGGCGTTGTTCAGCAGGTTGGTCATCACCTGGCGCAGCCGTGCCTCGTCGCCGAGCACGATCGGCGCTGCACCGTCGTCGGCCACCTCGAGGTCGATCGACCGCCCAGGGTTGAGGACCCGGCTGGACCGCACCAGGTCTGCTGCGAGCGCGAGCAGGTCGACCGGGTCGCGTCGGATCGGCCGCTGCTGGTCCAGCCGCGCCAGCAGCATGAGGTCGTCCACCAGGAGGCCCATCCTGGTGGCCTCCTGCTCGATCCGGTGCAGGACGTCGGCGAGGTCGCCGTCGTCGGCCTCGAGACGCGTCCGCTCGAGCTCGGCGTACCCCCGGATCGAGGTGAGCGGTGTCCGCAGCTCGTGACTGGCGTCGGCGACGAACTGCCTGATTCGCTCCTCCGACGCCCGCGCCGACCGCTCGGATGCGACTCGGGACCGGAAGGCAGCCTCGATCTGCCCGAGCATGCTGTTGAAGGCGAGCGACAGGCGGCCGACCTCCGTCCTGGGGTCGCGGTTCGGCGCCCGCAGGGTGAGGTCGCCGGCTGCGATCGCCGTGGCCGTGCTCTCCATCTGGGTCAGCGGCCGGAGGCTCGACCGTACGGCCGCGTACCCTGCACCGCCCAGTACGGCGAGCACCGCCACCCCGACGAGGACCTCGATCCAGCGCAGCCGGGCCAGGGTGGCCTGCACGTCGCTCAGGCTGACCGCCACGGTGATCGAACCCGACCGGTTCGCCAGCACCGTGGTGACCGCCCGCCACTGCTCCCCGCCGTGCTGCGAGCCCACCGTGTAGGGATCGCCGTGGTGGCTGAACGCCTGTTGCAGGGTGAGCCGCGGCAAGGCAGGGAGGAGGTTGCCGCGGGTGTGCGACGGCGTGACCCGGGCGACGACAGCGCCGTTAGGCGCGCTGGCTTGGACATAGTAGGGGCTGGGCGTCACATAGCCGCCCGGCCCGGTGTCGCCGACGGAGGGGTTCCGCAGCAGCCGGTCGATCGCCGGGCCGAACGCAGACTGCAGCTGGTCGTCGACCCGACCGTTGAGGTAGTGGGACAAGATGGCGCTCGCCGCGAAGCCGGTGACCAGCAGCGCCGCTGTCATCAAGGCCAGCAGTACGGCGACCAGTCGGACGCGGAGCGGTGTCCTCGCCGCCACCTCACGGATCCGCTCCCCGGACACCAGCTAGCCCGCTGGCTGCCGCAGCACGTACCCGACACCGCGAAGCGTGTGGATCAACCGCGGCTCGGAGCTGTCGACCTTCCTTCGCAGGTAGGAGACGTAGGACTCCACCACGTTGGCGTCACCACCGAAGTCGTAGTTCCATACGTGGTCGAGGATCTGCGCCTTCGACAGCACCCGGTTCGGGTTCTGCATCAGGTAGCGGAGCAGCTTGAACTCTGTGGGTGACAAGGCGACCGGCTTGCCCGCCTTCCAGACCTCGTGGGAGTCCTCGTCGAGCTCGATGTCGCCGAAGCCGATCCGGGCAGGCGCCGTCCCGGCCGACCCGCCGGTGCGGCGAAGCACCGCCCGCACCCGGGCCACGAGCTCCTCCAGGCTGAAGGGCTTCGTCACATAGTCGTCGCCACCGACGGTCAGGCCGGTGACTTTGTCGTCGGTCGCGTCCTTGGCCGTCAGGAAGACGACGGGTACATGCACGCCTTCGCTGCGCAGTCGCCGTACGACGTCGAAGCCGTCGGTCTTCGGCATCATCACGTCGAGGACGAGCAGGTCCGGTCGCAGCGACCGGGTGAGCCGGACTGCGTCGTCGCCGTTGCCAGCCACCGAGACGTCGAAGCCGTAGAACCGCAAGGAGGCCGACAGCAGCTCGCGGATGTTGGGCTCGTCGTCGACGACGAGTAGTCGCGCCTCCGGGCCGGACGGGATGGGAGAGTCCGGCACCCGAGGCGCTGCTGTAGGCGGCGACACAAGAGAGAGCATGGCGCGCTCGCCTGAGGGTTCGCTGTGCACGCCCTGTGAGCGCGCTGTGAGCGCCTTGACCAGTCGCAGTCGAGAGTGACCGGTCATCCCTTGGTCCCGGTCAGCGTCACCGACGCCGTGTGGCTGCTGCCGCCGCGCTGGTAGGTGACTGAGATCGTGTCCCCCGGCTGGTGCGACCGGATCGCCGCGATCAGCGCCTGGGCGCTCGTGATCGTCGTGCTGTCGACCTTCGTGATGACGTCACCTGGTTGCAGTCCCGCCTTGGCGGCGGGCCCGCCGCGGGTGGTGGCGACCACCTGGGCGCCGCTGCTCGAGGCGTCGTTGATCTGAACACCCAGCAGAGCG
The DNA here is from genome assembly GCA_025929075.1 of Propionibacteriales bacterium. Classification (GTDB taxonomy): domain Bacteria; phylum Actinomycetota; class Actinomycetes; order Propionibacteriales; family Nocardioidaceae; genus JAICMS01. Next base: position 3,003 of record JAICMS010000133.1, read on the forward strand.
TGGCTCGGCTGCTGACCGTTCATCAGCTGCTGCACGACGCTCTCCGCCTCGTCGATCGGGATGGCGAAGCCGACGCCGATGCTGCCCGACTGCGAGCCCTGCATGCCACTGCCGAGGGTCGCGATTGCCGTGCAGATGCCGACCACCTCGCCCTGGTCGTTGACGAGCGGGCCGCCAGAGTTGCCAGGGTTGATCGCGGCGTCGGTCTGGATCGCCTCGGTGAGTACGGCGTCTGTGACGCCTTGGCTCTGCCGCTGGTGTCGGTGGCCGAACCCGAACTGACCGAACGGGCTCTGCTGTTGGGGGTTCTCCTCGGCACCGAGGTCAACACTTCGGTTGAGCGCCGAGACGATCCCAGAGGTGACCGAGCCCTCAAGCCCGAGGGGGCTGCCGATCGCGAGGACGGTGTCACCGACGTGCAGGTCCTTCGCTGACCCGAACGAAGCCGGGGTGAGCCCGGAAACGCCTTCCGCCTTGACCACGGCCAGGTCGTCGGCCGGGTCGCGTCCGACGATATGGGCGCTGACCGTCTTGCCGTCGTTGAACGTGACCGTCACCTTGCCGGCACCTCCGGCCGCCGCAGCGACGACGTGGTTGTTGGTGAGGATGACGCCGTCGGAGCGCAAGATGATGCCGGATCCCTCGTCACTCTCCGTCGACGACCTGACGTTGATCGAGACGACACTCGGCAGCACGGAGTTGGCCACCTTCGACAACTGCTCGGTCGGGGCGGTGCTGGTGCTCGTCGTCTGAGCGGAGCTCGAGCCGAACACCACCGCAGCCGGCTGGTTGTGCTGGGCGATCTCGGCGCCGGCGACCCCCGAGCCCAACGCGAGAGCAACCGCGAGGGCGCCGATCCCCAGTCGGAACGGCCAGGCCCGGTGGGAGGGGCCGGGGCCGTGCGAGAACGCTGGCGGTGGGCCGAAAGGTGGCCCGCCGGTCGGCGGCTGACCGGGAGATCCGGGTCCTGCGGGCGGCAGGCCGCCAGGCTGCGGGACCGCCTGCCACCCGTAGGGCAGCGGGCGGGTGGGCTGCGTCCCGGCGCCTTGCTCGGGCGCCGTCGGCGGGCCGGTGAAGAACGGGCGGTTCGACATCGGGGTTTGGGGCGAGGGGGTGTCGTCGGTCATGCCCACACCGTGCCGAACGAGCCTCGGACCTCCCTGACAGCGCCCTGGGAGTTGGCTGGGAACTCGGGCACCCCGGTAAACCGGAGCGGCGGCCCCTGCTTCCCCAGCCGCGGCGTGTGGCCAGGGGCAGGATCGAACTGCCGACCTTCCGCTTTTCAGGCGGACGCTCTACCGACTGAGCTACCTGGCCGCGACGCCGAACGAGGTCGTCCGGCGCGCCTCGACACCCTACCGTGGGCGCCCTCGCCGCCGGCTCCTCGGAGTCGGCTATGACGATCTGCGGACTGGCGGTGCCCAGGGGCTTGCAGGAGGCGCTGGTCACCCGCCGCGCGCCAGCCGAAAAACGCCCCGCCTGACTCGTCAGGCGGGGCGCTCAGCGACCCCGACGGGACTCGAACCCGCGACCTCCGCCGTGACAGGGCGGCGCGCTAACCAACTGCGCCACGGGGCCAGGTTTGTTGCCGGCGACCGAGTTGCGTTGCCCGCGGAACGACCCGCGTGGGCAGCGCACACGATAGCGCACGGCGTACCCCCAACGGGATTCGAACCCGTGCTACCGCCGTGAAAGGGCGGCGTCCTAGGCCGCTAGACGATGGGGGCCTAAGCCCGCACCCGGCGCCGGACACCGTCGGGGGACCGGACCAGCATAGGTGGTCGCCGAGACACCGCCAAAACGTACGCTGGTGGCGTGGTCGAGCTGGGGCGAGCGGAGTTCGAGGAGCTCGTCGCGGATGCTCTCGACGGCCTGCCGCCTGACCTGGCCAGGCTCATCGACAATGTGGCCGTCTTCGTCGAGGACGACCCGCCACCGGGGCAGCGCCTGCTGGGGCTCTACGAAGGTGTCCCACTCACGGCCCGGACCAACTCGTCGTACCTGTTCGCCGTACCGGACCGGATCACCATCTACCGGCTCCCCGTGCTGAGCATCTGCGCGGACGCCGACGAGGTGCGCCGGCAGGTGCAGGTAACGGTCGCGCACGAGATCGCTCACCACTTCGGTCTCGACGACGAGCGGCTGCACGAGCTGGGCTACGGCTGACCCGTCCAGCCAGTCGTACGTTGCGAGCCCAGCGGGGCCCAAACCGGACCCGGACCCCCCGCCCGGCGGACAACCCCACCGGCGGCGGACAACGCCACGGGAGGCAAGCGGAGAGGCCTAGAGCTGGGCCGGCAGGGGCTCGAGCTCGGCGCCAAGGAGGTCGTCGACGGCCGGGCGCACCCGAGCCGCATCGTCGGGGACCAACGCGACCCGGGTACGGCGAGCCAGCAGGTCGTCCATGCAAAGCGCCCCCTCGTGGTGCAGGCCGAAGAGCAGCTCCGCCGCAGTTGCGGGCACCCCCGCGGCCAGCGGCTCCAACTGGTGCGGGTCGCCGTCGGCCTCCGCGACCACCAGCGCGGCCTCGGTCCCGTAGCGCGCCACCAGGCGGGCCGGTGCCGGCAGGCGCCCGAGCGTGCCCCGGTCGGCGGCCCCCACCAGCGGCAGCCGCGCCGTCCGGCTCGGCGTCCAGGGCAGACCGGCGGCGGAGACTGCCGCGTCCACTGCGTCCGCCGCCATCCGTCGGTACGTCGTGAGCTTTCCGCCGACGATCGTGACGACCCCGTCGGCGGACCGGTGGGTGATGTGGTGGCGCGAGATGTCCGCGGTCCGGGCACCCCCCGAGCCCACGAGCGGGCGCAGCCCGGCGTACGCACCGATCACGTCGGTGCGCCGTACCGGCCGCTGGAGCGCGTTGTCGAGTACGCCGATCAGGAAGTCGAGCTCTTCCTCGGTCGGCTCGGCCACCTCGGGGAGGTCGCGATGGGCCGGCTCGTCGGTGACCCCCACAAAGACGCGGTCGGCGGGCTCGGGCAGGGCGAAGACGTAGCGGTTGTTCTCACCCGGGATGGGCACCGCCACTGCGCACCTCGGGTTGCCAAGCGCTGCGGCCGGCAGGATCAGGTGACTGCCGCGGCTCGGCCGCAGGTCGAGGCCCCGCACCAGCCGGCCGGCCCAGACTCCGGTGGCGTTGATGACGGCTGCTGCCGAAACCTGGAACCGGTCCCCACT
>JAICMS010000164.1 GCA_025929075.1 Propionibacteriales bacterium
GTTCGGCACCCACAACATCGACGCGTTGCCGGTGCTGCTCGAGCGGGCGAGAGTCGCCGGCGAGGCGCAGGTGGAGATCCGTGAGGCGCTCGAGGTCTTCCCGTCGACTCTCCCCGCGCGGCGTGACTCCGCATTCTCCGCGTGGGTGGCGGTCAGCGTCGGCTGCAACAACACCTGCACGTTCTGCATCGTGCCGAGCCTGCGCGGGCTAGAGTGTGACCGGCCGCTGGCCGACGTCGTCGCGGAGATCGAGGCCCTCGTCGATCAGGGCGTCGTCGAGGTGACGCTGCTCGGCCAGAACGTCAACTCCTACGGTGTCGGATTCGGCGACAGGTTCGCCTTCTCCAAGCTGCTGCGAGCCTGCGGTGACATCGAGGGGCTGGAGCGGGTGCGCTTCACCTCGCCGCATCCGCGTGACTTCACCGACGACGTGATCGCGGCGATGGCCGAGACACCGAATGTGATGCCGCACCTGCACATGCCGCTGCAGTCCGGATCCGACGCCGTGCTGAAGGCGATGCGGCGCTCGTATCGGCGCGACCGCTACCTCGGCATCCTCGACCGGGTGCGCGCCGCGATCCCGGACGCAGCGATCACGACAGACATCATCGTCGGATTCCCAGGTGAGACCGAGGCCGACTTCGCCGAGACGCTCGATGTCGTCGACCGGGCACGGTTCGCCGGCGCCTATACGTTCCTGTACTCCAAGCGCCCGGGCACCCCGGCTGCCGACATGCCCGGTCAGGTGCGTGCCGATGTGGCGCAGCGGCGGCTGGAGCGGCTGGTCGAGCGGGTCAACGCCATCACGCTGGAGGAGAACTCGCGCTTCGAGGGCCGCACCATCGAGGTGCTCGTCAGCTCCGGCGAGGGCCGCAAGGACGCCGCCACGTCGCGGCTCACCGGCCGGGCCCGCGACAACAGGCTCGTGCACTTCGAGCCGGGCGACCGACCGATCCAGGAGGGCGACCTGGTCACGGTCGAGGTGACGCATGGCGCCCCGCACTATCTCGTGTCCGACAGGGTGGTGTCCTGGACTCCGCGGGTACGGCGACCGGTCGACGCCGTCACGACCTCCGGCGCCGTCGAGCTCGGCCTCCCTGCACTGCGCGGGGCCGCCCCCAGCCGGTCGTGAGCGGCACGGCTGGCGGCAAGGGTGTCGGTTGGGCCGGAGTCAGCGGCACGCCGTACTGGCTGGACGATCCGAGCCGCCCGGCGGCGCGCCCCCGACTGACCGGTGACACAAGCTGCGACGTGGCTGTCGTGGGCGGTGGGTTCACCGGACTGTGGACGGCGCTGCTCGCCAAGGAAGCCGACCCCGACCGCGACGTCGTGCTGCTTGAGGGCAACCGGGTCGGGTGGGCCGCCTCCGGGCGCAACGGCGGCTTCTGCGCTGCCAGCCTGACCCACGGCTACGACAACGGCCTCGACCGTTTCCCCGACGAGATCGAGGTGCTGGAGCGGCTGGGCCGCGACAACCTACGCGGGTTGTGCGACACGGTCGAGCGCTACGGCATTGACTGTCACCTCGAACGGTCCGGTGAGCTCTCCGTCGCCACCGAGCCGTACCAGGTGGCCGGACTCCAGGAGGCTGCCGACGCCGGCCGCGGCCAGTTCCTGGACGCCGAGTCGGTGCGCAAGGAGGTCGACTCGCCGACGTACCTCGCGGGTCTCTGGGACCGCACCGGCACCGTGATGGTCCACCCAGCCAAGCTGGCGTGGGGCCTCGCGGCCGCTGCCGAACGGCTCGGCGTGCGGATCTTTGAAGCGACTCCGGTGCGCCGCCAGCAGACGGCGGGGGAGCGGGTCTGGCTGACCACCGATAGTGGCCGGGTGCAGGCCGGGCAGGCGGTCCTCGCGACCAACGCCTTCCCTGCGTTGCTGCGCCGGTTGTCGCCGTACACGATCCCGGTCTACGACTATGCGATCGTCACCGAGCCGCTCGATGCGGACCGGCTTGGGGCGATCGGTTGGGCCAACCGCCAGGGTGTCGGCGACAGCGGCAACCAGTTCCACTACTACCGGCTCACCCCGGACAACAGGGTGCTCTTCGGCGGCTACGACGCGGTCTACCACTACGGCAAGCGGATGAGCCCTCGCCATGACCGGCGACCGGCGACGTTCGACCTGCTCCGCGACCATCTCTTCGAGACCTTCCCCGGGCTCGGCGGCATCGGCTTTACGCACGCCTGGGGTGGCGCGATCGACCTGTGCAGCAGGTTCTGCGCGTTCTTCGGTACGGCGAGCGGCGGGCGCCTGGCGTATGCCGCCGGGTTCACCGGCCTTGGCGTCGGCGCCACCCGGTTCGCCGCCCAGGTGATGCTGGACCTGCTGGCGGGCGAAGAGACCGAGCGAACCGCCACAAAGATGGTGCGCTCGAAACCGCTCCCGTTCCCGCCCGAGCCGCTGGCCTGGCTCGGAGTCCAGGTGACCCGGCGGTCGCTGGACCGGGCCGACCGCAACGAGGGTCGTCGCAACCTGTGGCTGCAGGCCCTCGACCGGCTGGGACTCGGCTACGACTCCTGACCCGCCGGGGGGTGCAACCACCTAGAGTCGGCCGGGTGGTGGAACAGCGGTCGGTCGAGGAGCGGTTCCGGGTGGTGCCGGCTGCCTATGTGGTGCTGCGCCGAGACGATCAGGTGCTGATGTTGCTGCGTGCGGGCACCGGCTACCGCGACGGCCACTGGGCCGTGCCGGCCGGCCATGTGGAGGCCGGCGAGTCCGTGCTCGAGGCCGCGGTGCGCGAGGTGGCGGAGGAGGTCGGGGTCGCCGTGCGACCGGCCGATCTCCGGCCGCTCTGCGCCATGCACCGCACGCACGGCAACCACCTGCCGATCGACGAGCGAGTCGACTTCTTCTTCGAAAGCCGGCGATGGAGCGGCGAGCCCTATCGTGCTGAGCCGTCCAAGGCGGCCGACCTCGGCTGGTTCAACCTCGACAAGCTGCCCGAACCGGTCGTCCCACATGAACAATTCGTGCTGGAGCGGCTTGTCATCGGGGAGTTGCAACCGGTAGTCACCTGGGGGTTTGCGCCACCGGGCGTCGCCACCGGCTGACTACTACGCTCGGCTCATGCTGGCCGCCGCGTGCGTGTGCCCTCACCCGCCGCTGCTGCTGCCGGAGGTTGCCCTCGGCGGGGCCGACGAGATCGGGGAGCTGAGGGAGATCTGCGCTGGCTCGGTCTCCGCGTTGCTGGCCGCAAACCCTGATGTCGTCGTGGTGGTCGGTGCCGGGAACGAGCTGGCCGAGTGGAGTGAAGTGGGCGGCGGCAGCATGCGGGGCTTCGGCGTCGACGCCGCGTTCGGTGGCCCGGACCTGGTGCTTCCCGAGGCGCTGACCGTCGGCGCCGGGCTGCTCGACCGAGCGGGATTCGCGAGGCAGCGCAGATATCTGGCCGTCCCGGCCAGCGCCTCGCCGCAGGAGTGTGCAGACCTCGGCGGTCGGCTCGTCACCGGACCGGTACGGGTGGCGATGCTGGTGATGGGCGACGGCAGCGCCAAGCGATCCAGGACTGCGCCGGGCTACCTCGACCACCGGGCGGCTGCGTTCGACGCTGATGTCGTCGTCGCGCTGGCCGGCGGCGACGTGGAGGCGTTGTTGGCGATCCCGCCACTCCTAGCAGACGAGCTCTGGGCGGCCGGTCGGCCGGCGTGGCAGGTGCTCGCCGGTGCTGCCTCGTCGACGTACGGCGACGGCGGCTCGATCACCGCGAGTGCACGCTACGACGCTGCCCCCTACGGGGTTGGTTACTGGGTCGTGGACTGGCAGGTCGACTGGCCGAGCCGGCCCGAGGCGATCTGATCGATCAGCGTGGCGGGCGGCGCTTGATGCCTCGCCGTTGCTTGGCCGCCGGATGACGCTCGCCTGTCCCCTGGCGATCGGGGATGTCGTCGTCGCGGCCGTCGAGGTTGTCGAGCGCATCCTCGACCTTGGATTCGGCCATGGCGACCTTGTCGTCGTACTTGCCGCCGGTCTTCTGGTCCACCATCTCGCTTAGCTTGTCGAGGCCGGACCCAATCTGGTTGCCGTGGTCGTCAACGGCCTTGGTGGCCTGCGGGCGGAGCTTGTCGAGAAATCCCATGCCTCACCTTAACCCTTTCCGCGTCCCCCTCAACCCCCTCGCAATTGCGGGAAACTGGTTCACTGGCGTCCCATTTGTCCAGCCACTTTCCCGCAATTGCGAGCGGGGATAATCGGGCCATGAGTGGCCTGCCGGTGGTGGCCGTCGTCGGTCCGACGGCCGCCGGCAAGAGTGCCCTCGCCGTCGAGCTGGCCCTCGCGCTCGGCGGTGACGTGATCAACGCCGACTCGGCCCAGGTCTATCGGGGCATGGACATCGGCACCGCGAAGCTGTCTGTCACCGAGCGGCGAGGCGTCCCCCACCGCCTGGTCGATGTGCTCGAGGTGACGGAGCCGCTGACCGTCGCGGAGTTCCAGGGCTGGGCGCGGGAGGCGATTGCCGAGGCTCACCGGCA
>JAICMS010000119.1 GCA_025929075.1 Propionibacteriales bacterium
AACTGGGTCTGGATGCCGCCCTGGGGCCCGGACAAGATCACCGATGACGGGCGCGAGATGTTACGGGCCCTCGGGTTCAACGTCTGACGGCGCGCCGGTGGCCGCCCTCCCGGCCGACGCGAGCAGATGCGTTGTGGTCGGCTTCGACAGGTTCGCCGGCTGGCTCGACCGCTATCAAGGCCGCCATCCGGAGGCGCAGTGGGTCGTCGATGCCGATCAGGTGTCCGGGAGCAGCCCCGACGGCGCTCTGATCCACTTCGCCGTGCCCTTCGGGCCGCTCACCCAGCAGAACGGCCTCGACTCGGTGCTGACGCACCTCGCCCGACCGTGGCAGATCGGGGTGCTGCTCGTCCGCCGCGGCGGCTTCGCGGTCGCGCACGCAGTCGGCCCGGAGCCGGCGACGGTGAAGATCGGCCAGCGGCATGTCCAGGGGCGGACCAAAGCCGGCGGGTGGTCACAACATCGGTTCAGTCGCCGGCGGGAGAACCAGGCGCGAGCCGCCTTCGAGGCGGCCGGCGAGCATGCGGCCCGCATCCTGGCTCCGCTGGCTCAGCAGCTCGACGTGCTGGTGATCGGCGGCGACCGCGCGGCAGTCGGCGTCGTCCTGGAGCGGCCGGATCTACGGCCGCTTGCAGCGGTTCGCCGGGAGTGGCAACCCGTGAGTGGTGACCCGCGCCGGGAGGCGCTCGAACGGGTGCTTGCGGCAACCCGGTCGGTGACCGTCGAGCTGCGTGACCCGCTCTGACCCGCGCTGAAACTCGGTCAGTCCCGACGCCCCGCGGCTGGTAGCCTCGAACGCCGTGTCCGGCCTGCGTCCGCGCCGATGGCTTCCCCTTCTCACAGATCCGTCACCACGATGATCAGCGTCCATAGCCTCGAGGTCCGTGCCGGCGCACGGGTGCTGATCCACGACCTCTCGGTCAACGTTAGCGACGGCGACAAGGTGGGTCTGGTCGGCCGCAATGGGGCCGGCAAGACGACGCTCACCCGGATCCTGGCCGGCGAAGCCCAACCTGCGGCCGGCTCGGTCACCCGGACCGGCTCGGTCGGCTACCTGCCGCAGGACCCGCGGACGGGCGACCTGGATGTGACGGCGCTGGCGCGGATCCTGTCCGCTCGTGGGATCGACGACGTCGTACGGCGACTGCGGGCGGCCGAGGTGGCGATGGGCAGCGACGACGTCGAGGTCCGGGAACGGGCGATGAGTCGCTACACGAGAGCCGACGCCGAGCTGCACGCGGCCGGTGGCTTCGCTGCGGAGGCGGAGGCCGCCCAGATCTCTGCCAGTCTGGGGCTGCCCGACCGGGTGCTCGGGCAGCCGCTGCACACATTGTCGGGTGGCCAGCGCCGCCGGGTGGAGCTGGCCAGGATCCTCTTCTCCGGCGCGCAGACCTTGCTGTTGGACGAGCCGACCAACCATCTCGACGCAGACTCGGTGCTCTGGCTGCGGCAGTTCCTCAAGGCGCACTCCGGCGGCCTGGTGGTGATCAGCCATGACGTTGCGCTGCTCGACCAAACGGTCACCCGGGTCTTCCACCTGGACGCGAACCGCGCCGAGGTCGACGTCTACAACGTCGGCTGGTCGACATATCTGCAGCAGCGCGAGACCGACGAGCGCCGTCGCAAGCGAGAGCGGACGAACGCCGAGAAGAAGGCGGGGGCGCTGCTTGCCCAAGCAGACAAGATGCGCGCCAAGGCGACCAAGGCAGTGGCGGCTCACAACATGGCCAGGCGCGCCGAGCGGCTGCTGGACTCCGTCGAGCCGCAGCGCCGGTCGGACAAGGTGGCCAGGATCGCCTTTCCGAAGCCGGCGCCCTGTGGCAAGACGCCGCTCACCGCCGACGAGCTGTCGAAGTCCTACGGCTCGCTCGAGGTCTTCACTGACGTCGACCTGGCGATCGACCGGGGCAGCCGCGTCGTGGTGATCGGCCTCAACGGCGCCGGCAAGACCACTTTGCTACGCATCCTCGGCGGTCTCGACGACGCCGACACCGGTTCGGTGACGCACGGCCACGGTGCGCTGCTCGGCTACTACGCCCAGGAGCACGAGACTCTCGACCGCGAGCGCACCGTGCTCGAGAACCTGCAATCGGCCGCACCAGCACTCACCGAGACCCAGGCGCGCAGCGTCCTCGGCTCGTTCCTCTTCAGCGGCGACGACGTACACAAGCCCGCGGCGGTGCTCTCGGGTGGCGAGCGAACCCGGCTGGCGTTGGCGACTCTGGTGGTCTCGACGGCGAACGTGTTGCTGCTCGACGAGCCGACCAACAACCTCGATCCCGCCAGTCGCGAGGAGGTGCTGGCCGCGATCCGGAGCTACGAGGGCGCGATCGTGCTCGTCACCCACGACGAGGGAGCGGTGCGGGCCCTGCAGCCCGACCGGGTGCTAATCCTCCCCGACGGGGTCGAGGACCTGTGGAGCGACCAGTACGCAGATCTCATTGCGCTCGCGTGATCGCCTGCGCTGCCGCTTCCGGGACATGGTGGGAAGATCGCACGTGATCTCGGCGTTCGGGGTCTGTTGATGAGCAACGTCGGTAGTCCGTGGCGGATGATGCACTCCTACAGCAGGGGTGACCCGATGGCGGGCCGGGCAGGGCTGACGCCGGGAACCGTCCGCCGGGTGGCCGGCTTCGCTCGGCCGTACCGCGCGCAAATCGCTGCCTTCCTCGGCCTGACAATCCTCGACGCCTTGCTGATGGTCACCACGCCGTTGCTCTTCAAGTGGATCATCGACGACGGCGTCCGCAAGCATGATGGCCGCCTGGTGACGATCCTGGCCCTGATCGCAGCGGCCGTCGCGGTCGGCGATGCGGTCCTCGGCATGGTCGAACGCTGGTACTCGGCCCGGATCGGCGAAGGACTCATCTACGACCTCCGCACCCGGGTCTTCGCTCACGTGCAGCGACTGCCGATCGCGTTCTTCGCCCGCACCCAGACGGGGTCGCTGGTGTCGCGGCTGAACAACGACGTGATCGGCGCGCAGCGGACCTTCACGTCGACACTGTCGGGTCTGGTCAGCAACGTCATCAGCCTGCTTCTCGTGGGCGCAGCGATGCTGTTCCTGTCGTGGCAGATCACCGTGCTGGCCCTGGTGATCCTGCCGCTCTTCCTCCTGCCCGCCAAGTGGGCCGGCCGGCGCCTCTCCGGCCTGACCAGGGAGCAGATGCAGACCAACGCCGAGCTCGCCTCGACGATGACCGAACGGTTCAACGTCGGTGGCGCGCTCCTCGTCAAGCTGCTCGGTCGCCCAGTGCAGGAGGAGGCAGAATTCGCGGCGAAGTCGGCGCGGGTGCGCGACCTCGGCGTCGACATCGCGATGACCGGCCGCATCTTCTTCACCGCCCTCACGCTGGTTGCGTCGATCGCCACCGTGCTCGTGTACGGCGTCGGGGGACACCTGGCCTTGAGCGGCGTCGCCTCGGTGGGAACGCTGGTGGCGCTGGCCGCGCTGATGGGCCGCCTCTACGGCCCGATCACCTCGCTGTCGAACGCAAGGGTCGATGTGATGACCGCGCTGGTGTCGTTCGACCGGGTCTTCGAGGTGTTGGACCTGGAGCCGATGATCAAGGAGCGGCACAACCCCGTCGACATCTCCGCTGCGCCGGCCAGTGTCCGCTTCGACCACGTGTCGTTCAGCTACCCACGCGCAGACGAGGTGTCGGTCGCGAGCCTGGAGCTCATCACCCGCCAGGACGGAACGACGCGCTCGGAGGTCATCCACGACGTCTCGTTCGAGGTGCGACCGGGGGAGCAGGTGGCGCTCGTCGGCCCGTCCGGCGCCGGCAAGACCACGCTTACCCACCTGGTTGCCCGGCTATATGACGCGAGCGCAGGTTCGGTTCTTGTCGGAGGCGTCGACGTACGGGATGTCTCGACGGAGTCGCTGCAGCAGATGGTCGGCTACGTGACCCAGGACGCGCACATGTTCCACGACACGATCGGGGCGAACCTGCGCTACGCAAAGCCGGACGCCACCGACGCCGAGATCGCCACGGCGCTCGCAGCGGCTCGGATCGACGACCTGGTGGACTCACTGCCCGAGGGCCTGGAGACCGTCGTCGGTGACCGCGGCTACCGGCTGAGCGGCGGCGAGCGGCAGCGGCTGGCGATCGCCCGACTGCTGCTGGAGGCACCGAGGATCGTGGTCCTCGACGAGGCGACCGCCCATCTGGACAGCGACTCGGAGGAGGCGGTGAGGAGGGCACTGGACACCGCGCTCGAAGGACGCACCGCATTGGTGGTCGCCCACCGGCTGTCCACAGTGCGGGATGCCGACCAGATCCTGGTCGTCGACGCGGGCCGCATCGTCGAGCGTGGCACCCATCAGCAGCTGCTCGACGCCGACGGGCTCTACGCCGGCCTCTACCGGACACAGTTCGCCTCCCAGGAGGTCATGGCCGATCCGCTGGACGGCCTCGTCGGCGGTTGAGAAGGCTGCGACACAATGTCGGCATGGATCTGGGACTGACCGACAAGGTCTACGTGGTGACCGGCGGAAGCCGCGGCCTGGGCCGGGCGACGGCTGCCGCTCTGGTCTCCGACGGCGCCAGAGTCGTGGTGTCGAGTCGGTCCCAGGATTCGGTCGACGCAGCCGTCGCGGATCTCGGCGATGACCGGGCGGCCGGCGTGGCCGGCGACAACGCCGATCCCGATGCCGCCGACCAGCTGGTGGCTCGTGCGATCGAGCGCTTCGGCCGGCTCGATGGGGCTGTGATCAGCGTCGGTGGACCGCCCGCTGGCGGCGTTCGGGAGATCACCGACGAGCAGTGGCGCCAAGCCTTCGAGTCGGTCTTCCTCGGCGCGGTCCGGATGGCGCGCACCGTCGCCGGCGCCATGTCGGGTGGCGGCTCGATCGTCTTCGTGCTCTCGACCTCGGTGAAGGCGCCGATCGCCGGGCTGGCGATCTCCAACGGCCTTCGGCCGGGCCTCGCGATGATCGCCAAGACGCTGGCTGACGAGCTCGGGCCGCAGGGCATCCGGGTCAACGGGCTGCTGCCGGGCCGAATCGAGACCGAGCGGGTGCAGGAGCTCGACAACGGCACTCCCGACCCCGCCGCCACCAAACGTGGACATCTGGCGGCGATCCCGCTCGGCCGCTACGGCGACCCGGCCGAGTTCGGCGCAGTGGCCGCCTTCCTGCTCTCGCCGGCCGCCGGCTACGTCAACGGCGCGATGATCCCCGTCGACGGCGGCATCACCCGCGCCCTCTGACTCTCGCCCTCGGCTCCGTCGCTGGGAGGTTCCCGCGGAATTTCCGCCCAGAATGTGACGACAACCTCCCAATGACGAAAGCTATCGCCACCTTGATCCGTCAGTCCGTCAGTCGTTCACGGTGACCGGTGGGGGAGGGGCGTTCGTCTCGGACGGCGCCTTCGGCTGGCGCTGCTGGTTGTACTCCGACCACGCGAAGTAGCAGTAGAACGCGAAGAAGAGACCGGCGAAGAACAGCCACTGCCAGCCGTAGAAGAAGCTGGGTCCACCGCTGAGGCTGGGAGCCTGTGGCCTGCTCGGCGCGTCGGCCGGGTGCGGCGACTCTCGGACGAGCTCGAGGAAGCCGTCGTACGCCGGGTAGGGAAGCGACTGTTTGATCGCGGCGGCCGAGACGGCCCGGACCTGCCCCTGGACCGGCGTGACGACGTTGCCGCCGTCGGTGGAGTCGATCCGGACCCGCCCGACCACACTGACGGGACCGGTGGGTGGCGCCGGTACCTTCGGGACGGTATTGCCATTGGCTGCCGCCGGCACCCAGCCACGGTCGACCAGGACGGCAGTGCCGGCCGAGGTGACCAGGGGCACCACGACCTCGACGCCGGGCGCGCCGTTGCGGCTGCGATACAGCACCACGATCTGATGGTGCGGGTCGTAGTGGCCCTTGACGATCACTTTGCGGTACTGGACCGAGTCGCCTGGCTCCGCGCCCACCTGCATCAGGCGGTCGATGGCGACCGGAGGGGCGGCGAGGTTTGTGCGGGTGGTGGTGTTGGAGACGGAACGCTCGTGATACCGCCCGAACTGCCAGTGGCTCAGCCTGACGCAGACGATGCCGAGCACCACGACGACGATGAAGAGCCCGATCCAGCGAGGCGTGAGGAGGAAGCGCAACACAGCGGTTCCAACCTAGTAGCCGGGCCAAGACTGTACGACGCGACCGGCGCCGATCGCTGGGCATCGTAGGCTGTTGCCGTGGGTCCTTCTTCTGCAGTACGTCGACCGCTGCTCGACAGCTACGGCCGCCAGGCCACCGATCTGCGGGTCTCGCTGACCGATCGGTGCAACCTGCGGTGTTCCTACTGCATGCCCGCAGAGGGACTTCAGTGGCTGCCCGGCGACGAGGTGCTGACCGATGACGAGGTCGTCAGGCTGATCGGCATAGCGGTGCGACTGCTGGGCGTGGAGGAGGTCCGCTTCACCGGCGGGGAGCCGCTGATCCGTCGCGGGCTCGTCGACATCGTCGGGCGCACGAGCAGCCTCCAGCCGAGGCCACAGATCGCGCTCACCACCAACGGCATCGGGCTGGGCAAGGTCGCCGCCTCCCTCGCCGCGGCCGGACTCGACAGGGTGAACGTGAGTCTGGACACGGTCCGCCCTGACACCTTCCGGGCCATCACCAGACGCGACCGATTCGACGACGTCGTCCGCGGCCTGGTCGCGGCTGCGGACGCAGGGCTGGCGCCGGTGAAGATCAACGCGGTGCTGCTCCGCGGTCACAACGACGACCAAGCGCCGGAGCTCCTGCGCTGGTGCCTGGAGCACGGCTACGACCTGCGCTTCATCGAGCAGATGCCGCTCGACGCCCAGCACGGCTGGAGCCGAGCCGAGATGATCACCGCCGAGGAGATCCTTGCGTCGCTGTCGGCGGAGTTCGACCTCAGCCCGCATCCTGACGAGCGGGGCAGCGCACCCGCTGAGCTGTTCCTCGTCGACGGGGGACCGGCGACCGTAGGCGTCATCGCGTCGGTCACCCGGCCGTTCTGCGGGGACTGCGACCGGGTGCGCTTGACCGCCGACGGTCAGGTGCGTAACTGCCTGTTCGCCCGCGAGGAGTCCGATCTTCGTACGGCGCTGCGGCTGGGCGCGTCCGACGAGGAGATCGCCGACCGGTGGCGGGTGGCCATGTGGAGCAAGCGCCCCGGCCATGGGATCGACGACGAGTCCTTCCTGCAGCCCGCCCGCCCGATGAGCGCCATCGGCGGCTGACGCCGCT
>JAICMS010000083.1 GCA_025929075.1 Propionibacteriales bacterium
GCGGTCGACGCACCACAGCGGATCGCCCGAGCGCTGCGGGACCGACACGGTGGCGGCGACGTCGTGGTACACAACGCCGGCATCACCCGCGACCGTCGGCTCGTCAACATGGACAAGGACCGCTGGCAGTCGGTCATCGCCGTCAACCTAGCGGCGCCCGAGCGCATCACCGCCCAACTGCTCGACGACGACCTGCTCCGGCCCAACGGCCGGATTGTCGGCGTGGCCTCGATCGCCGGGCTTGCGGGCAACGCCGGCCAGACCAACTACGCGACCTCCAAGGCCGGCATCGTAGGGCTCGTCGAGGGACTGGTGGAGCAAGCCGCGGCCCGTGGCCTCACGGTGAATGCGGTGGCACCAGGGTTCATCGAGACGCAGATGACGGCCCGGATGCCGGCCGCACTGCGGATGGCCGGCAGGCGGATGACCTCCCTCGGCCAGGGCGGCCTTCCCGTCGACGTCGCAGAAACGATCGGCTGGCTGGCAGATCCCCGCAGCTACGGCGTCACCGGCAACGTCGTAAGGGTCTGCGGCCAGAGCCTGCTCGGTGCCTGAGGCGATGTCCATCCGCGCCCGGTCCGGTTCTCCGACCCCGGCGCTGCTCCCGTCCTACTTCCGCGCGCTGCGCTCGACGGTGGGTGTCCGCAGCCTGGGCCGCGCAGCTGGGCTTCCCGACATCCGTTTGAGCGCCAGCGGCATCGCCATCGACGCCGGTCGGCTCAGCCGCTATGCGGCCGTTTGCGGCTTCGGCTCCATGAGGGGCTTGGCTCCATCGGCGGTTCCGTCGCCGTACCCGCATGTGCTGGCCTTCCCGCTCCAGCTCGCCCTGTTGACTCGGTCCGACTTTCCCTTTCCAGTTCTCGGCCTGGTTCACCTCGCCAACCGGATCGAGCAGCGTCGGCCGATTACCACCGCCGACTCGCTCGATGTCGACGTGTACGTCGACGGGTTGGCCGCACATCCCCGCGGCAGCACCTTCCATCTGATCACCGACGCGCGCATCAGCGGACAGCTCGTGTGGAGGGAGAGCTCACAGCTCCTCGCACGCCATCGCCGCCACGCTGCAGATGGCGGTGCCGCAGCGGCGTCAGCTCCGGCTGTCGACGTACCCGCCGTCGCGCCCGCAGCGACGCTCACCTGGGCGCTCCGCTCTGATCTGGGCCGTCGCTATGCGGCGGTCTCCGGCGATCGCAACCCCATCCACCTCTTCGACGCGACGGCGCGGCCGTTCGGCTTCCGCCGCCACATCGTGCCCGGGATGTGGACGCTGGCCCGAGCCGTAGCCGAGCTCGGCCATCATGTGCCGCCCGAGCACACCCTCGATGTCGCATTCAGGCACGCGATCGAGCTTCCCGGTCACGTCGGCTTCGGTCGGTCGACCCGACCACACGTGTTGGAGTTCGGTGTCTCCTCACCGGAGGCCGAGCGGACTCATCTCACCGGGGAGTGCCGAACGGGATGGCGAGCTGTTGCTTGGCCGTCACCCGCTCGGTGAAGACTGCCGTCGCCGGATCCCAGACGCCGACGTCGCTGGTCAGCCCAAGGTTGAAGTAGCCGACAACCGGCAGGTCCCCGGTGACCCCGAACTTGATGGTGCGTTGGCTCCCGTCGGCCCGACGGGTGAGGAAGGTCGACGTCGTGGGGTCGTAGACGCCCACCTGCCAGCGGCCGTCACCGTCCCAGTCGCCAGTGACCGGGATGTCCCCGGTGACTCCCCAGACCACCGAGCTGATGGCGCCGTCGGAGTCGCGGAGGTAGAAGGTGGCGGTCGTGGGGTCCCACAAGCCGACGTCGGTCCGCCCGTCACCGTCCCAGTCGCCGGTGACCGGCTCGTCCTGGGAGCTGCCGAACGAGATCCTGGTGATCGTGCCGTCGGCTGAGCGCAGCCGGAATGTGTGTGTCGCCGGATGCCATACGCCCACCTCGGTCTGGCCGTCACCGTCCCAGTCACCGGTGATCGGCTGGTCGGTCGGGTAGCCAAGGGGGATCGTCTGGACTGTCCCGTCGGGGTAACGCTCCTGGAACTGCGCCAGCCCTCCTTTGCGGTAGAAGACGCCGACGTCGGTGGTGCCGTCGCCGTTCCAGTCCCCGGTGACGGGCGCATCGGCGCAGTTGGCCGAGGTCAGCCAGGAGTTGTAGACGAACTTGCTGCTGTTGAAGTACGCCGGTTGGTCGACCTTGTTGAGCCGCTCCTCGAAGTGCAGGTGCGGTCCGGTGGCGTCGCCGGAATCGCCGAGCAGCCCGATCGCCTGTCCCTGGTCGACGTACTCACCGGTGACGACGAACGCCGCCTTCAAGTGGGCGTAGAGCGTGGTCCAGCCGCCGCCGTGGTCGACGACGACATAGAGCCCATAGCTGCGGTCGCCGAGGTTGATGACCGACGTGACGGTCCCCGGCACCGAGGCGATGACCGGGTGCCCGAGGTCGTCGGAGTTCCGCGTCCAGTCGATCGCGTACGGACTGGGACTGTGGTAGGGGCGGGTCGATCCCAGCCAGGTCTGTCCGCACGCGAACGGCATCTGGAAGTCGGGGGCGGCCGCAGCCGCAGCAGGTACCGCCGTCGTTGCGACCAGTAGCAACGCGGAGACGGATACGGCGACCGCTAAGGCGCCTCGTCGCAACCGCAGAAATGACACTTCGCTCACCTCCGAGCGGGCGAGGACTCGGGGCGGGAAGCGGCCGACTCGGCGGGCTGGCGAGGCACCAGGGGCACCAACAGTCACTTCTGCCCTATTCGTGCGCAACAGTAACGGTGGCAGCGCCTTGCTGTCCCGCGATTGGCGCCACCATTTAGGGTCGGTGCCATGCGGATTCTCTTCATCGGCGGCACCAGGTTCGTCGGTCGGGCGATGGCCGAGGCAGCGCTGGCCCGCGGCCACGACGTGACCCTCCTCCATCGCGGCGCCAGCACTGACCCCGCCTTGGAAGCGGCAACCCAGCTCAGCGCCGACCGCAACGCGGACCTGTCAGCCCTTGCTGGTCTCGAGTTCGACGCCACCATCGACGTCTGCGCCTACCTCCCCCGACAGGTCGAGCAGCTCGCCGACGCACTCGACGGACGAGGCGGACACCATGTCTTCGTGTCGACGATGTCGGTGTACGCCGACCCCGACGGGCCCGGCATCGACGAGGATGCCGCGCTGGCCAACCTCGACGACCCGAACACCCAGGAGGTGACCGCCGAGAGCTATGGGGGTTTGAAAGTCCTGTGCGAGCAGGCCGCCGCCTCCGCCTACGGCAGTGACCACCTGACCATCGTCAGGCCCACTTACGTCATCGGCCCGCACGACCACACTGGCCGCTTCACCTGGTGGGTGCGGCGCATCGCCCGCGGCGGTGAAGTGCTGGCGCCCGGCCCCGCTGAGGCGCCGATGCAGATCATCGACGCGCGCGACCAGGGCGAATGGACGATCACGCTGGCCGAAGATCAGACCAGCGGAGTCTTCAACAGCGTCTCCCCCTCACCACCGTTCGGCTTCGGCGACCTGCTCGAGGCAACCGTACGGGCGGTCGGCCCGACCGGCACCACGCTGCGCTGGGTCAACGCCGGCTGGCTGCGCACCGAGGGTGAGAGCTACCAGTCACTCCCGCTCTGGACCGAGGGCTCGCCGGAGTGGACCCTCGCCGCCGACCCGACCAGGGCGGCCAATGCGGGCCTCTCTCCGAGGCCGCTCACCGAGACGATCGCCGACACCTGGGAGTGGATCCAGGCGGAGCAGCCGGCCCTCGTGGCCGGCTGGGGTATCACCACCGAGAGGGAGTCCGACCTACTCTCGCGGGCGCCAACAGGGGGCTAGGGCGTTCTGATCTGCTGCCGCGGGCCGTCCGGGGGCTTGACCCGTGTGCTAATGGCCCGACTGACGGCGCCTGGGTAGCCCGATCGGGTCATTTTTCCCATCGGGACCCTCCACGATTGACAAAGTGTCGGCGATCGCCCCTAACCTCGACCTCGTCGATCGAGCTGGTGTGCACGGCACGTCGATGCAGGGGGACTCAACGGGTCGTGATCCGTGGCCTCGCGATCACTGCGAAGTCATGCACTACGCGTGACCCGGACCGCACGCACCCACGGAAAGGTCATCCATGCTCAAACACAGGTTGCTTGGCGGCGTTGCGACGTTCGCCATCGCCTTGGCTGGGCTCGCCGCGCTTCCCGGCTCTGCCGACGCCACGGTGAGCACCACCCATGTCATCGTCACTCCGCCAGAGAATCTGCTCGACCTGAGCCAGAGTCGGTCAACTGGTCACAGCGACTTCCTCGAGAACGGACTTCACGTCTGGACGGAGGGCAGCGGCTATACCGACAAGGCCGCCGGCTACCTCCCCCAGGACGAGTCGCTCTCCGATTTCGTCAGCTATGGCGAGCCGAGTCTCACCTGGACGCCCACTAACCCCAGCCTTCCGCAAGCTCCGGGTGAGCAGATCGTCGTCGACTTCGACGGCGATGGGACGCCTGACGGCATCCTCGTCGGCGAGCCCGCCTATTACGGCACCGAGTGGTGGCTGACCAACGACTCGGCGCAGTGGGTCAAGGACGGCGCACCGCACACCGGCGGCGGCTACGGCTCGGACTACTACGGCACCCTTGCCGAGTGGTCGGCGGCCTTCACCAACGCTGCGACCACGAACGTCGGGTACTCCCTCGGCTCGGGTGTGCATGGTGACGGGGTCATCTCGGCGATGACGTTCGGCAACACCACCTACACCTTCGCGCTCGGCGTCGGCCCGTGTGAGGCGTACGACGACGTCACCACACAGACCTACACCCTGTCGCAGGACTGCTCGACGTACGAGACGATCAACGTCGACGATGGCTGGACCGTGGACGGTGCGGGCTACACCATCACCGCGAAGGAAGACGCGACCCACCAGAACTTCCCTGGCCCGATCATGCTCTCGGCGACCGGTGACGACACCGCGCCGGCGACGATGAACGTGAAGGACCTGCACATCACGACGCAGTTCTCCGGCACCAGCAGCGGCGGCCAACTGGCCGGCATCAAGTTCATGCGGGCCGGCGGCACCGTGAGCGACGTCTCGATCAACGGCGTCACGCACGGCGACGGCGTGCAGGAGGGCAACGCTCTCTACATCCGCAACCGCGCCGACGACGGCTCCGCGAACGTGCCCGAGGCGACGGTGAACGTCGACAACGTGTCGATCACCCGCTACCAGAAGACCGGCGTGATCTTCGACGGCAACGTCGACTTCACGATGACCAACTCGACGGTCGGCAGCAGCACCGACGAAGCCGGCAACCCGATCCCGGGCATGGCCGCCAACTCGGTGCAGATCTCCCGAAGCGCACACGGCACCTTGAGCGGCAACACCATTGCGCTCAACGACTACAACCCGGCGCAGCCTCCGGGTGACGGCTCCGACGCGACGGCGATCCTCAACTACGACGCCGGCACCGTCAACATCAGCCAGAACCAGATCACCGGTACCAACGGCGACGTCGCGATCGACAGCTACAACGACGGCAGCGGCTCGGTCAGCTCCGTGATCAACATCGCCTGCAACCTGATCTCGCGCAGCGAGACCCAGGGTGACTACGACCCGTACGGCGTCGGCGTCGCGCAGTGGAATGACGGCTCGACTCCGGTGCAGGTCAACCTGAGCGACACCACGTTCAGCGGCTGGGTCTACAACACCGGTCTGCTCGACGGCGCGCCGCCCAACCTCACCGTCCAGCCCGGCGCGACCGACCAGCAACTCGGTCAGTGCCTGCCGACGGCCCCGACCGACGTGAGCAACAGCGGCGGCGAGCAGCAGACCGACGTGTCCTGGACCGCCTCGACGGCTCCCGACTACGCGCCGATCAGCGGCTACGACATCACGCTGACTGGTGACGACTCCAGCACGCAGACCCAGCACGTGTCCGCCGACAGCACGACGGCGCACTTCGACGGTCTGTCCGAGGGCGTCACCTACACCGCCAGCGTGGTCGCTGACAACGCCAGCGGCCAGTCGGCTCCCGGTACGGCGACGGCCTACAGCACCAGCGTCACGCTGAGCCCGACCCGCAGCACCGTCGCCTACAAGAAGTCGACCACGGTGACCGGGACGCTGAACAGCACCGATCCGAACGCCGACCTCACCGGTCGCACCGTCCAGATCCAGGCGCGCCCGAGTGGCTCGGCCGACTGGACCACGATCGGCGAGGCCACCACGGCCGCTGACGGTTCGTACTCGTTCGCCGTCACACCCACCAAGAACACCGCCTACCGCGCCCACTACGCCGGTGCTCCGGACATGTCCAGCACCAGCGGGCCGTCGACGGTCTACGTGCGACTCAAGGTGACGCTGGCGGTCTCGGACACGACGGTCACCATGGGCACCACGGTGATGTTCAGCGGCCACGTCGGCCCGAACCAAGCGGGACAGCCAGTGATGCTGCAGCGCCTGGTCGGCAAGAAGTGGCAGACGATCGACACCGGCACGCTGCGCAAGAACAGCCGGTACGTCTTCCGCTGGGTCGCCGACATCCAGGGCAGCACGCTCTGGAGGGTGACGTCGCCGGCCACCGACGACTACGCCCGCGGCGTCAGCAAGCGCAAGCAGGTCACCGTCAGCTGATGTGACTGAAACGGCTGCGCGGGGCTTACCCGCCCGACGCCAACACCACGAGTGTGGCAAGCCCCGCGCAGCCGACGGCCAGCACCGCCGTGATCACCGACCAACGCGCCCGCGGCTCCAACCCGACCGCGACCGCCAGCTCGGTGCGCCGATGGCGGAACAGGCTGATCACCACCAAGACCACAGCCATCAGGCAGCCTCCAGCGCCCAGCGCCGCCGCCAACCAGCTGCCGTCCAGAGTGCCCAGCCGTAGCACCGCACCGGCCACCGCGAGCAAGGACAGCGCCGTCCGTCGCCAGGCGAAGGCGGTCCGCTCGACGTAGTGACCCGGGCGCCAGCTCGTCGGATTGGGACCACCCACCCCGCTCACAGCCGGCTCACGACCACGATCAGGCCGGTCACCGCGATCACCACGATCCCGATCAGCAGCACCGGCACGATCGTCGGCCCTGGCAGTTCGCGATTGGACCGCATCGCGACATCGACCCGGCGCCAGTGCCAGTAGGACCAGCCGGCCGTCAGCATCCCGGCCACGCAGCTCGCGGCGGCGGCAACCTCGGGCCAGCGGGCGTGCGAGCCCAGGTGCCGCAGCGCCGCCAGCGCCACCCCGATCGCCACGAAGGCCAAGGCCGTGCGCAGCCAGGCCAACAGCGTGCGCTCGTTGGCCAGCACGAACCGCGGGTCGACGGGCGACTCGGGCTCATCACACATCGCGAGGCCCGGCCACATAGAACGCTCCCCGACGTGGCTTCACCGGCCGCATCAGGAACTCCGGTCGCCGCAGTCCCTCGCCGTTGGGACCGGGCCGGGTCAGGGCAAGCCATTCGTCGTACACCTGACGCGACCGGGTCAGGTCGACCTCGACGTCGCCGTACCTGTCGTCCTTCGTCGCCGGGCTCACCACGACCTTCTGCAGCCAGCAGTGCATCCCTGACAGCGGGTCAGGCTGGACCGGGAAAGCGAGGTTCTGGTGGACCCCGGCGTCTGACCAGTCGATCCGGGCTGAGTCGGCGTCGGTGCTGTAGAACGGCCGCACCCCCTCCAGCTGCCGCAGCCGCCAGACACCCGGCGCCGGGTTGCTGATGTCGACCCGCCCCGTCACCCAACGGCTCCCGTCGTTCCCGTGCAGCCGCCAGCGGCCCATGTGGTGGCTGAGCGCTATGCAGCCGGGCCGGATCGCCTGCGTGGCCCACAGCCGCACGACGAAGTGGCCGATCCGGGTCGTCACCCGGACCAGGTCACCGGTCGCCAGCCCGCGTGCCGATGCATCGACCGCGTTCATCCAAAGCGGGTGGGTGTTGCCCAGCTCGTTGAGGTACTTGGCGTTTCCGGTTCGAGTGTGGACCAACGTGGGCAGCCGGAAGGTCGGGATCAGCACCATCTCCCCCGCTGTCTCGTCCACCGTCGAGTGCGCCACATGCGAGCGGATGTAGCCGGGTGTCGCGTGCTCAGGCCAGCCGAACGACGCCAACGTCTCCGAGTAGAGCTCAAGCTTGCGAGAGGGCGTCGGCCAACCTGCCACGGTGGTGCCGTCGGGCATCCGAATGCCGACCGAGCCGGCCTCCCCGACCAGGGGCGGGGTGGAGTTGGCGTTGGTCGGTCGCCGCAGCACACCGTGCTCGTCGGCCAGTGCGCCGGCCAGCTCCTCGTCGGTCAGCGGACGCTCGTCCTGGCGGTAGAGCTCGGTCGCGACTTCGACGACGCCGTACTTGCGCATGTATCCCAACGGCGACAGCCCTTCGGCAGCGGCCTTCTCGGGCAGCCCCGGCACCTTGTTCTCGAAGATCCACCGGTAGTACTCGTCGACGGTCACCGGCTCGCCCGGGCGGTACGGCGACTCGAAGCTGCGCCGGATACCGAGCGAGCCGTGGGGGTCGATCCGCCACGACAACGCGAACCAGAACTCGTTCTCCTCCCAGACCTCGCCCGGATTGGTGTCCCGGGTGTCGGTGAACTCCCGGCCGAGCTTCTCGAACGCGACCCGTCGAACCGGCTGCCGGAAGCCCAGCCACCGCGCGGCATGGGTCTCGTAGGAGTGCAGGTCGTGTCGCTCTGTTGCGTGGCCCATCGGGAGCACGTAGTCGGCGAAGGTGGCCGTCTCCGACCACGTCGGTGTCAGCGCCACATGGCAGCCGACCCGCTCGGTATCGGTCAGCGCGGCCACCCATGCGAACCCGTCGGGGTTGGTCCAGACCGGGTTGTAGACCCGGGAGAAGTAGACGTCGAGGCGGCCCCGGTCCTCGCGCAGGAAGTGCGGCAGCAGGAACGACATCTCGTTGGTCGACAGCGGATACTCCGCCGGCCACAACAGGTCGTTCCAGCGGTCGTGGCCCTCCGGCGTGTCGAACCCCGGAGCGACGAACTTGTCCCAGCCGTTCGGGCTGGTGCCGCCGACCGTGCCGACGCTCCCGGTGAGCACGTTGAGGAAGAACAGGCAGCGCGCGACCTGCCAGCCCCCGAGGTTGCCTGCAGCGGCCGACCGCCAGACGTGGGCAGCCAGAGCCGTGCCGGCCCCGGCGACGATCCGCGCCAGCTCCTCGATCTTGGCCGCCGGCACCTTCGCCTCCGCGGCGGCGAACTCGAAGCTGTACGGCGAGTAGTCGGCCGCCAGCCGCTCCAGAAACGTCTCGAAGGTGACTTCGGCGTCAGGGTGCAGCCGGCGCAGGTAGACGTCCCAGTTGACCCAACGGCGCAGGAAGTCCCTGTCGATCGCGTCGGTCGTCAGCAGGTGGGAGGCGACGGCGAGCAGGATGGCCGCCTCACTGCCCGGCCATGGCGCCAGCCACAGGTCGGCCTGGGCCGCGGTGTTCGACATCCGCGGGTCGATCACCACCATCTTGGCGCCGGCCGCCCGTGCCTCCATGATCCGCTGTGCGTGCGGGTTGAAGTAGTGGCCGGCCTCCAGGTGAGAGGACAGCAGCAGCATCACCCTGGCGTTGGCGTGATCGGGCGAGGGCCGGTCGTAGCCGCCCCAGAGCGAGTAGCCCAGCCGGGCACCGGCCGAGCAGATGTTCGTGTGCGAGTTGTGCCCGTCGATGCCCCACGCCAGCAGCACCCGCTCGGCGAAGCCGTCCTCCCCGGGCCGGCCGACGTGGTACATGACCTGGTCACGGCGGTCCTCGAGGATCGCCCGCCGAATCCGTCCGGCGATGTCGTCGAGTGCGTCGTCCCAGCTGACCCGTTGCCACTGGCCGCCACCCCGCGGCCCGGTGCGCCGCAGCGGATGGAGGATGCGCTCGGGGTCGTCGATCTGGTTGATCGTCGCGGGGCCCTTGGCACAGTTGCGGCCGCGGGAACCGGGATGGGCGGGGTTGCCCTCCACCTTCGTGACCGACAGGTCGTCCTTGGCGACGTGGGCGAGCAGCCCGCACGCGGACTCGCAGTTGAAGCAGGTGGTCGGGATCAGCATGAACTCCCGAGCGACCTTCCGCGGGTGGGCCCGAGCGTCGTAGCCGACGAAGCCGTCCCACTGATCGGGCGGCGGATAGTTGCTCAGCGCCTCATGTCGACGCAGCCCGGGCAGGTCCGGCGTCATGACAGCGGCACCTCCTGGCCGGCGCGGACGTAGAGCGCTTCGAAGAGCAGCACGGCGACCTGGGCCACTAGGCCGCCGACGGCAGTCGAGACCTGGCTCGACGACCCGCCGGCCCAGCCGACCAACCCCAGCGCGACCACGACCAGGGAGAGCCCGACACAGCCGACCCAGTACAGCCGCGCGTAGCGGCCGCGGACCAGGATCGCCGCAGCCTGGGCGGCGTTGCGGCTGCGATGCGGCCGGGTCAGCTCGACCACACCGATGACCGCCTGGACAGCGGTGGCGACCACGAGCACCCGCGCGGCCAGCGCGGCAGGTCCGGGGTCGGCAGCCGACCAGCAGGTCAGCAGTGCCACCATGCCGGCACCGGCCATGAACGCCTGGGTGACCAGGTGCGGCAGGAGCAGCTCGCTCTGCCAGAGGTCGCGGCCCTCGGCCTGGCCGAACAGCCACGCGGTGTAGCCGGCCCCCATCAGGCCCGCCGGGATCGCCAGCACCGCCATGGTGACGTCGAAGACCCGGGCGTCGACTCCGACGAGCTGACCGATGACCCAGACTCCGGACACCGCCGCGAGCGCCATCAGGCAGTAGCCGCCGCGGACCAGCCATGAACCCTGGTTGGCCCGGGTCAGCAGGAAGTAGAAGCGTTCCGGACGCTTGAGGTCCCAGACGAGCAGTGCGCCGGTGAGCGCCGTCCCGACGACCGCCACTCCAGGCCCGGCGGCGATCGGCCCGACCCGCGCCAATCCCAGCAGGATGCCGACTGCGGCGACCATCAGCGCACCAGCCGCCACCCCCTTGGTCCACAGGTAGGCCGCGACCCGCCAGCCCCAGGCGACCGGGTGGGCGGTGTTGAGCGTCGTCGCCGTCATCGGATCGGCGTCGAGGAAGTCCCCACTCGTGGCCAACCGCAGGTCGTCCGGCTCGGCCCACACGTAGCTGCCGCGGACCGGGGCCGCCAAGGGGTCCAGGGTCGCGGGCGCCGCCCCCACGTAGTGGACGTTGGGACCGGTGAGGTGCTCGGGCGCACGGACCTTGGTGTCGTTGGCGGCCACCAGCTGGCTGATGCCGCTGGCGGGGTCGTCGAGGTCGCCGACCCAGATCGAGTGGGTCGGACACACGGTCACGCACGCCGGCTCCAGGCCGTTGTCGACCCGATGCGCGCAAAAGTTGCACTTGGCAGCGGTGTGGGTCTCGGCGTCGATGTAGA
>JAICMS010000049.1 GCA_025929075.1 Propionibacteriales bacterium
AGGCCGCGCGTGTTCGAAAGTTGGTGCGTGATGGCCGATGAATCGGGCCGGACCGACGAGTCTCGTCGGGTGGAGGACTCGCGTCGCGACAGCGTCTCCGACGTCAGGTTCCTGACCGTGGCCGAGGTGGCCACGACCATGCGGGTGTCGAAGATGACCGTCTACCGGCTGGTTCACTCAGGCGACCTGCCGGCCGTCAGGGTCGGCCGTTCGTTCCGCGTCCCAGAAGACGCGGTGAACGACTACCTCCGCAAGTCCTACTTCCAGGCGGGCTGACCACCGCGGGCAACCCTCGATCCAGCTGCCGTTGCAGCGGGCGGATAGTCTTGGCGGGTCGCTGGACCAGCGGCATCTCGTTTGGCCCCGGTCGAAGGGGTCGCACAGCACCCCGTTCGAGGCATGTCCGAAAGGTAGACCGTGGGCTCCGTCATCAAGAAGCGTCGCAAGCGGATGGCTAAGAAGAAGCACCGCAAGCTGCTGAAGAAGACCCGCATCCAACGTCGCCGTCAGGGCAAGTAACGCCAGGGGTTGTGAGACCTGTGGGCCGCGTCGTCCTCGTCACCGGGGTCTCCAGATATCTCGGCGGGCTGTTCGCCAGCCGGCTGTCGGGGCTGCCCGACGTCGACACGGTCATCGGCATCGACCTCGTCCCACCGAAGAGCGATCTCGGTGACGTCCGCTTCGTGCGCGCCGACATCCGCAACCCCATCGTCGGAGACGTCATCTCCGACGACGACGTCGACACGATCGTCCATCTGGGAGTCGTCTCCTCGCCGGTGAGCGTCGGCGGCCGGGCGTCGATGAAGGAGACCAACGTCATCGGCACCATGCAGGTGCTGGCCGCCGCGCAGCGTGCGCCGAGCGTCCGCCGGCTGGTGGTGAAGTCCTCGACCCACGTCTACGGCGCTTCGGCCAAAGACCCGGCCGTCTTCACCGAGGACACGGAGCCCCGGCGGTTGCCTCGGTCGGGCTACCCGAAGGACTGCGTCGAGATCGAAGGCTACGTGCGCGGCTTCGCCCGGCGCCGGTCCGACGTCACGGTCACCATGCTTCGGTGCGCTTCCCTGATCGGTCCAGCCGTCGACACGTCATTGACCCGCTACCTGTCGCTGCCGGTGATACCGACGGTGCTGGGCTTCGATCCGCGCCTGCAGTTCTGCCATGTCGACGATGTGCTGGGGTCACTGGAGCGGGCCGTTGCAGCGGGCGTCCACGGCACGTTCAACATCGCCGGCGCCGGGGTGCTGTCGCTGTCGCAGGTCGTACGTCGGCTGGGTCGCCCCTGGGTGGCGCTCCCCGCAGCGCTGCTGCCCTCGATCGCTGCGGTGGTCCCCCAGCTCAGATCAGCTGACCTGTCCAGCGACCAGGTCGCGTTCCTCAGCCATGGCCGGACCGTCGACACAACCGCCGCCGAGAAGGTGCTTGGCTACGTCAGCCGGTTCAGCACCGAAGAGGCGTTCGCCGACTTCATGGCCCACCGGCCGACCGGCCCACTGACCAGCGACCGGCTCGACGCGGTCGAGCGGGAGGCGCGAGAGGTGCTCGGCAAGGTGGTGCACAATGTCCGCCGCTGAGGTGATCCCCATCGACCGCGGCCGGTCGTCGGAGGAGGGACAAAGAGACGAGTGGGAGCGCCGGATCGCCGATGCGCTGGCGTTCCTGCGTCGTCGACTGTCCGGTGACTTCGAGGTCGACGAGTACGGCTTCGACCGCGAGGTGACTGAACGCGTGCTGCTGGCGGCCCTCCGGCCGTTGGCCGAGCATTGGTTCCGGGTGGAGGTGCGTGGCGTCGACAACCTGCCGTCCGAGGGCGGTGCCCTTGTGGTGTCCAACCACTCAGGCGTGCTGCCGGTCGACGCACTCGTCACCGCGCTCGTCGTACACGACAACACCGGGCGCTTCCTCCGGATGCTCGGCGCCGATCTTGTCTTCCGGCTGCCGTTCGTCGGCGAGCTTGCCCGCAAGGCCGGCGCGACGCTGGCCTCCGTCGAGGACGCGGAGCGGATGCTCACGGCCGGTGAGCTCGTCGGCGTCTGGCCCGAGGGCTTCAAGGGCATCGGCAAGCCGTTCGCCGACCGCTACCGGCTGCAGCGGTTCGGCCGCGGTGGTTTCGTCGCGTCGGCGCTGCGGACAGGGGTGCCCATCATCCCCTGTTCGGTGGTCGGCGCTGAGGAGATCTACCCGATGGTCGCCGACCTGCCGGTGCTGGCGCGGCTGCTCGGGCTGCCGTACGTGCCGATCACGCCCTTCTTCCCGTGGCTCGGGCCGCTGGGCCTGCTGCCGTTGCCGTCGAAGTGGCTGATCGAGTTCGGTGAGCCGATCCTGACCGACGACTACGACGAGCACGCGGCCGACGACCCGATGCTGGTCTTCGACCTGGCCGACCAGGTCCGCGAGACCATCCAGCAGAGCCTCTACGCGTTGCTGATGCAGCGGCCCAGCGTCTTCGGCTGATCCGCCCACCCGCCGAGGGGTCACGGTTCGTCGGCGGTGGTGGGAGGCTGAGGGAGTGCGTGCCCGGGTGACGTTGTTGTCGCGGCCGGGCTGCCACCTGTGTGACGACGCCCGGGTCGTCATCGCCGACGTCTGCACCGAACTCGGCGAGGAGTTCGAGGAGGTCGACGTCACCTCCTCATCAAACCTGCTCAGCCAGTACGGCGAGCAGATCCCGGTCACGTTCGTCGACGGGACCCAACACGACTTCTGGCGGGTTGACCCGGCCCGGCTGCGGGCTGCCTTGCGGCGCTAGCCAGCGCATGGCCGACGGGGTTTGGCGAGCCGCTCACGATTTTGTTAACGCGTTCACAAACTCCTAGAGTGCTCTCTGTGCCGGCGCGAGCAGGAGCCGAACAGCCCGAGGTGATCCCAGCCCGGCGCCTCAACCGCTCCGAGCCAGGAGCGTAGAGCCAGGAGCACCGTGACGTCACGAAGCCGCAAGCCGGTGGGCAGCCGCGAGGTCCGCCCCGACCGGGGTATCCCGGAGGCGACCATCGCCAGGCTTCCGATCTACCTTCGTGCGCTCACCGGTCTTGCCGATCGCGGCGTGACCAGCGCCAGCAGCGAGGAGCTGGCCGGCGCGGCCGGCGTCAACTCCGCGAAGCTGCGCAAGGATCTCTCCTACCTCGGTACGTACGGCACCAGGGGCGTGGGCTACGAAGTCAGCTACCTGCGATACCAGATCGCCCGGGAGATCGGCCTCACCCAGGACTGGAACGTCGTCATCGTCGGGATCGGCAATCTCGGCCTGGCCCTGGCCAAGTATTCGGGCTTCGCGTCCCGTGGTTTCTGCGTCGCCGCTCTGATCGACACCGATCCCAGCCGGTACGGCGAGAAGGTCGCGGGCCTGGAGATCACCCCGCTCGACCAACTCGACCGAGTCGTGGCCGAGTGCTCGATCTCCATCGGCGTCATCGCAACGCCGGCCAACAACGCGCAGAACGTCTGTGACCGGCTCGTCGCCGCCGGCGTGAGCAGCATCTTGAACTTCGCGCCGATCGTGTTGAACGTCCCCGAGGGCGTCGACGTACGCAAGGTCGACCTCTCCATCGAGCTGCAGATCCTCGCCTACCACGAGCAGCGCAAGGCCAACTCGGTGGTCGACCTCGAGGCAGGTGCATTGTGAGCATCCTCGTCGTCGGCGCCTCGCACCGGACCGCACCGCTCGACCTGCTCGAGCGGCTGGTCCTCGACGACGGTGGCGCCCGCAAGGCGCTGACCGCCGCGCTCGCCAGTCCACATGTGGCAGAAGCCGTGGTCTTGTCGACCTGCAACCGGGTCGAGGTCTACGCCGAGGTCGACAGGTTCCACGGTGCCGTCGACGACCTCACCGAGCTGCTCATGCAGCGTGCCGACAGCGGTGTCGACCTCACGCCTCATCTGACGGTGCACTTCGACGCGGCGGCGGTCTCCCACCTCTTCTCGGTCGCCGCCGGGCTGCGTTCGATGGTGGTCGGTGAGAGCCAGGTCCTGGGCCAGGTGCGTGGCGCGCTGCGGCTGGCACAGGAGGAGCTCACTGTCGGCCCCTCGCTGAACGCCCTCTTCCAGCACGCGCTCCACGTCGGCAAACGGGCGCACACCGAGACGGCCATCGGATCCACCGGGCGCTCGCTGGTCACTGTTGCGCTGGACAGCGTGCTGCCCGGTCTCGGCGACCCGGCCCGGCTGCGCGTCGGCATCGTCGGGGCGGGGTCGATCGCTTCTCTCGCCGCGTTGACAGCCCAGCGCACAGGGGTCACCGACATCACTGTCGCCTCGCGAACCCGGGCATCGGCCGAGCGCGTCGCCGGCCACGTCTCGGGTCGAGCAGTCGACATTGCGTCGCTGCCGGATCTCGTGGCCGACGTGGACCTGCTAATTTCCTGCACCGGTGCCCAGGGTGTCGTGGTACCGGAGTCGCTCGTACGTCGAGTCGTCGAGCGCCGTCGTACTCGGCCACTCGCCATCGTCGACCTCGCCCTTCCGCACGACGTCGACCCACCCGTGGCCGAGCTGGACGGCGTGCGACTGGTGGCGTTGCGCGATCTCGTCGACGACGAAGGGCGAGTCGGGACCGACCGACCCCGCTCCGAGCAGCCGACCGCTGGCACGGACATCCCAGCCGTCGAGACCCTCGTCGCTAACGAGGTCGCGGCGTTCGCCTCGGCGCGCGCAGCCGCCCGGGTGGCGCCGACGGTGGTCGCGCTGCGCGGGATGGCGACATCGGTGGTGGATGCCGAGCTCGACCGGCTGTGGGGTCGATCGAGCGACCTCACCGCCGCGCAACGGGCGGAGATCGCAGCGACCGTCCACCGGGTAGCCGACAAGCTGCTGCACGAGCCGACGGTCCGGGTCAAGCAGCTGGTCGGCCAGGTGCCGGAGTCGTCGTACGCCGACGCCCTCGCCGAGCTCTTCGCCCTGGACCGGTCGACCGTCGAAGCGGTCAGCACGCCACCGGAGCCGGGGACATGACCGCCCCCGCGACGCTGCGGATCGCGACGCGCGCGAGCAGGCTGGCCCGTGCCCAGGCCCAGACGGTCGCCGACTCGTTGGCCGCCGCCCTCGGCGTCGAGACCGATCTGGTCCCGATCACCACGTCCGGTGACCGCAGCAGTGCACCGCTGACTGAGATCGGCGGGCAGGGTGTGTTCGTCGGGGCAGTCCGGCAGGCTGTCGTCGACGGCGCGGCCGAGCTGGCCGTGCACTCGCTGAAGGACCTCCCTACCGGCTCCGACGAGCGGGTGACGCTTGCGGCCGTGCCGGTGCGAGAGAATCCGGCCGACTGCCTGATCTCGGCCGGAGACCGCCCGCTGGATGAGCTGGCCGCTGGCGCTCGGATCGGCACCGGGTCGTTGCGGCGAGCCGCGCAGCTCCTTGCTCGTCGTCCGGAGCTCGCGGTCGCGCCGATCCGCGGCAATGTCGAGACCCGGCTGGCCAAGGTGGCTGCCGGCGACGTCGACGCCGTGGTGCTCGCCCGCGCCGGCCTTGCTCGGCTGAACCTCCTGTCACAGGTGACCGAGGAGCTCACGTTCGACCAGATGCTGCCCGCGCCGGGCCAGGGAGCGCTTGCCGTCGAGATCGCCTCCTCGTCGACCTCGTTGGCGGCCGATGTGGCCGCCGTCCTCGACGACCCGGCCACCCACGCAGCGGTTACCGCGGAGCGAGCGCTGCTGGCGGGACTCGACGCCGGGTGCAGCTCTCCGGTGGCTGCCCTGGCAGTGACAGCGCCGGCAGGACTCGACCTTCCGGCCGACTCCGCCACTGCCCAGCTCGTGCTGACCGGGCTGGTGGCCAGCCCCGACGGCTGCCGGGTCCTCCGGCTGACCACCTGTGGACCTGCTGCCGACGCCTGTCGCCTCGGCGACCGCCTTGCCCAGCAACTGCTGGCCGACGGGGCCGGCGAACTGACCGAGGCGGTGGTGCCATGAGCCGCGGACCAGAGCACCCGACGACATCCAACACACGACAGCTAGCCAGCCGATGCGTCACTCAAGAGCCGACCCGACCCGAGACGGTGAGGAACACGATGCCCAAGACCGCCGCCGCCCAGACCGCGACCGTTTCCGCGCCGCGCAGCCGCTCCGCTCGACCCGCGGGTCTGCCGCGGGTAGTCGGATCGGTCTCCTTCGTCGGCACCGGCCCCGGCGACCCAGGGCTGCTGACGGTGCGGGCCAGCGGGCTGATCAAGGACGCCGACGTGCTGATCACCGAAGTGCCCGAGCACCGAGAACTGTTGGCCAGCCTGTTGGGTGACCGACTGGAGAAGGTCACGGTCGTCGACGGCGGGTACGGCGAGGACGGTCAGCCGCTGACGCACGCCTCTCGGGCCAAGCTCGTCGTCCGGCACGCGAAGACCGAGGGCAACGTGGTGCGCCTGGTTGCCGGCGACCCGTGGCTCTATGCCAGCGGCTCGGAGGAGGCGGCGGCCTGCGCCAAGGCTGCGGTGACCTTCGAGGTCGTGCCCGGCGTCAGCGCGGTGACGGCTGTTCCCGCCTACGCCGGCATCCCGCTGACCACCCGGACCTCCCGCGAAGTCACGGTGGTGACGGCTGGCGAGGGCCGGGTCGACTGGGCCCGGTATGTCGACGTACCCACCCTGGTGGTGCTGGCCGCACAGCGCTCGATCGGCGACATCGCACGCGTTCTGGTCGCGGCTGGCAAGGCGCCCGAGACGCCGGTGGCCATGACCGCGATCGGTACGACGACAGAGCAGCAGACCGTCGTGACGACTCTTGCCGAGGCCGCGAGTGCGGTGAAGGCGGCCCGGATGATGAGGCCGTCGGTGACCGTTATCGGAGAGGTCGTCGAGATGCGCGAGGCGCTCTCGTGGTTCGAGACCAAGCCGCTCTTCGGCTGGCGGGTGTTGGTGCCGCGGACCAAGGAGCAGGCCGGCACGCTCTCGGAGCGGCTGCGCGGTTTCGGCGCCGTGCCGGAGGAGGTGCCGACGATCTCCGTCGAGCCGCCGCGCAACCCCCAGCAGATGGACAAGGCGATCCGCGGCCTGGTCGAGGGTCGGTACGAGTGGATCGTCTTCACCTCGGCCAACGCGGTGAAGGCGGTGCGCGAGAAGTTCGACGAGTACGGCCTCGACGCGCGGGCGTTCAGCGGTCTGAAGGTCGCGGCGGTGGGTGAGAAGACCGCGGAGCGGATCGTCGCCTGGGGCATCAGGCCCGACCTGGTGCCGTCCGGCGAGCAGTCGGCCGCCGGCCTGCTCGAGGACTGGCCGCCGTACGACGACGTGCTCGACCCGATCAACCGGGTGTTCCTGCCCCGCGCCGACATCGCCACCGAGAACCTCGTCGCCGGGCTGCAGGACCTCGGCTGGGAGGTCGACGACGTGACTGCCTACCGGACCGTGCGCGCTGCGCCGCCGCCTGCACCGGTGCGCGACGCCATCAAGACCGGCCAGTTCGACGCGGTCGTCTTCACCTCCTCTTCGACGGTGCGGAACCTGGTCGGGATCGCCGGCAAGCCGCACCCGTCCACGGTGATCGCCGCTATCGGCCCGGCGACCGCGAAGACCTGCGAGGAGCACGGTCTGCGCGTCGACGTCTTGGCGGCCAAGCCGTCGGGTGACGCGCTCGCCGAGGCGTTGGCGGACTTCGGTGCCCGACGTCGGCTGTCGATGGTGGAGGCGGGCACCGCCGTGACCAAGCCGTCGGAGCGGCGGGCTCCCGCGCGCCGCAGGAGCTGAGGCTCCCGGTGGTCGACTCAGGGGCCGCGTTCCCGGCGGTACGCCCGCGCCGGCTGCGCGGATCTGCAGCGATGCGGCGGCTGGTCAGCGAGTCGTCGCTTCGGCCGCAGCAGCTCGTGCTGCCGATGTTCGTCGCCGAGGGTGCGGCCGAGCCGCAACCGATCGCCAGCATGCCCGGGGTCGTCCAGCACTCCCGCGACTCGCTGCGCAAGGCGGCGGTCGAGGCGGTGACCGCCGGTGTCGGCGGCCTGATGCTCTTCGGTGTCCCGACAGACAAGGATGCCGTGGGCAGCGGAGCGACCGACCCGGACGGCGTGCTCAACCGGGCGATCGCTGACCTGGCAGCCGAGGTTGGCGACGCGACGGTGGTGATGGCCGACCTCTGCCTCGACGAGTTCACCGACCACGGCCACTGCGGTGTGCTGGGCGGCGATGGCAGCGTCGACAACGACGCGACCCTGAAGCGTTACGCCGAGATGGCGGTCTGCCAGGCGAGCGCCGGTGTCCACATGGTGGGCCCAAGCGGGATGATGGATGGTCAGGTCGCTGCCATCCGGTCTGCGCTCGATGTGGCGGGGTTCGTCGACGTGGCAATCCTGGCCTACTCCGCCAAGTACGCCTCCGCCTTCTTCGGTCCGTTCCGCGAGGCCGTCGGGTCGTCGTTGCAAGGCGACCGGCGGACGTACCAGCAGGACCCGGCCAACCGGCGGGAGGCGCTGCGCGAAGTCCGGCTCGACATCGCCGAGGGCGCCGATCTGGTGATGGTGAAGCCGGCCCTGGGCTATCTCGACGTACTCAGCGACGTTGCCGCGATGTCGGAGGTGCCGGTGGCCGCATACAACGTCTCCGGTGAGTACTCGATGGTCGAGGCCGCCGCTGCCAACGGCTGGATCGACCGCCGGGCCGCAGTCCTCGAGGCGCTCACCTCGATCCGGCGGGCCGGCGCCGACGTCGTCCTCACCTACTGGGCCACCGAAGCCGCCGGCTGGCTCACCTGACGCGGACGCTAACGTCCTGCAACCCGAGCGCTATGACGCGCTGGCTGCAGGACGTTGTGGAGGGAGTCGGGCTGACGTCCTGCAACTCGGGCGCTATAGCGCGCTAGGTGCAGGACGCTACGACGATCCAGCGACGTCGTACGGCGACCCGGTTGACACCTGCTGTCGTTCGCCGTGCTGCTGCTGGTGGTGCTCCTCTACGGAACCGCTTCGGTGATCAACAGCGCGGCAGCGACGGCTCTGCTCCCTCGCCTGGTCGGGCCGCAGTTCCTGCAGCGTGCCCACGCGCGTACGGACGGCACCGACGCTGGATCAAGCACAGCCGGCCCAGCACTGGGCGGGCTGCTGGTCGGCACCCTCGGCAGCCCGGTCGCCGTGATCCTCGACGCGGCGACGTACCTCTACTCGGCTGTCACGGTCCGTCGCATCGAGGTGATCCAGTCGGCCTGGCGGCAACCCCCTTCCGCACGGTTCGGGCACCGACCTGACGTTTCCCCGGGGCCGCTAACCCAGCTGGTCGCGGCGGCGGGTCAGGTAAGCCTTCTCGGCAGTGTTGCCGGCCAGCGCGATGGCTTCGTCGTACGCCGTCTGAGACTCCTCGATGCGGCCCAGCCGGCGCAGGAGATCGGCCCGGGCTGCGAAGTAGGCGTGATAGCCGGTCAGATCGCCCTCGAGCTGGTCGAGGATCGCCAGCGCGACGTGCGGGCCGTCGAGCTCTGCGATGGCCACGGCCCGGTTGAGGGCGACGATCGGTGACGGATCGAGCCGGACCAGTTGGTCGTAGAGGGCCACGATCTGCGACCAGTCGGTGTCGCGCCCATCGCGAGCGGAGGTGTGCACGGCGTTGATAGCGGCAAGGATCTGGTATCGGCCCGGGGGGTGGCCAGTGGCCAGTCGCTCCCTGACCAGCTGATGACCCTCGGCTACCAAGGCGATGTCCCAAGCCGCACGATTCTGCTCGTCGAGCGTGACCAGCTCACCGCTCGCGGAGACCCGGGCCGCACGACGGGCTTCGGTGAGCAGCATCAGCGCCAGCAGCCCCGCCACCTCTCCGTCGTCGGGCATGAGCTCGCGCAACAGGCGGGCGAGTCGGATGGCCTCGGCGGTCAGGTCCTGACGGACGGGGTCGGTGTCGGGACCGGTCGCCAGGTAACCCTCGTTGAAGACCAGATACAAGACCGCGAGGACGCCGGAAACCCGTCTCGGCAGATCCTCCGCTGACGGCACCCGATAGGGGATGCGGGCCGCCTTGATCTTGGTCTTGGCGCGGGTGATCCGTTGCCCCATCGTGGTCTCCTGCACCAGGAAGGCTCGAGCGATCTCCGGTACGGTCAGGCCTCCGACCATTCGCAAGGTCAACGCGACCCTGGCTTCGGGCGAGAGCGCCGGGTGGCAGCAGGTGAAGATCAGCCGAAGCCGCTCGTCCTCGACTGCCCCCAGGGAGTCGCCCGCGACGTCCTCGTCGTACATCGTCTGCGCCTCCTTCTGCTTGTCGTCGCGCTTGCTCTCTCGCCTGATCCGGTCGATGGCCTTGCGGCGTGCGGTCGTCGTGAGCCAGCCGCCCGGGTTAGGCGGGACGCCGCCGGCCGGCCACCGCTCGACGGCGGTCGCAAAGGCCTCGGCTGCGGCTTCTTCGGCGATGTCGAGGTCGCCGAACTGCCTCGTCAGAGTGGCGACTACCCGGCCCCACTCCTCGTGGTGGGCTCGGGTGATCGCCGTCGCGACATCGACCGGGCTCATGCGATCCATTGTCCTGTGTTGAGGAACGCCGGACCGGGCGCACTCTCGGCTTCGCCGGGTGGCTGGTCCGCTAGTCGTAGCGGGCCGGTCAGCGGTCCAACGGAACGCGGTGGGGGAAGCGGTGCACCTCCTGCGGCCAGCCGACCGCGACAGCGATCCTGCCGGCCCAGTAGCGGGCGTCCTCGTCGCTGGCCACGTCGACAACCGCGAAGCCACCGAGGTGCTCCTTCGTCTCGACGAACGGTCCGTCGGTGAAGACCGGACTGCCGTCGCCCGGCTCGACGCTACAGAGCGCGGTCGACGCGTCGAGGCCGCCGTCGCTGAAGACGAAGACGCCGGCTTCCGTCATCTCGTTGATCAACGCCCTGGCGTTCGTGGCCCGCTCACGCAGATCGTCCATCGTGAGGTCCGGCACCCACTCGTCGTTGAAAGCGATCAGGTACAGCGCCATCTCAAACTCCTCTGGTCGCGGGGCAGCCGGCGGCTGCCGCTCACGTATTCCACGAGCGCACTCATGCCAATACGACAGCCGCCCCTCATTGTTTCGGGTCGTTGCCTTGTTGGTCCCTGTGGATGGGTGCTTGGTCGACACGATGCCTGCAGCAACCATTGGCCGGCATGAGGTGCAGGAGGCACGATGGCTGTTGTGACGGTTCTCCCGAAGAGCCAACCGCTGACACGCAGGGACCTCGATGCGATGCCCGATGACGGGCACCGCTACGAACTCATCGACGGTGCACTGCTCGTGACACCCGCGCCAAGGCCGCGACACCAGCTCGTGGCAGCAAGGCTGTTCACAATCCTCGCGAGCGAGTGTCCAGCTCGGCTGGAGGTTCTCTTCGCGCCCCTGGACGTCGCCCTGTCGGACAACACCGTGCTACAGCCGGACTTGCTCGTTGCGCGGCCGGAGGACTTCACCGAGCGGGACCTGCCTGTGCCGCCACTGTTGGCCGTCGAGATCCTCTCTCCGAGCACTCGACTCATCGACCTGAACCTGAAGCGGGCTCGGTATGAGCAGGCCGGCTGCCCGTCGTACTGGGTGGTCGATCCGGATGCGCCTTCGGTCACAGCCTGGGAGCTGCGCGCCGATCAGTACGTCGAGGTCGCTGGCGCGACTGGCGAGCAGGAGTTCGCCGCCCAGCGCCCGTTCCAGGTGTCGCTGACGCCTGCGTCACTGCTGAGCTGAGGCCAAGAACACCAGTTCTTTTCCGGGCCGGTCGGGTGCGTCGCGTACGTCGACAACGCGGAAGCCGTGGTCGCGGAGGTCGCGCTCGACTTCCTCGCGGCCGCGGAACCGAAGGGTCGATGTCGAGTCGAGGACTTCCTCGCCGATCGTGGTTGACGTCTCGAACCTGACGAGGGGGACGGCTACCTCGGTCACGCAGCGGGCGACGGTCGCGACGTCACCATTGGGAAGGGTGACGGCGGTTGGTGCAATGTCCCAGTGCTCCCAATCTCTGGCCTCGGGGCGTCGTGTCTCGAAGACGAACCAGCCGTCCGGTCGGAGTGATGCGTGGACGGCGGCGAGGGTGTCCGACCAGTCATTGTCGGAGACGAACACCTGTGCAACGTTCCCTGTCATGACGGCCAGGTCTGCGGAGATATGCAGGTCGAGGAGACGGGTGGCGTCACCGCGAAGCCAGGTGACGAGCTCTGCGTTCGGCTTCGCTCGAGCCACGTCCAACGACGCTTCGGCCGGGTCGACGCCGAGGACCGAACAACCGGTCGCGGCCAGCCGAACGGCGAGCGATCCGGTGCCACAGCCGATGTCGACGATCCGACGGGCACCGACTTCGTCGACGATTGCCAGGTAGGCGTCGAGGTCGGACCGGTCGTTGTCGAGCACGTCGTACAGGGCTGCCAGCCGCGGGTCGGCGAACGCGGCGTCGGGTTCTCGCATCCGGGGAACCTACGCGATCGCGATCTGTGCGTGCACCTAGGCGTCTCGGCGGCTGCCCGAAGATGTCCGGCCAGACTTAGGGCTGTGACAGACCAGAGCGCCATCGATCCCGTCGACTTCAGGGTCTACCAGCGGGCCGCCGCTCGCACGGGGGCAGAGATACCGACCGATCACCCGATCGTCTATCCGACCTTGGGGCTGGTCAACGAGGCCGGCGAGGTCGCCGGCAAGGTGAAGAAGATCTTCCGGGATCGACAGGGTGTGATCACCGACGCGGACCGCGAGGCGCTGACGTTGGAGCTCGGGGATGTCCTCTGGTACCTGTCCGAGCTGTGCACCAGGCTCGGCATCCGGCTGGAGGACGTCGCCGCGCGCAACGTCGCCAAGCTCGCCGACCGAGCGGCCCGCGGCGTCCTCCACGGCGACGGCGACCAGCGTTGAGCGAGGCGGGGCCCTGACCCGACGGCCGGGCACCAACATCGGCGCAACGTCCTGCAACGGGAGCGCTATAGCGCCTCAGCTGCAGGACGCTAGCCAAGTCCCAGTCTTACGTCCTGCAACGGGAGCGCTATAGCGCGCCAGGTGCAGGACGTTGTGGTCCGCAGCGGCGTCGAGGGCTTGACAACCAGGGCGGGTACGGCGCATGCTACCTAATCATGTTAGGCATGGCGAATCGAGATAGGCGAGCCGAACGACGTGAGGCCACCCGCGCCGAGATCCTTGAGGCCGCCTGGGAGGTGGCCCGCGAGAAGGGGCTGGCCGCCCTCACACTCAGGGATGTCGCCACCAGAGTCGGCATGCAGCCGCCTTCCCTCTACTCCCACTTTGAGAGCAAGAACGCCATCTACGATGCGATGTTCGGCCAGGCGTGGAGCGAGTACGAGAGGGCCGACCTGGCTGCGGCGGCGGAGGCGTCGGGGTCGCCGCGTGCGCGGGTGCTCAAGCGCAGCCTGGTGTTCTTCGACTTCGCGGTGGCCGACCTCGCCCGAACCCAACTGATGAACCAACGCACGATCCCAGGGTTCGAGCCATCGGAGGAATCGTTTGCGCCATCGGTGCGTGCGGTTCAACGGACGGCGAAAGACCTGGCCGAGCTCGGCGTCACCGACCGTGGCGACGTCGAGATCCTCTTCTCCATCATCGGCGGCCTGGCCGACCAGCAGCTCGCTAACGATCCCGGCGGCGACAGCCGCCGCAAGCTCCTCACCCGTGCTGTGACCATGTGGGCCGACGGCGTCGGCCTCCCCCATGAAGCAAAAGGAAGCCAGGAACCATGACCATGACCCAAGCCACTCCGACGACCCCGCGCCGGTCGGCGCTGCCGCGCGACGTCGCCGCCACTCTGGCCGCCGAGGAGTACCGACGCTGTGCCGATGCGGTCGCAGCCTTGACAGCCGAGGACTGGGCTAGCCCCACCGACTGCACGCTCTGGAACGTGCAGGAGATGGTGGCGCACATGATCGGGATGGCGTTGATGGCCTCTTCACCGTTGCAGACCATCAGGCAGCAACGGGCGGCAAAGGCCCGCCACCTGCCGGGCGCCCCACCAATCGACGCGCTCACCGCCCATCAGGTCGACCTCTTCGCGTCACAGCCGCCCGACGAGCTGGTACGACTGATGGCCTGGGTCGGCCCCAAGGCCGCCAAGGGTCGGCGGCGGATGCCTGGCTTCATCAGGAGCCGGCTGCTACCGGACAAGCAGCGCATCAACGGCGCCGACGAAACCTGGACGCTGGGGTACCTCGTCGGCACCATCCTCACCCGCGACCCCTGGATGCACCGCATCGACCTCTCCCACGCCACCGGTCACGAGCTCATCCTCACGGCCGACCACGACGGCGTGATCGTCGCGGACGTCGTAGCGGAGTGGGCCGAACGCCACGGACAGCCCTTCCGGCTCACCCTCACCGGCCCGGCCGGGGGAACGTTCGGCTCCGCCGACGGTGGCGGCCGCGACGAGCTCACTATGGACGCCGTCGAGTTCTGCCGGGTGCTGGCCGGCCGCGCTGCGGGGAGCGAGTTGCTCACGACAGAGGTCCCGTTCTAGCTGGAGCCGGCTCCGCGACAGGGGCGGGTTGGGGATGCTCAGGATGCTCGCCCACAATGGCTGAGTGCCTGCCGACCCCAGCCTGACCGGTCACGCCCGCAGCACCGCCGCCTCCGAAGCCCTGTATGCGCGGGCGTGTGACCTTGCGCCCGGAGGGGTCAACAGTCCGGTCCGGGCGTTCGGGGCCGTCGGCGGCACCCCGGTGTTCGTGCGGCGTGGCAGAGGGCCTTACCTCTATGACGTCGACGGCAACGAGTACGTCGACCTGGTGTGCTCGTGGGGACCGCTGATCCTCGGCCACGCTCACCCCCAGGTGGTCGAGGCGGTCACCACCGCCGTCGCCAACGGGACGTCGTACGGGACGCCGAGCGAGCCGGAAGTCGAGCTGGCAGCGGAGATCGTCGACCGCACGCCGGTCGAGATGGTGCGGCTGGTCTCGTCCGGTACCGAGGCGACGATGACGGCCGTCCGGCTGGCCCGTGGCGTCACTGGCCGCGACGTGGTGGTGAAATTCGCCGGCTGCTACCACGGCCACGTCGACGCGCTGCTGGCCGCCGCCGGCTCCGGAGTGGCGACCTTCGGCCTGCCGGGCACGCCGGGGATCCCGGCCGCTTCGACGGCGTCGACGATCGTCCTGCCTTATAACAACCTCGACGCGGTGAAGCAGACGTTCGCCGAGTACGGCGACCAGATCGCGTGCGTGATCACCGAGGCGGCGGTCGGCAACATGGGTGTGGTCCCGCCCAGGCCGGGCTTCAACCACGCGCTCGCCGAGCAGTGCCGACGTCACGGTGCGCTGTTCATCAGCGACGAGGTGATGACGGGGTTCCGGGTCACCCGGTCAGGCCACTGGGCGCTCGACGGCGCGGACGAGGGGTGGGCGCCGGACCTGATGACCTTCGGCAAGGTGATGGGCGGCGGGTTCCCGGCGGCAGCGGTCGGTGGTCGGCGAGAGGTGATGGAGCGGCTGGCGCCGGCAGGCCCCGTCTACCAGGCGGGCACCCTCTCCGGTAACCCCGTCGCTGCGACTGCCGGACTCACCACCCTCCGGCTGGCGACCGACGACGTCTACGCCCATCTCGACCAAGCGGCCGGCCGGCTGCAGGAGTTGGCCGGGAAGGCGCTCACCGAGGCGGGTGTGCCCCACGTCATCCAGGCCGCCGGGAACCTGTTCAGCGTGTTCTTCGTCGACTCCGACGAGGTCACCGTGATCGACAACTTCGACGCCGCCAACAAGCAGGCGACACATCGCTACGCCGCTTTCTTCCACGCCATGCTCGACGCCGGGGTCTACCTGCCGCCCAGCGCCTACGAGGCGTGGTTCGTCAGTGCGGCGCACGACGACCGGGCGCTGGACCGGGTCGCCGAGGCGCTCCCCGTCGCAGCAGCAGCAGCCGCCGCAACCCCACCGCCACCTGCCGACAACTCCGCCGGAGCCGGCGAGTGAGCACTCCGACGACGGTCGTCCACCTGCTCCGGCACGGTGAGGTCGACAACCCCAGCGGCATCCTCTACGGCCGGCTGCCCGGCTATCACCTCAGCAGCGCGGGCATCGCCATGGCGGAGCGGATCGCCGAGGTGCTCGGCGGCAACGACATCACCC
>JAICMS010000177.1 GCA_025929075.1 Propionibacteriales bacterium
CCGTAGTGGCGCTCGGCGCCGTCGAGATCGGTCGACTCGTCGTCCCACCACCGCTGAACGTGCGGCGTGGTCACCCATCGCACCACGTCGGGCAGGTCGTCGTACGTCATCGGGCGGAAGCCGACAACGACGTCGGGGATCGACGCCGCCTTCGCCACCGTGGTTGCCACGACCGCTGGCGACAGCCGCTCGGCAGCGGCCGAGGCGCTCACCCACTCGAACCTGTCGTGCTCAGGGTCAGTCAGCTCCACGCTGATGTCCCGCGGTACGTCGACCGCGAACGCGGCCCAGCGCGCCGGCTCCCCATTTCCGGCCGACCGAGCCAGGTCGACCGCCCAGGGCCGCTGCCCGGCCAGGCCGGTCTCCTCGACCAGTTCGCGCAGCGCAGCGGTGTAGACGGGCTCGCCGGGCTGGCGGCAACCGGAGGGCGGCGTCCAGGCCCAGTCCCCGGCGTAGTCGGGGCCGTGGTGAGCTCGATGCAGCAGCAGGTACTCGGGCTCGCCGCAGGCGCCCGGTCGCCGTACGACGACCGTGCAGCCGATCGGGTTGTCG
Source organism: Propionibacteriales bacterium (assembly GCA_025929075.1). Classification (GTDB taxonomy): domain Bacteria; phylum Actinomycetota; class Actinomycetes; order Propionibacteriales; family Nocardioidaceae; genus JAICMS01. The sequence continues at coordinate 553 of JAICMS010000177.1, forward strand.
GTGGCGATCTCCAGGCCGTCCCACGTGCGGGCCGGGCCCTGAGCTGTCATGCCGGGCACGTTACCAACGTCCGCGAGACGTCACTTCTGTCGCGACACGCCGACAGAACCGGTGCGTTGGCGCCGTCTCGGCGGGGTAGGGGGGTGGTCAGCGGGCGATCTCGGTGGCGCGGGACTCGCGGATCACGGTGACCTTGATCTGGCCGGGATAGGTCAGCTCGTGCTCGATCTGCTTGGCGATGTCGCGGGCCAGCACCTGGGCCTGGATGTCATCGACGACGTCCGGCTGCACCATCACTCTGATGTCGCGGCCAGCCTGCATCGCGAACACCTTCTCGACTCCCTCGCCGGTCTGGGCGATCTCCTCCAGTCGCTCGAGCCGCCGGACGTAGACCTCCAGCGACTCCCGGCGGGCGCCGGGCCGGCCGCCGCTGATCGCGTCCGCCACCTGGGTGAGCACTGCCTCGACGGTGAGCGGGTCAACCTCGTTGTGATGGGCTGCGATGGCGTTGACCACCGTGTCGCTCTCGCCGCAGCGGCGGGCCAGATCGGCCCCGACAGCGGCGTGGCTGCCCGGGACCTCGTGGGTCAGCGCCTTGCCGACGTCGTGCAGGAAGGCGGCTCGCACGCATGTCGCCCGCTCGATGCCGAGCTCGTCGGCAATCAGTCCGGCCAGATGGGCCGACTCCACCAGGTGCCGGAGCACGTTCTGCCCGTAGGAGGTGCGGAACCGCAGCTGGCCGAGCACGGACACCAGCTTGGGGTGTACGTCGGCGACCCCGGCCTCGAGCAGCGCGTCGCGAGCGGCCCGCTCACAGATGCGGTTCACCTCCTCGAGGCTGTGCTGGTAGACGTCCTCGATCCGGCTCGGATGGATGCGCCCGTCAGCGACCAGCTGCTCCAGGGTGACGCGGGCTACCTCTCGGCGTACCGGGTCGAAGCAGGAGACCAGGACCGACTCCGGGGTGTCGTCGATGACCAGGTTGACGCCGGTCGTCTGCTCGAAGGTCCGGATGTTGCGGCCCTCCCGGCCGATGATCCGGCCCTTCATCTCGTCCCCAGGCAGCTGCACGACCGAGACCACCGACTCCGACGTCTGGTCGGTGGCCAGCCGCTGCAGCGCGGTCACGAGGATGCCGCGGGCCCGCTCCTCCCCCGTCTCCCGCGCCGCTCGCTCGATCGCGCGCACCGTGCGGGACGCCTCCCGCTTGGCGTCGCTCACGATGTCCTTGACCAGGGCTGCTGTCGCCTCGTCGGCAGTCAATCCGGCAGCCTGTTCGAGCAGGCTGCGCCGCTCGGTCGCCATGGCGGCAAGCCGCGACTCTTCAGCGGCCAGCACCCGCTCACGTTCCCTGAGGTCGGCGGCCCGGTCCTCGATCCGCTGCTGGCGCTCCTCCAGCCGGCGGTCGCGGTCGACGAGTGACCCGTCATCTCGCTGGCTGATGTCGGCCGGCCGGTGGAGCAACGAGGCCGCCTCGCTGTGCACCGCGTCGCTTCGTGGTGTGACCAGGGGGTCAAGAAGCGACGGTGAGCTCCGCCGCACCCGTCGGGTCTGACCCCCTCGCCGTACGGCGACAACAACTGCGATGAGGAGGATTACCGTGGCCAGCCAGATCGCTGCCACCAACGACAAGACCAGACCCGACATCGACGTCCTCCTCGAGCAACGTGCCCGGCGGCGTGTGCGGTCCTGCGAAGCCCGTGTGAGGCGCCCGCGTTGCCGTGCCGCTCACGCTAGGGCCGTGGTGTTTCGGCGGTCAAGGAACCGCCTTCGCAGCCTCGCGGCAGGGCTGGCGGAGTCGACAACTACGGTCACTGACATGACAGGCGTGCGGGATCTCCTCTCCGCCCTGCCAGCCGGCTACTCCGCTCTCTTCGACCGGTTCGTCGCCGCCGTCGAGCCGGATGACCGGATCCGAGCGTGTTGGCTGTCGGGTTCGGTGGGTCGAGGAGTGGCTGACGCAGGCTCGGATCTCGACGTCGTCCTGGCAGTGACGGATGAAGACTTCGCCGAGTTTGCGGAGCGGTGGCGTGACTGGCTGGCGACGGTGACTCCGGCGATCATCGCCCGCGAACTCCCGGGAATGCCCGGCAGCTTCTATTCGGTCACCGCCACCTGTGAGCGGTTCGACGTCGTCGCCCTGCCGGTGAGCCGGCTGATGGAATCCTCGCAACCGGCGCTGGTCACAGTCATGGATCGGGACAATCTCACCGGGCGAGTCGTGATCGAGCAGCCGTCTCGCGGCCCGGACGGTCAGCGAATGCTGGAGATCGTCGAGGAGTTCTACCGACAGCAGGCGATCTTCCCCGCTGCGGTCGTCGCCAGGCAGGACTGGCTGCTCGGCGTCGTCGGCGTGATCAACACCCAGACGATGCTCTACCAGCTGCTGGTCGAGGCGAACCAGCCGCTACCGGTCATGGGCATCAAGCAGTGGTCGGCCAGGCTGACACCGGACCAGCGGCTGGCGCTGGAGGGGCTTCCGGTGCCGCAGCCGAACCGCGACTCGGTGATCGCGGCGATGCTGGCGGCCCGAGAGGCCTTCCGGACGCTCGGCCGGCGCACGGTCAGCGGCCTGGGTGTGGCATGGCCGGAGAACCTCGATGAGGCGGTGGCCGACTATTACGCCAAAGAGTTGTCGTCCTGGAGCGCCGCCCGCACCACCGCGAACGACACATCGGCGGAATAGCCCTTCCTGGCCAGCATCGCCACGAGCCGGCGGGTGCGGGTCGCCTCGTCGAGCTGGCGGATGGATCGCAGCTTGTGCTCCACCAGCCGGCGGGCAGCAGCGGCCTCCGCCTCGTCGTCGACGCCCGCCAGGCTCGCCGTGATTGTGTCTGCGTCGACACCCTTGTCCCGCAGCTCCCTACCCAGCGCGCGCCTCGACAACCCCTTGGCCGCTTGCCGCGAGCGGACCCACGACTCCGCGAACGCCTCGTCGTCGACGAGTCCGACCTGCTCGAACCTGTCGAGCACCCGGGTCGCAACATCATCGGGAACGTTGCGCGCAGCCAGGGCCTCGGCCAGCTCATGCCGGGACCGGGCGGTGGCCGTCAGCTTGGTCAGCAGGATCGTCCGGGCGACCGACTCGGGATCGGCATGCGGCTCAGGCTCCTTGTCGCGGTCACGAGGCTCCGGCCGGCCGAAG
>JAICMS010000182.1 GCA_025929075.1 Propionibacteriales bacterium
CGCTCGACGTCGACCTGGGCCATCCGGTACTCGCCCGGTTTCAGATCAGCAGGCGGGGTGAAGGCCGGCACCTGACGCGCCTTCTCGTAGTTGAACGACACGTCGGTGACGAGGTCGCGGATGACGGGGAACGTGCGCACCGGCGTCACCGTCACGGTCTCGGCCGGGTCGAAAACCGAGAGCCGGGTCATACACATCAGTCGGGGCCGGCCGTTGATCTCGGCGCTGCACGAACCGCATTTGCCGGCCTTGCAGTTCCATCGGACGGCGAGGTCACCGGCTTGGGTGGCCTGCAACCGGTGGATCGCGTCGAGCACGACCTCGCCCTCCTCGACCGGCACGGTGAAGTCGACGAGTTCGCCGCCGTTCTCGTCACCGCGCCAGACGCGCATTTTGAGGTCGTAGCCCATCTCAGTGGCTCCCGTCGTCGAAGAGCTTCTTCAGTTCGTCCGGCATCTGCGGCAGGTCTTGGTGGAACACCTCAACTCCCGTGCGGTCGGAGTTGAGCCGGACGAGCACGTTGATGTGGCCCCATGACGGGTCGGTCGCCGGGTAGTCGTCTCGAGTGTGGCCGCCGCGGCTCTCCTTGCGGTCGAGCGCGGCCCTCGCGATCGACTCCGAGACGAGCAGCATGTTCTTGAGGTCGATCGACAGATGCCAGCCGGGGTTGTACTGCCGGTGGCCTTCGACGGACACGTGGGCGACCCGAGTCTTGAACTCCTCGATCCTTTCGAGCGCCTGCGACATTTCCTCGGCGGTGCGGATGATGCCGACCAGGGTGTGCATCGTTTCTTGCAGGTCGCGGTGAACGGTGTAGGCGTTCTCGCCACCCTCGCGGGAGAACGGTGCCACCGCCGCGTCGCCGGCTGCCGTGATGGCACTCTCCGCGACCGTGGGCCGGTTTGCCGCGGTGCCGGCCGCGTACGCGGCCGCATGCTCGCCCGCCCGCTTCCCGAACACGAGCAGATCGCCCAGGGAGTTGCCGCCGAGGCGGTTGGCGCCGTGCATCCCGCCGGCGACCTCACCCGCCGCGTAAAGCCCAGGCACCTTCGACATCTGGGTATCGGGGTCGACTTCCACGCCGCCCATCACGTAGTGGCAGGTCGGGCCGATCTCCATCGGTTCCTTGGTGATGTCGACGTCGGCCAGCTCCTTGAACTGGTGGTACATCGACGGCAGCCGCTTTTGGATGAACTCTGCCGACCGGCGCGACGCGATGTCGAGGAACACACCGCCGTGCGGCGAGCCGCGCCCAGCCTTCACCTCGGCGTTGATAGCGCGGGCCACTTCGTCGCGCGGCAGCAACTCGGGCGGACGGCGGTTGTTGACGTGGTCCTCGTACCAGGCGTCGGCCTCTTGCTCGGTGTCGGCGGTCTCCGCTTTGAAGTAGTCGGAGATGTAGTTGAACATGAACCGCTTGCCCTCGGAGTTGCGCAGCACTCCGCCGTCGCCGCGCACCGACTCGGTGACGAGGATGCCGCGCACGGACGGCGGCCACACCATGCCGGTGGGGTGGAACTGCACGAACTCCATGTTGACCAGCGGCGCGCCAGCCTCCATCGCGAGCGCGTGGCCGTCGCCGGTGTACTCCCATGAGTTGGACGTCACCTTGAACGACTTGCCGATGCCGCCGGTGGCCAAGATGATCGCCGGCGCGTCGAACGCGATGAATCGGCCGGACTCGCGCCAGTAGCCGAAGGCGCCCGAGACGCGGTCGCCGTCTTTGAAGAGCTGGGTGATCGTGCATTCCATGAAGACGTCGATGCCGAGGGAGACGGCGCGCTGCTGCAGCGTGCGGATCATCTCCAGGCCGGTGCGGTCGCCGACATGCGCCAGCCGGGCGTAGCGGTGGCCGCCGAAGTCGCGCTGGGAGATCTTGCCTTCCTTGGTGCGGTCGAACAGCGCGCCCCACGACTCCAGCTCCCACACCCGGTCCGGCGCCTCTTGCGCGTGCAGTTGGGCCATCCGCCAGTGGTTGAGCATCTTGCCGCCGCGCATGGTGTCGCGGAAGTGCACCTGCCAGTTGTCCTCTGGCCACACGTTGCCCATGGACGCCGCGATGCCGCCCTCGGCCATGACGGTGTGGGCTTTGCCAAGCAGCGACTTGCAGACGACGGCGGTGCGCGCGCCAGCCTCGTGTGCGCCGATCGCCGCGCGCAGCCCGGCGCCGCCCGCGCCGATGACGACTACGTCGTAGGAATGCCGCTCGAGTTCTGTCATGAGTTCCTGCTCTCTAGACCCAGCCGCCGTGGATGGTGCCCGACGCCACGAGTCGCACGTAGAGGTCGGTGAGCGCCACCCAGATCAGCGAAACCCAGGCGAACTGCATGTGGTAGCGGTTGAACCAGCTGACCTTGCCCCACAACGTGTAGCGGATCGGGTGCTTAGAAAAATGGTTCAGTCGCCCCGCGATGATGTTGCGGCACGAGTGGCAGCCGATCGAGTAGCCCCACAAGAAGATCGCGTTGAGCACCAGCACGATCGTGCCGAGCCCGACGTGCCCCCACTTGCCGCTGTGGTCGCGGAACGCGATGACCGCGTCGTAGGTGAGGATGCAGTTCAGAATCACGCCGAGGTAGAAGAAGTAGCGGTGGATGTTCTGCAGGATCAGCGGAAACCGGGTCTCACCGGTGTACTTCGTATGCGGCTCGGCGACCGCGCAGGCGGGCGGCGACAGCCAGAACGAGCGGTAGTAAGCCTTGCGGTAGTAGTAGCAGGTCATCCGGAAACCAAGCGGGACGATCAAGATGATGATCGCAGGCGAGATGACCCACCACGGCCCGAGGACGCCGACCTCCGGCACGCCGTGTGAGCCGTGCACCGAGCCACACCCGGTCGCCAGGCAGGGCGAATACAGCGGCGAGAGGTAGGGCTCGTAGAAGTAGTCCTCGTTCACGAATGCGGCCCACGTCGCGTAAACGATGAACGAGAACAGCACACCGAAGGTGACCGCCGGCTGCAGCCACCATCGGTCGGTGCGCAGGGTGCGCGCGCCAATGGCGGCTCGATTGGCCGCTCGACGACTAGCGCTTTGGACGGTCATAGGCGGTTCGCTCCTGCGAGTGCGGTGATGGTGGGCATGAGCGTCCACAACCTACGCCCGAGCGGCGCAGAGATCGAAGCCGAGAGCGGTGTGCAATCCGTCACGACAGATTCAAAATGGGTCTTGACGGTCTTGGCTAATAGGATTAGCTTATGAGGCAAGCCAGTTAGCCACCGGGCTAGCCAACCCGCCGGAAGGGATCACCGAGATGAACGCGTTAGCTGTCGCCCGCGGGGGCGTCCGTTACCTCGACCGCGGCACCGGCCGCGTCGCCTACGACCTCCAGGGGCCGCAAGACGCGCCTCTCGTCGTCCTCACCCCTGGCATGGGCGACCTGCGGCAGGTCTTCCGGTTCAACGTCGAGCCGCTCCTCGTCGCCGGCTACCGCGTCGCGACCATGGACCTGCGCGGCCAAGGCGACAGCGACACCACGTTCGACCGCTTCGAAGACTTCGCCGCCGCGAGCGACATCATCGCCTTGGTCGAGCACCTTGGCGGCCC
>JAICMS010000215.1 GCA_025929075.1 Propionibacteriales bacterium
GGTTCAGGCGGGCAGGCCGTCGAGGCGGGCGAGGACCTGGAGCATGACCTCGTCCGCTCCCCCACCGATCGACGCGAGCCGGGCATCCCGGAAGAACCGGGACGTCCACGTCTCCTCGACGTAGCCCATGCCGCCGTGGAACTGCAGGCACGTGTCGGCCACCTCGCGGACGAGACGGCCGGCGGTCAGCTTGGCGACCGAGGCCATCCGGGTGATGTCCTCGCCGGCGATCCGAGCTTCGCAGGTCTGGCGGTTGTGGCTGCGCAGCAGGTCCACCTGGGCCTGCAGCTCGGCGAGGCGGAACGCGACGTACTGCTTCGAGGCGAGCGGGCCGCCGAAGACAGTGCGTTCGAGTGCGAACCGGCGCGTCTGCTCGAGTGCGCGGTCGCACTGCCCGACCGTCACGTACGCGGCATACATCCGCTCGACGACGAACTGCTGCATCTGCTGCTGGAAGCCGCGCCCGACCTCGCCGATCGTGTTCGCGACCGGGACCCGCACGTCGTCGAAGACGAGCTCGGCCGTGTCGGACGCGTGGTTCCCGAGCTTGGTGAGCCGGCGGCTCACCGAGAAGCCCGGCGTCGTCGTCGGCACCAGGATCTGCGAGATGCCCTTGTAGCCGCCCTCGTCGGAAGTTCGCGCGAGCAGGCAGATCCAGTCGGCCTGGGTGCCGTTGGTGATGAACGTCTTGCGGCCGGAGATGACCCAGTCGTCGCCGTCGCGCCGGGCCCGGGTCCGCAGCCGGGCCACGTCGGAGCCGGTGTCCGGTTCGGTCACGGCGATCGCCGCGACCGCCGTCCCCGCGATGGCCGGTGCGAGGAACTCGGTCTTCTGGGCGTCCGTCCCGAGCTCGGCGAGCGACGGCGTCGCCATCATCGACTGCACCCCGATGGCCATCCCCACCCCGGCGGAGCGGAGCCGGCCGAGCTCCTCGCAGGCCACCAGCTGGAAGGAGTGGTCCGCCCCGAGCCCGCCATAGGCCGGGTCGTACTCGATGCCGAGCAGCCCGACCGCCGCAGCCTTGGGGAAGAGGTCGTGCGCGGGAAAGGCACCATCGTGCTCCCACTCGTCGACGTGGGGGTTGACCACCGTGTCCACGAAGTGCCGGACGCTGGAGCGGAAGTCGTGGTGGTCCTCGGTGAGCCGCATGGCCTGACGGTAGACCGCCCCGAGCCAGAAAACAAGCAGTCTTGCTTGTTTTGGTCGAGGTGTGCCACGCTGCGATGTCATGACCGACACGAGCCCCGCGGCACCGGCAGCCGACGTCCTGCGGATCGGGAACTGCTCCGGCTTCTACGGCGACCGGCTGGCGGCCATGCGGGAGATGCTCGAGGGCGGCCCGCTCGACGTGCTCACCGGCGACTACCTGGCCGAGCTGACGATGCTCATCCTCGCCCGGGACCGGGCCCGCGATGCCGGCCTCGGCTACGCCCGGACCTTCCTGCGCCAGCTCGAGGACTGCCTCGGCCTCGCCCTCGACAAGGGCGTCCGGATCGTGACCAACGCCGGCGGCCTCAACCCGCACGGCTGCGCCGCCGCGGTGCACGACCTGGCGAGCCGGCTCGGCCTCGACGTACGCGTTGCGGTCGTCGACGGCGACGACCTCACCGACCGGGCCGCGGAGCTCGACCTCGGGAAGCCGCTGGCCGCCAACGCCTACCTCGGCGGGTTCGGCATCGCGGAGGCCTGCCGGGCCGGGGCGGACATCGCCATCACCGGCCGGGTGACCGACGCCTCCGTGGTCGTCGGCCCGGCGATCGCCCACTTCGGCTGGGGCCGGTCGGACTTCGACGCCATCGCCGGTGCCATGGCGGCCGGACACGTCATCGAGTGCGGCACCCAGGCGACCGGCGGCAACCTCGCGTTCTTCCGCGAGATCCCCGACCTGACCCGGCCGGGCTTCCCCATCGCCGAGCTGCGCCCCGACGGCTCCTGCGTCATCACGAAGCATCCCGGGAGCGACGGCGCGGTGACCGTCGACACGGTGCTGTCCCAGCTGCTCTACGAGGTA
>JAICMS010000064.1 GCA_025929075.1 Propionibacteriales bacterium
CATCGGCACCGCGAAGCTGTCTGTCACCGAGCGGCGAGGCGTCCCCCACCGCCTGGTCGATGTGCTCGAGGTGACGGAGCCGCTGACCGTCGCGGAGTTCCAGGGCTGGGCGCGGGAGGCGATTGCCGAGGCTCACCGGCATCGGGCGGTGCCCATCGTGGTCGGTGGCTCCGCGTTGTACGTCCGCGCCATCCTCGACAGGTTCGAGTTCCCGGGCACCGACCCAGAGATCAGACAGCGCCTGGAGGCGGAGGCGGCAAGCCTGGGACCGGAGCCGCTGCACGACCGACTGGCCCGCACCGACCCGGCGGCGGCTGCAGCGATCCTTCCGACGAATGCTCGACGGATCGTCCGGGCGCTGGAGGTGGGCGAGCTCACCGGCGGGCCGTTCCGGGCCACACTGCCCCGCCCCGAGTACGCGTTCGACCGCGTCGTGGCTGTCGGTGTCGACGTCCCCCGCCCGGCCCTGGACGAGCGGATCAGCCGCCGCGTCGATCACATGTGGGAGGCAGGTCTGGTCGATGAGGTCCGACGGCTGGAGCGGAAGGGTCTGCGTCAGGGCCGGACGGCGAGCCGGGCGCTGGGCTATCGGCAGGTGCTCGCCTATCTAGGCGGTGAGGTGACAGAGCAAACGGCGTACGACGAGACGGTGCGCTCGACCCGCAGGTTCGCGCGCCGACAGGCCTCCTGGTTCCGCCGTGACCCTCGGATCCACTGGCTTGGCCCGAACGGCTCGGAGCGGCTCGACGAGGCCCTTGACACCGTACGATCGGTGAGGTGAGCTTCCCGTTCGTCAAGGGTCACGGGACCCACAACGACTTCGTGGTGCTCCCCGACCTGTCCGGCAAGATCCACGGCGACCTCGATCCCGAGGTCGTCGCTCGCGTTTGCGACCGGCACGCGGGCATCGGTGCTGACGGCGTGCTGCGGGTGATGCGTGGTGGAGCCGACGCCGAGTGGTTCATGGACTACCGCAACGCCGACGGGTCCAAGGCCGAGATGTGCGGCAACGGGATCAGGGTCTTCGCGCGCTATCTCGCCGCGACCCGGCTTGTCGATCCTGCCGAGCCACTGCTCGTCGACACCCGGGCCGGCGTGCGCAGTGTCACCTTCTGTGACGACGACGAGATCAGCGTCGTGATGGGCGTGCCGGTCGTCGGCGCCAACGTCAAGGTCACCGTCGAGGGTCGGTCCTACGACGCCGTGAGGGTCGACATAGGCAACCCACACGCGGTCGTTGGGGTCGACTCGTTGGACGAGGTCGGCTCCTTGCTAGAGGCGCCCACCCTGTCGGCGGAAGACTTCCCCGACGGAGCCAACGTCGAGTTCCTCTGCCGCCGCCACACCGGTGAGATCGCCATGCGGGTGCACGAGCGGGGGGTCGGGGAGACGCTGTCCTGCGGCACCGGCGCCTGTGCGGCCGTCGTCGCCTCAGTTGTCGCCGACGAGGAGCCCACGCCGGCCGGGCGCGGGACAGGCGCGGACGAAGCAGATGGCGGCGGTCAGGGGACCAGGCCTTCTCGGCCGGTCGTCCGCGTGGTCGACGTACCCGGCGGGACTCTCGAGGTGACCTGGGACGCAGACGACCGTCTCCATCTCAAAGGCCCGGCGGTTCTGGTCGCCGAAGGAGTCTGGGTCGGCTGACCGTCAGCCCGCCGCCCGATGCGCGCGGAAATGAAGTCGTCGCGGCCCACCCCTCGACGTAGAGTTGACGGCAGATGACTGCCAACAAAGACAACCTCTCCGATCAGCTGCCGACCTTCAGCTATCCGCCCGCGTGGGCTCCGTCGGAGGGTGACGGGGGCCAGCGGTCCCTGGACCTCGAGGAGCGCATCGCCCTGCGCCGGGTCGCCGGCTTGTCGACCGAGCTCGAGGACGTCGGTGAGGTCGAATACCGCCAGCTCCGGCTGGAGCGGGTCGTCCTCGTCGGAGTGTGGACCGACGGCACGGTCGAGGATGCAGACAACTCACTCGCCGAGCTCGCGTTGCTGGCCGAGACCGCGGGGTCGCAGGTGCTCGACGCGTTCTCGCAGCGGCGCGGCAAGCCGGATCCGGCTACCTACATCGGCGGCGGGAAGGTCGACTATCTCGCCTCTGTGGTCGCCAGCACCGGGGCTGACACGGTGATCTGTGACGGTGAGCTGAGCCCTTCTCAGCTACGCAACCTGGAGGACCGGACCAAGGTCAAGGTCGTCGACCGCACCGCGTTGATCCTCGACATCTTCGCGCAGCACGCGCGCTCCAAGGAGGGCAAGGCGCAGGTCGAGCTGGCGCAGCTTGAGTACCTGAAGCAGCGGCTGCGCGGCTGGGGCGGCAACCTGTCGCGCCAGGTCGGTGGCCGGGTGGGCGTCCAGGGCGGCGGCATCGGCGGCCGCGGGCCTGGTGAGACCAAGCTCGAGACCGACCGCCGCCGGATCACTGCCCGGATGGCCAAGTTGCGCCGCGAGCTCGCGCACATGAAGACGGCCAGGGTGACCAAGAAGGCCGAGCGTGTACGGCGAGAAGTGCCGGCCGTCGTCATCGCGGGCTACACCAATGCGGGCAAGTCGTCGTTGCTCAACCGGATCACCGGCGCCAGCGTGCTCGTGGAGAACGCGCTGTTCGCCACCCTCGACCCGACGACCAGGCGGACCACAACGCCGGACGGCAGGGTCTACACGCTGTCCGACACAGTCGGCTTCGTCCGGCATCTGCCACACCAGCTGGTCGAGGCATTCCGCTCGACGCTGGAGGAGGTTGCCGAGGCTGATCTCGTGCTGCACGTCGTCGACGGCTCGCACCCCGATCCCGAAGGCCAGATCGCCGCCGTACGGGAGGTGTTCGGTGAGATCGGGGCCGGCGGGGTGCCCGAGCTGATCGTCGTCAACAAGGCCGACGTCGCCGACCCGCTGGTGCTGACCCGGCTCCGGGCCCGCGAACCGCATGCTGTCGTGGTCTCGGCCAGGACGGGGGCGGGGCTGGACGAGCTGGCGGCCGCCCTCGAGGCGGATCTGCCTCGGCCTTCGGTGGAGGTCGACCTGCTGGTCCCCTATGCCCGCGGAGACCTTCTCAACAAGGTGCATCAGCACGGCGAGGTCGTGACGTTGGAGCACACCGGAGACGGCTCGCGGCTGCGTGCCCGGGTCAACCCGGGTCTTGCCGGTGAGCTGGCGCCGTACGCCTTCGACGGCGCAGGCGCCGCACCCGCCTGACGAGACGTCAGTTCTGCACCGACACGCCGCAGAAGCCGGTGCGGTGGCGCCGTCTCGGCGGGTGACGGGCAAGGGTGATGAGGGTAGAATGTGGGGTGAGCAGCTCGCCGCTCGTGAGCGCACAGGAGACCCAGATGCCGCATATCGCGTCGCTCGTCGGCAGGAAGCGGACCGTGCTCGCGGGCGGGGTCGCCGCCGTTGGCGTGTTGTTCGGGCTGAGTGGCGCATCCGCGGCCACTGTCCATCCACACCACCACGTTGCACCGGTCTTCGTCCACACCACCTGTCACTCCGAGCCGGCGTCGGCAATCCATGGGCCGGAGTGTGTGTGCGCGCTCAACCTGCACTTGGTCCGGTAGCCGCGTCATGCAACCCGAAGGGATGTACGACGACGAGGAACCGCCGCCGCTGGTCGCGATGCACGCGATGCATGGAATCCCTGACGACGCGCAGCGGATGGGTCTGGACCGGCACACCCAAGAAGGCGCCCTCGTGGCGATGGCCGGCTCGCTCAACAGCAACAAGCTGTCGCACCGCGTCGTGGCCTGGTTGATGTTGGCGGCGATGATGCTGCCCCTGCTGCTCGCATTCCGCGCCGAGTTCCTCTGACGTCCGAGGCACCGGCTGTGGACGACACCGCTCGTCGTCTGGGATTCGGATAGCCTCGGCCGGTGGACGCCACGCCCGGGCAGATGCGGCCGGCAGATGCCGAGCAGGATCAGCCGCCGGTCGTCGACGTGCTGCGTGCGGCGGTGGCCGCCATTGGCGGCGACGAGCGAAGTGGCCAGGTCCAGATGGCAGCCGCTGTCGAGGCGGCCATGAAGTCCGGGCAGCATCTCCTCGTTCAGGCCGGAACCGGCACCGGGAAGTCGCTGGCCTATCTCGTGCCGGCGATCCTGCACCCCGGCCGCGTGGTCGTCGCGACTGCCACACTTGCGCTGCAACACCAGCTTGTCGAGCGAGACATCCCGGCGCTGCTGGCCGGCGTCGACGGCGTCCTGTCCGAACGCCCGTCGTACGCGGTGCTGAAGGGACGCAACAACTACGCCTGCCTGCACCGGGTCCGCGACGGCGTCCCGGACGACCAGGGCGTGCTGGTCGAGATTGCCGAGGGCAGCGGAGCGGAGGTGCTCAGGCTACGAGCCTGGGCGGAGGAGCAGGCGACGTCCGGCGGACCGGGCGACCGCGACAGCGCGCCATCGCACGTCGACAGGACCTGGCGACAAGTGTCGGTGAGCCACCGTGAGTGTCTCGGCGCGGCGAAGTGTCCCTACGGCCTTGAGTGTTTCGCCGAGCGCGCTCGCGAGAAGGCGGCCCAGTCCGACCTCATCGTCACGAACCACTCGCTGCTTGCCATCGACACCGTCGGCGGAGTGCCGATGATCCCGGAGTACGACGTCGTGGTGGTGGATGAGGCGCATGAGCTCGTCTCGCGCGTCACCCAGCAGGCGACCGATGAGCTGTCGCTGCCGGTTGTCGACCGGGCGGTACGTCGGGTGCGCAACTTCGTCAAGGGGCGCGAAGCCGACGATCTCGACGACGCGGCAGACGCGCTTCGCGGAGCGCTGGTCGGGCTGCCGGGCGGGCGGATCGTCAACGTGCCGGAAGCACTGTCACAGGCACTAGCGTTGGTCCGGGACGCAGCCCGGGCGGTGGTCTCTGCGCTTCCTCGCGACACCGGTGAAGGAGACGGCGACGCGGCTCGCCAGCAGGCCCGCGGAATCGCTGACGAGGTGCGAAAGGTGGCCGAACGACTAGCCGCGCACAGTGACGACGACGTCACCTGGCTCGCCGAGCGGGAGCTGAACCAGGGGAGTGCGGTGCTGTGCATCGCGCCGCTTCGAGTTGACGGCCAGCTGCGCGGGACGTTGTTCGCCGACAAGACAGCGGTGCTGACGTCAGCGACGATCAAGCTGGGCGGCGACTTCACCGCGTTGGCGGTCTCGGTGGGTCTGCACGCCGCCGAGCGCGTCGATCACTCCCTCGATCTGGTGGACGAGGGAGTGGATTACCCGGCGACAGCGGGAGCCGGCGCGGTCAGTTACGACGCCGATGATCCCGGCGACGAGCAGCCAGCCCTCTCCTGGCGGGGCGTCGATGTCGGGTCTCCGTTCGACTATCGGCACCAGGCGATCCTCTATGTCGCGCGCCACCTGCCACCCCCCTCGAGGGACGGCATCCCTACGGCCCAGATCGACGAGATCGTGTCGCTCGTGTCTGCGGCAGGCGGGCGCACGCTTGGCCTGTTTTCGTCGCGGCGCGCCGCCGAGGCGGCTAGCGAGGCGGTCCGGGAGGCGCTCCCCCATATACCGCTGCTCTGTCAGGGCGACGGCCAGCTCTCGCACCTGCAGGCGGAGTTCGTCGCCAACCCGGCCGTTTGCTTGTTCGGCACCCTGTCGCTGTGGCAGGGAGTCGATGTGCCGGGGCCGACGTGTCAACTCGTGCTCATCGACCGGATTCCGTTCCCGCGCCCCGATGACCCGCTGATGTCGGCGCGGAGCAACGCGGTATCGCGGGCTGGCGGCAACGGTTTCATGGCAGTGGCCGCGACGCATGCGGCCCTACTCCTGGCGCAAGGCGCGGGGCGGCTGGTGCGCACGACAACCGACCGGGGGGTGGTCGCCGTACTGGACTCTCGGCTGGCTACTGCCCGCTATGCGGGCTTTTTGCGGGCATCGTTGCCACCGATGTGGACGACGTACGACCCCCAGATCACCCGGGACGCCTTGACGAGATTGTCGGGAATGGCAGCTCAAGCCTCGTAGTCGACTCGGTCGACGGGCTCGCAAAGCGGATCGGGCTCCACCCGGGCAGTCCGAACGCGCAGCCGGCATGCCCGGGTCGAGCCCTCTCGTGGTCTCGACAGCTCCGCTACTGACGGCACGAACGACGACCGCCCTGACAGTCGACCGCCGTGTCGAGTTCCGACCCGGACGTTCCCCGTTGCCGCGAGCCGCAAACCTCGCAGTCGGAGCAAACCTCACATCCTGCGGAGCACCGTCACAACCTTGCCCAGCACGACAGCGTCGCTGCCGTCGATCGGGCTGTATGCGCTGTTGTGCGGAAGCAGCCACACTGTGCCGTCGGTGCGCTGCAACGTCTTCACGGTAGCTTCACCGTCGATCATCGCGGCAACGATCTCGCCGTTCTCTGCGCTCGGCTGCTGCCGGACGACGACGAAGTCGCCGTCGCAGATCGCCGCCTCTATCATCGAATCGCCCTTGACCTCGAGGAGGAAGAGCGTGCCGTCTCCGACGAGTTGCTTGGGCATCGGGAAGACGTCTTCGACTCGCTCCTCGGCCAAGATCGGACCGCCGGCGGCGATCCGGCCGACGACCGGTACGAAGACGGCATCGGGGAACGCGTCCTTGACCCCCGTCTCGTCGAACCAGGCGCCCCCGGTTGGTGCGGACTCCGGCATCAGAACCTCCACCGCGCGGGGCCGGTTGGGGTCGCGGCGGAGGAAGCCCTTGGCCTCCAGCACTCGGAGCTGGTGAGCCACGGACGAGGTGCTGGTCAGGCCGACGTCCCGGCCGATCTCCCGCATGCTCGGGGGGTAGCCGCGGCCGAGGACCGACTCGCGGATGACAGCGAGCACTCGGCGCTGGCGGGGGGTCAGGCCGTTGTCGTCCGGCGGCCCGTCGGGCAGTTCGCGGACGGGGGAGTCGCTCGGACGCTGTGCCATCACCATCGCCACCTTCCGGTCGGGCCAGGATCGGCACCACGGTAGACCCGCACCCCGCCGCTTTCAAACATCTGTTCGAACCGGCGTGTTGGGCTCATCAGTTTGCTCGAACCCCAGGTCGGCGCGACCCCTCTGGGCGCTGAGTTCAGTCAGAAGAGGAGGGAGTCGACGCGGCTGGCGGCTCGACACGCCGCGAACATATGTTCGAACGTTCCCGAGAACTGTCGGCGGCCCCCGTTACGGTTTCGTACATAGGTTCGATCGAACAGTCGTTCGAGGCAGCTGCCACACGGGTGGCTGGGGTTGGAGGTAGCAATGTCCGTAGCAGCACAACCTGGACTGGCCGCGGCGGTGAGCATGCGCCTAACGAGGCGGGGCCGGCTGGTGGTCTTCATGACTGTCCTCGTCGCCGCCCTGCTGGCATGTGCGCTGCTGGCCGGACCGGCGCTTTCCATCGGGAGCGTGCACCGCACACCGACAAGGACCGTCGTTGTCCAGCCCGGCCAGACCCTGTGGGACATCGCAACCCGCATCGACCCCAAGGCCGACCCGCGCGACGTCATTGACCAGATCGTGCAGCTGAACTCGCTCACCGACGGTGGCACGATTCGGGTCGGACAGCCACTGGCCATCCCGCTTCGATGAGCTGACGCGCTGATGTGCGCAGTCGGCAGCGGGAGGGCGGGTCAACGGTCACCCGTCGACCCGCCCTGGCAGAGGTCCAGCGGCGATACCAGGGTTCGCCGCGGGTTGCCCGCGTCTACAGAATGCCCCGCATGGACGTGGCCCAGCGGATTGTTGCGGCGCGGGTGTGGCGGTACAACTTCTCGTCCGCTACGGTCACCCGCCGGGACCCACCAGGACCGCACTCGCCTGCTTCACCGGCAGTTGCTTGACCGCGCCGGGGACCATCAACGCCTGTGGGATGGTCACCCACGACGTGCCATCGACGCGGTAGCGGGCCGAGTATTCAACGTCGACCCGCAGAGGCAGCCCGGCGCCTTGCGCCGTGGCATGGACGTAGGTGTGGGTCACGTCCTTCGCCGGGTACGGCCTCCCCGGCACATGGGTCGTGCTGGTTGTGCCATCGCCCCAGTGCCAGATGTAGCTCGTGGGCTGGATGTGCACGTCGACGGTGAAGCCGAGGATCGTCAGCGTGCGGTCAATCGTGCTAGCCCTGGTGTAGAAGGTCGTCTGAAGGTTGACCAGCGTGTACTGAGGTCCGCCTACCTGTGCCGCCGGGACCGCGATACGTCGGATCGCGGTCCGGATGTCGCTCCACGTGAGGGTTTGGCGACCAGGTCCGAGTTCGGCGGCGCTGCGGCACTGAGACAGCAGGTACTCCCACGGCATGCGCACTCGATGGCCCAGCCGGTCTGTCAACTGCTTCCGCCACAGCGCTTCCCGAATCTGGCCGGACACATCACATGTTCTGCTAGCAGCGCATCGAATCTCTTCGGCTCCTGGGTGTCCAGGTCTTGCTTCGGGGCAATAGGGCAACCAGAGATACTTGAAAATCGCGCCTCCCGCGCCGCCGGAACCCGTTCCCGATCCGCCCGACCCACCGCCGCTGGCGCGAGCACAGTGGATCACCGTTTGAATCTGGCCAGCTGAGCCGCTGCAGGCAAACGCTGATGGAGAGAGGACTGTGGATGTGGCCAGGGCAATCAAAGTCGCAAGGAACAGTTTCATGATTCAGTGATGTCCTTCACAAGCCATCCGCCCGGCGCCAGCCAGGTCAAGCGAAACTGATCGTGAACTTTCTGGGCTTTGATGCGGTGTAGCTTGCTCCGCGCGTAAGCCCGCCAGACGCCTGGGGAGACCTGGATCTCGGCCAATAGCTGCGGTGAAGTGTGCGTCCCGCCAGGGGCGAGATAGACCGTGACCGGATGCCATATTCCGCCCTTCTGATATCCGTGGTGCGCCTGCGCCCGACGAATCGAAGAAATGATGTTGTGGCAGACCCGGCAGTCAGATGCCGATTTTGCGGCCAACCGTGCGGTCATTTGCGTGCGGGTGGCGTCGTTCAAGACCTCGATGTAGTAGCGGACGAAGGCTTTGGCCCCAGCGGTCGTCTCCTTCTTGGCCAGCGCGGGCATGGTGGGCGCGCCGTTAGAGGGCGGTGTCGTCGAAGGGCTCGTGGCCGAGGAAGAGGGAGGGTCGGCGGGGCCGCTGGTTAGGGGGGTGCGCGGCCCCGCCGGTTCGTCGTGGCTGCAGGCCCCCAGCGTCATGGCGCAGACGGCCGCCATCATGGCCACCGAAACGGCGCGACGCATGAGTCCTACCTCCGTGGGTGCGACGAAGTACGGGCCAAGGTAGTCAACGAACCCCGGAATCGACTAGCCCCAGCCGCGAAATCTGTGGACAACGTGCGACGAGAGGGGCTGATGGGGACAGCGAGGCGCTTGCCGGGCTCGCTAACCTCTGGACGTGGCAGCCTCAACCGGTCCGGCGCTGCCGGAGCCATTGCCTGAACAGGAGAGTCGCTGGGTCAGCTGGCACCGTGAGTACGACCAGCCCGGCTCCAACTTGAGTCGACGGCTCACCCTCGTCCAAGACGCCATTCGGGCGGCGCTTCCCGAGGTGCTGCCGTGGACCTACAGGATCGTCAGCATGTGCGCGGGGGACGGCCGCGACGTCTTAGGGATACTGGAGACGCGGCACGACACGCGGCTGACAGCGGTGCGGCTGATCGAGACCGATCCACACATCGCTGCTCGGGCTCGTCGTCGTGCCGCTGTCGCCGAGCTTGCCGGCGTTGAGGTGCACCAAGCAGATGCGGGTCTGCTGTCGTCGTACCAGGGCATCGTCCCGGCCGATCTCGTGCTCGCCTGCGGGGTGTTCGGCAACATCGCCGACGACGAGGTCTTCCAGACTGTCCTCGCTCTGCCACAGCTGTGCCGTACTGGTGCCACGGTCATCTGGACACGGAGTCGAGTGCGCGACGTCACTCCAGCGATCCGCGAGGCGTTTGAGACCACCGGATTCCACGAGGTCGACTTCGCCGCCCCCGGCGACGCGCTGTGGAGCGTCGGCGTGGCCCGGTACGACGGCAGGTCGCAGCCTCTGCAGCGCGACGGTCGAATGTTCACCTTGAGCTGAGGCGCGCCTACCCACGGACGGAAGCGGTCGTGACGGCAGTGGACCTCGACCTCGCCGAATGACGACGCGCCGAGCGCGGGGTCTTGCCAGGTGGTGGTCTTGGCGAGTAGCGTCCCACTAGATATAGTAGTTACAGCGATGTAGTTTTCCACAAGTTGTGGTTTGCGGTACACAGGTTTGCGGAGCCATCCACAGGTTCGGCCACCGATCGGTCCACACCCAGCGGGTCGGTGGGACGGGAAGGCAGCCGGTGTTGCGAACCGAAACTGTCGGCCCGGGGCGGTAGGACGAGAACACCGGGCTATCCGGCCGCACGAACCTCACGGGAGGAAGGAGGCGCACGATGCACTGCCCCTACTGTCGGCACACCGACTCCCGCGTGCTGGACTCCCGCGTCTCCGAAGACGGCACCTCCATCCGGCGTCGGCGCTGCTGCCCGAAGTGCGAGAAGCGCTTCACGACGGTTGAAGCCATGCAGCTGACTGTGTTGAAGCGGTCCGGTGCCACCGAGCCATTCAGTCGCGAGAAGGCGGTCGCCGGGGTACGCAAGGCATGCAACGGGCGGCCGGTGAGCGAGGACGACCTGGCCAGGCTCGGCTCCTGCGTAGAGGACGAGCTTCGCGCCGCCGGTTGGGCGGAGATCCCGGCGAACGAAGTGGGTCTGGCGATTCTGGGGCCGCTCCGGGAGCTCGACGAGGTCGCCTACCTGCGGTTCGCCAGCGTCTACCGGGCGTTCGAATCCGCCGAGGACTTCGAGACCGAGATCGCGCTGTTGCGGGCCGAGCGGGCGCCAACGGCCGACGAGCCGACGTACGACGAGCAGGCGGCTGCAGGCGGCGAACGCAGCGCCGGCACCCGAGGCGCAGAGCGCCACCACTGAGGACACAAGCATCACCGAGACGACGCGAGCAGGACCAGGTAACGACGCAGGAGCACGACAACGACAGACCAGTGGCATCGAGCCACCACCAACGGCCACCACGTGGTCACTGAGGCAGGAGAAGGCCAATGACCGAGACGGACAGCGGGCGCCGACAGGCGGCCACACCGCCCCCGACTGGACTGAAGATCCAGCGCATCTTCACGACAGCCGGCGTGCATCCCTATGACGAGGTGCAGTGGGAGCGACGCGATGTTGTCCAACAGAACTGGAAGACCGGCGAGACGGTCTTCGAGCAGCGCGGTGTCGAGTTCCCCGACTTCTGGTCTCTCAACGCCTCGACGATCGTGACCACCAAGTACTTCCGCGGCGCGGTCGGCACCGACGCCCGCGAGTGGAGCCTGCGGCAGATTATCGACCGCGTCGTGAAGACCTATCGCGCTTCAGGTGAGCGGGAGGGCTACTTCACGAACCCCGCCGATGCCGAGGTCTTCGAGCACGAGCTGACCTACATGCTCTTGCACCAGATCTTCGCCTTCAACAGCCCGGTCTGGTTCAACGTCGGCACAGCCTCCCCGCAGCAGGTGTCGGCGTGTTTCATCCTGTCTGTGGATGACTCGATGAATTCGATCCTCAATTGGTACAAAGAGGAAGGCTTCATCTTCAAGGGCGGCTCGGGGGCCGGCCTCAACCTGAGCCGGATCCGTTCCAGCAAGGAGCTGCTGTCCAGCGGCGGCACCGCCAGCGGTCCAGTGTCGTTCATGCGCGGTGCTGATGCCTCGGCCGGGACGATCAAGTCCGGGGGCGCGACTCGGCGGGCGGCCAAGATGGTCGTGCTCGACGTCGACCACCCCGACATCGAGGAGTTCGTCGAGACGAAGGCGCGCGAGGAGGACAAGATCCGGGCCCTGCGCGACGCGGGCTTCGACATGGACCTCGGGGGCCGCGACATCGTCTCGGTGCAGTATCAGAACGCCAATAATTCCGTCCGCGTGACTGACGAGTTCATGCGCGCCGTCGAGAACGGCGAGCAGTTCGGGCTACGGGCTCGGACGACCGGCGAGGTCATGGAGACCATCGACGCCCGTGAGCTGTGGCAGAAGATTTCGGAGGCGGCCTGGGAGTGCGCCGACCCGGGAGTCCAGTACGACGACACGATCAACGACTGGCACACCAACCCAGAAACCGGACGAATCACCGCAAGTAACCCCTGCTCGGAGTACATGTCGCTGGACAATTCCTCGTGCAACTTGGCGAGCCTCAACCTGATGAAGTTCCTCCGCGACGACGACACCTTCGACAGCGACCTCTTCGCGCGCTGCGTCGAGCTGATCATCACCGCGATGGACATCTCGATCTGCTTCGCCGACTTCCCGACCGAGGCGATCGGCACGACCACCCGCGACTACCGGCAGCTCGGCATCGGGTACTCCAACCTCGGGGCGCTATTGATGGCGATGGGTCTGGGCTACGACTCCGAGGGCGGCCGCGCGTTGGCCGCATCCATCACGTCCCTGATGACAGGGACGTCGTACAAGCGGTCGGCTGAGCTCGCGGCCGTTGTCGGCCCGTACGCCGGATACGCGCGCAACGCGGACGCGCACAAGCGGGTGATGCGCAAGCACGCCGCTGCCAACGACGCGGTTCGCACGCTGCACCCGTGGGACGAGGACGTGCAGAAGGCAGCGGCCAAGGCCTGGGACGAGGTCCTTCGGTTGGGGAGCGAGAACGGCTACCGCAACGCACAAGCCTCAGTGTTGGCTCCGACTGGCACCATCTCCTTCATGCTGGACTGCGACACCACCGGGATCGAGCCGGACTTCTCGTTGGTGAAGTTCAAGAAGCTCGTCGGAGGTGGGTCTCTGCAGATCGTCAACCAGACGATCCCGCGGGCACTGAAGAGGCTCGGCTATGCCGACGAGACGATCGAGGCTGTCGTCGAGTACATCGCGGACCATGGCCACGTGATCGACGCGCCAGGGCTGCGCCAGGAGCACTACGAGATCTTCGACACCGCCATGGGGGAGCGAGCGATCGCGCCGATGGGCCACGTGCGGATGATGGCGGCCGTCCAGCCGTTCCTGAGCGGGGCGGTGAGCAAGACCGTCAACCTGCCGGAGCGGGCGACCGTCGAGGACATCGCCGACGTCTACATGCAGGGCTGGAAGATGGGCCTGAAGGCGCTGGCGGTTTACCGCGACAACTGCAAGGTCGGCCAGCCGCTGTCTGACGCCAAAGCGAAGATCGACGGTGCGACCGAAGAAGTCAGGGTCGTCGAGCGGCCGATCCGCAAGCGCTTGCCGAAGTCGCGCCCCTCACGGACGACGTCGTTCACCGTCGGTGGTGCCGAGGGGTACATGACCGCCGGCTCCTACCCCGACGACGGTCTCGGCGAGGTTTTCCTCAAGCTCGGCAAGCAGGGCTCGACGCTGGCTGGCGTGATGGACGCCTTCTCGATGGCGATCTCGATCTCGTTGCAGTACGGCGTTCCGTTGGAGACCTACGTCTCGAAGTTCACGAACATGAAGTTCGAGCCAGCCGGTCTCACCGACGACCCCGACGTCCGGATGGCGCAATCGATCATGGACTACATCTTCCGGCGCCTGGCTCTGGACTACCTGCCGTTCGACGCGCGCGCTGCGCTCGGGATCTACACCGCTGAGGAAAGGACCCGTCAGCTCGAGACGGGATCGTACGAAGCGGCGCCGGAGATCGAGGAGGTCTCAGAGGCGGAGTCGTTGAAGTCGGGTCCGAGCGCTGAGGTCGACACTGGCCCGGCTGACTCCACGGTGCCGCCCCAGGCGCGCCGGCCGGCTGACGAGCAACCGTCGCCGTTGAGTGGGTTGTCAGTGCCGGAGGTCGCGCCCGACGAGAAGGTGACCTTCGAGTCGGCTGCCCAGCCTGCTTCGTCGGCGGCTCAAACCAGTGCCGAGCTGTTGCAGGCGATGACGGGGCGGGAGGTCGACGCGCCGTTGTGCTTCACCTGTGGCACGAAGATGCGGCCGGCTGGGAGTTGCTACGTGTGCGAGGGCTGTGGCTCCACCAGCGGCTGCAGCTGAGCATCTCGCGGAGCGCCTCGAAGGCGAGGAGCAGGTCGGGCGCTGGCCAGCAGGCGAAGGTCAGGCGCCGTTGCGGAGCCGCACCCACAGTTGGGTGAA
>JAICMS010000167.1 GCA_025929075.1 Propionibacteriales bacterium
ACCGCCAGCGAGGCGCGTCGTGCGCTGGATACCAGCCGTCGGGTGGCACTGCCGCTGCTGGCCCACCTGGACCGGGTCGGGCTGACCCGTCGGCTGGCCGACGACCGGCGTACGGTCGCCCAGCCGCCCCCTCGTGCGGCCGCGATGGACACGCCTTGACCACACCAGGCATGATCACCGCAGGGGTCCACGAGGCCGACCGGCTGACCGGCGGCGGGGGACGTGCAGCGAACGGCAGCGAGGTCGGAGTGTGTGTTCTCGGGTGGGGTGCGCACAGCGCCCCGGGCGGTCCGTACGAGTCGCGGGAGGCGGCGCGACAGGCGGGGCGGGAGCTCCTTGTCGACTTCCTGCTCGCTCGCAACGCGGAATTGCTCGACTCCGCGTCGCGACTCCACTACGACGACTGCGCGGCCGTCTCCGGGCGACCGGACGCCAGCTGTGACTGCGGCTATCCCGACCGGGTCGCTGCGGAGTGCAGCGCCCGCTGGCGGGTGACCGGACTGGCGCAGAGCCTCGAGCGCTGGTCGGCTCTGCATCCCAACGCCTCCCAAGACACCAGCGAGGAACATCTGATGGTGCTCTACGAGGTGATGGCGGCGTTGGCGACAGCGAACGCCGACCACCCGGATTACCGACCCGACCTCTGGTAGGGCACCAAGGTCCCCGCCGCAAGTCCCAGCTCGCGCTCGGCATTGGCTGCTGACCAGGCGATCACAGCCTCCCTGTCGATGTCGGCTCGATGGGCGACAGCCTGCAGCGCCAGTCCGTCGAGGAGCGACAGGATCCGCCACGCCGCAGGCCCGGGTTCCGGGCAGCTCATGACACCGGACGCCACGCCCTGCTCGATCAGGTCCTCGAGCAACCGCTGCCAGGCGACGTTGAGCCGACGGGAGGTCGCCTGCACCCGGGGCCGGCGGCCGGCCTCCGCCCAGGCATCGAGCCAGAGCTGGAACGCCCAGTCCTGCTCGGCTCGGGCGTAGGTTCCGAAGAAGACGCGCAGCCGCGCCACCGGGTCGTCTTCGGCAGCCAGCGCCAGCCGGGTCGCCTCCAGGTCCCCGCTGGCCGCCTCGTCGAAGGCCGCGGCGAGCAGGTCGTCCATCGAGGCGAAGTAGTGGTGGATCAGACCGCTGGAGGTGCCCATCTGTTCGGCGACGTCACGGACCGTCGTCGCCGCCATGCCCTTGCGCAGCATCACTTCGATGGCGGCCGCGACGATCGCCGACCGCCGCTCGGCGGGCTGCATCCGGGTGGCCATACCGCCATTCAACCCTATTGCGCACCTGTCCAACAGCGGTTAGGCTGCTGCGATGATCAAGACCACGCCGTTCCACGAGCGGCTGAGCGAGCTGAACACCACCGGGCTCTGGTCGCACTGGTCGGGCTACCTGTCGGCGCAGCGCTACGACAGCTCGGCCAAGCACGAGTACTTCGCCGTCCGCAACTCCGCCGGATTCTTCGACACCTCCCCGCTGTACAAGATGTGGATCCGCGGCCGAGACGCCGAGCGCTTCCTCTCCGGCGTGCTGGCTCGGGACATCCGCGTCTGCCGGCCCGGCCGCGCGCACTACACCGTATGGTGCGACGACCGGGGCTTCGTGCTCGAGGACGGCGTCGTCTTCCGGCACAGCGACACCGAGTTCTTCATGACGACCGCCGAGCCCAACGTCGGATATCTGCGCGACCTGGTCGGCCGGCTCGACGTGACGATCGAGGAGGTCACCGCCGACTACGGGATGCTCGCGGTCCAGGGTCCGCGCTCGCGCGAGATCCTGGCGAGTCTGGCTCCCGAGGTCGCCGGGCTGGCGTTCTTCGAGCACACGGTGGCCAAGATCGGCTCGGCTGCCGTCACGATCTCGCGCACCGGATACACCGGCGACCTTGGGTTCGAGATCCGGGTGGAGGCAGACGACGCTCCCGACGTCCTCGACCAGGTGATCGAGGCGGGGAGCGGGCACGGGTTCCGCCCCTTCGGCGAACAGGCTCTTCTGATGACCCGCATCGAGGCCGGTCTGGTGCTGATCAACGTCGAGTTCGTCTCCAGCCGCACCGCCTTCACCGACCACGAGCGGGTCACGCCGATCGAGCTCGGGATGGGCTGGATGCTGCGCGGCATCGACTCCGGCGACCGGCCGTTCATCGGCCGCCGCGCGATCCTCGCCGAACGCGCCAACAAGTCCTCGCGATGGTCCACGGTCGGCCTGGTGGTGGACTGGCAGGAGTACGACACGCTTTACAACGCTGCCGGGCTGATCCCGCCCAAAGACGAAACGCCCGTCGAGTACGAGTCGATGTTGTACGACGATGACGGCACTCGGATCGGGTATGCGACGAGCCTGATGTACTCGCCGATGCTGCAGCGCCACATCGCGATCGCCCGAGTCCAGCCGCGGCTCGCCTCCCCAGGGTCCCGGGTCAACCTCGAGCTGACGATCAACCACGAGTACAAGACGGTGGGGGCCGACGTCGCGAAGCCGCCGCTGTTCAACCCCGAGCGAAAGACGGCCTGACATGGCGACCTCGAGCAAGACCTACGACGTCATCGTCGTCGGCGGCGGCCACAACGGCCTCGTAAACGGCGCCTACCTTGCCAAGGCCGGCCTGAAGGTGCTCATCGTCGAGCGACGGCACCTCGTCGGCGGCGCGGCCATCACCGAGGAGCTATATCCGGGCTTCCACTTCACGACGTTCTCCTACGCTTTGAGCCTCTTGCGGCCCGACATCATCCACGAACTTGACCTGGTCAAGCACGGCTTCATGCCGATCCTGATGCCGTCGTCGTTCGCGCCGATGGAAAACGGCGACTACCTCCTGCTCGGACCCGACCGAGACGAGAACATCAAGGAGATCATGCGGCACTCGCCGCACGACGCGGACGCGATGGACCGCTACGAGTACGACGTCGAGCGGGTCTGCCAGATGGTCAAACCGCTGCTGGACAAGGTGCCGCCGAACATCTTCGGCAAGAGCGCCGAGGACATCGAGGCGACCGCCGACCTGGTCAAGCACCTCAGCGGCGTGGAGCCGAAGGTCATGCACGACGCGGTCCGAATGCTCACCGGCAGCGCGGCCGACTTTCTCGACGACTACTTCGAGAGCGACATCCTCAAGGGCTACATCGCGTCGTCGGGGATCATCGGCACCAAGGTGGGGCCGATGTCCCAGGGCTCCGGGCTGGTGCTCCTCTACCACTCGATGGGCGAGCACGACGGCCAGTTCGGCGCCTGGGCCTTCCACAAGGGCGGCAACGGCGGATTCACCCAGGTGCTGGCGAGAGCTGCGCAGGCGTCCGGCGCCGAGATCCTGCTCGAGTCTCCGGTCGAGACGGTGCTGACCGACGACGGCCGGGCCACCGGCGTGGCGCTGGCCGACGGGACGGAGTTGGGGGCCAAGGTCGTCGTCAGTGCGCTCGACCCTCGTCGTACGTTCACCCAACTCGTCGACCCGCGGGAGCTGCCGAGCGACCTTGTGGAGAACATCGATCGGATGAAGTTCCAGGGAACGTCGGCGAAGGTCAACTTCGCCCTCGACGGGCTCCCGCGCTACCCCGCCCTCGGCGACCGGGCCGACCAGTATCGGGGGTTCATCAACATCGGCCCGACGATGGAGTACTTGGAGCGGGCCTTCGACGACGCGAAGTACGGCTGGTACAGCCAGCGGCCCTACATCGACGGCGCGATCCAGTCGATCGTCGACCCCGACATGGCCCCCCCTGGCAAGCACGTGATGTCGTGCTTCATCCAGTACGCGCCGTACCACCTCAAGGGCAGCGACTGGGACACCGAGCGAGAGAAGTTCGCCGACACCGTGCAGGCGACCCTGGAGTCATTCTTCCCCGGCTTCGGGGACCTGGTGCTGCACCGCGAGATCGTGACTCCGCTGGACATCGAGCGGGTCGTCGGGCTCAGCGAGGGCAACATCTTCGCTGGTGAGTTCTTCGCTCCGCAGATGTACTTCTTCCGGCCGGCCCCGGGATGGAGCCAGTACCGCACGCCAATTTCCGGCTACTACCAGTGCGGGTCGGGCACACACCCGGGCGGCTGTGTGATGGGCGCGCCCGGAAAGCTCGCCAGCCAGCAGGTGCTGCGCGACCTCGCGGCGGCGGAGTAGCGACTCCGGCGACGAACCGGCGTCGCCTGTCGACAGACAAATGGTGGTGCGGGCCCGTGTGTGGGCGCCCCCCCCATACCAAGTTTAAAGGGGGTGTCGGGAGTGCAGAGGCAGGCCACACCCCCGGCGGGGGTCGCCATGCGGTGGGGGCG
>JAICMS010000166.1 GCA_025929075.1 Propionibacteriales bacterium
AACTGTTTGCTGAAGCGGTCGATGTCGCGCTGGCACCCATCGGCGGCCCCCTTCCGGAAGGCACGGTCCTCGAAGGTACTGCTGACGTCTGGGAATACTTGGGCCTCGCAGACGAGACCACTCAACAGACTAGATCTTGACCGGCAATCCCATGTGCACAAGGGGTTGCACGACCGCCGAAAGTGTCGGTGGCTTCTTTTACGGTTGGTGGTATGTCGTCGTCGAGCCCGAGCTTTGAGCCGTCTGGTGGGTTAGTGCCCGCGGATCTGGTGCTGTGGGACGGCGACGACGCCGATGACGTCGGCGGTGAGTTGGAGGCGTTGGCCGCCGCTGCGTTCGCCGACGACAGCGACGCCCCGCCCACAGACGTTGCCGGTTTGGATGTGGACGACTGGCCGGAGCGGATCGAGTCCGAAGCCGACCCGCTGCTGCAACTGGCCGCGATGGAGGCCGCGGCTGCCTTGGACGTCGACCAGCGGATGGTGGAGGTCGCCGAGCTGGACGACGACACCCTGCTGGACGCGGCTGCGGCGAACCAGAAGGCGATCAACACGAGCCAGGCCCACCAGCTCGCGCCGGCCGCGCAGTGGGCAGACCTGCACAACGCCGACGCGATCGGCCCGATGGTCAACCCCCACGGCGAGGGTTTGATCGAGCCGGGTGGGGAGGGCACGCCGGGATTCGCGGAGTTCGCCCCCGCGGCCCTGGCCGGGGTGCTGGGGGTCTCAGCCACCAGCGCGACGCATCTGATTGCCGACGCCCTCGACCTGCGCCACCGGCTGCCGATCCTGTGGGCTCGGCTGCAGGGCGGTGGGGTGAAGGTGTGGATGGCCCGGCGGATCGCGGTCGCCACCCGCCACCTGACCGCCGAGGCGGCCGCCCGGGTAGATGCCCGGCTCGCGACGGTGGCCGACACGCTGACCGGCCGCCGGTTCGACCACACCCTGAAGGCTGCGGTTGCCGCCGCCGACCCCACCGTCGCGAAAGCGAGGGCCGAGGCGAACCGGCGCCGCCGCGGGGTCTGGGTCAACCCCGACGTGGAGGACGGGGTGGGGACCCTGTTCGCCCGCGCCGCCGGCTGCGACCTTGTCGCCTTCACCCGTGCCTTGGAGGTGGTGGCAAGCGCGCTGAAGGTCCTCGGCGATCCCGACGACCCCGACGCCCGACGCTCGAAGGCGGTCGGAATCCTCGCCCACCCTCAGTCAGCCCTGGACCTGGTCAACCAGGCCACACAGGCCCGCCGGGCAGCGTCGCAGGCCGCCGCAGCACGCCGCACCGGGCAGGCCGACCCGGAAATGGAACAACGGGCCGACCGGCTGGGCAGGTTCAGCTTCGCCCCAGCCGTGGCTTACGTGCACCTGTCCGACCAGACCCTCCGAGACTGCGCAACCCAGGCCGGCATGACAGCCGGCGCCGGGCTGGTGCGCGTCGAAGACATCGGGCCGCTGCTCGCCGACCAGGTCAAAGACTGGCTCGGCCACCGCGACGTGGTCGTGAAACCCGTCATCGACCTGCCCGGCCTGCCTGGTGTCGACGCCTACGAGATCCCCGGCTGGCTGAGTGAAGCCGTGCACCTGCGCACACCGGCCGACTGCTCCCCCTACTCCCCCAACCTCAGCCGAGCCAAAGACATCGACCACACCATCCCGTACCAGCCACCCGACCGGGACGGGCGGCCGGGACAGACCAGGCTGGACAACCTCGGACCACTCACCCGCGCCAACCACCGCCGCAAAACCTTCTCCGGCTGGCAGGTACTCCAACCACGGTCCGGCGTATTCATCTGGCGCGACCCCACCGGCCGCCACTACCTCGTCGACGGGAACGGCACCACACCCCTCGGCAAACTCTGGTCCGGCTGAGCCCATTTGGTCTGAACACACACTCACGGCGTGCGACACGGCTAGTCTGCTCGCGCCATGAGGATGTCGACGGCGCCCGGCCGCACTGAGATTCAGCAGACGGCGGCGGACGTCATCGCCTTTCCGCTGCTGATCGCGCTCGTCCTCGTCGCCATCGTGATCCGCCAGTTCATTCCAAATGATCCGAACCCGGTCGTGCTCGGCGTCTGCGCCGGCCTGGCGGCTTTGGACATCGCGTTCGCCCGATACCTGCTCGGCAGAACTCGGGTGACACTCGTCGTAACGGCAGACGAGATCACGTTCTCGCGGGCCTCGTCGCCGCTGGTCATCGAGAGGCTGCCGACCAGCACCCTCAGCTTCCGCTTGCAGTCCAACGGTTTCATTGGCGGCCAGCCCCAGTACCTGCTGAAGCTGCGGGACAACGCGTCGGGCAAGGAGATCCCGGCCGGCACCTTCGGCCGGCGGAAGGTACGGCAGGCCTGCGAGTCGCAGGGCTGGACATTTGCCTGACCGGCGTGCGCCGAGGCCGTCAAGGGAACCTGGTCCAGCATGGAGGTAGGCCACTGCCCGTCCCGTCGCGGGCGGCCGAGCAGCTCCAGGAGAGCAACCATGGCATCGACAGCGGCTTCGCGTGTACTGGCAGGACTCGAGAACGTCCGAGGCTGGCAGGAGGGCTTCTACCAGGATCTGCACGCCCACCCCGAGCTGTCCCATCAGGAGCACCGTACGGCGGGCAACGTGGCGCAACGCATGCGCGATGCCGGATGCGAGGTGCACGAGGGCGTCGGTGGCACCGGCGTGGTAGCCGTACTGCGCAACGGCGATGGGCCAGCCGTGCTGATGCGGGCCGACATGGACGCACTTCCGGTTCGGGAACAGACCGGACTCCCCTACGCCAGCGCGGTGACCGCAACCACCGACGGCGCCGAAGTTCCGGTGATGCATGCGTGCGGCCACGACGTCCACGTCACGTGCCTGCTCGGTGCGATGGAGCTGTTGGCCGGCGCCACCTCGGAGTGGACCGGGACCGCGGTCGCTGTATTCCAGCCGGCGGAGGAGGTGGCCGACGGTGCCCGCGGCATGGTCGACGACGGGCTCGCGAAGATCGTAGGCGCGGTGGACGTCGCGCTCTGCCAGCACGTCCTTGCCTTCCCTGCGGGACAGGTCGGCACGCGTTCCGGCCCGACGCTCTCCGCCGCGGACAGCATGCGGATCACCGTGCACGGCCGCGGCGCTCACGGCTCGATGCCACAGGCGTCGGTCGACCCGGTCGTGCTCGCGGCGATGATCGTCGTCCGGCTGCAGACGGTTATCTCGCGGGAGACGCGGCCTGGAGACCCCGCCGTTCTCACCGTCGGCAGCCTCCAAGCCGGCACGAAGAGCAACGTCATCCCCGACGCCGCAACCATCCAGCTGAACATCCGCACCTACAGCGAACAGACCCGTACGGCGATCCTTGACGCGATCAACCGCATCGTGACCGCCGAGTGCGACGCCTCGAGGTCCCCCGCGCCGCCGGAGTTCGAGCGGTTCGACCAGTTCCCGGTCACTGACAACGACCCAGGGGTCACCGACCGGGTCGCGACGGCCTTCACCGACCACTTCGGCGACTGCGCCGTCGAGTTGCCGCTGCAGACCGCCAGTGAGGACTTCAGCGACATCCCGAAGGCGCTCGGGGTCCCCTACACGTACTGGGGTATCGGCGGCGTCGACCCGGCGACGTACGAGCGGGCCGCCAAGGCCGGCCGGGTCGCCGACGACATCCCGGTCAACCACTCCGCCCAGTTCGCGCCGGTCATTCAGCCGACGCTGGACACCGGAACGTCGGCTCTTGTGGTGGCCGCCCTGGCCTGGCTGGGACGATCACCGGGTGGATGACCACGCGACTCCGGGACGGAGGCCGACTCTGTGAGCGGCGAGCCGACCCTGCTCCTGGCCCTTGACCTGACAGGCACTTTCGCCTTCGCTCTCAACGGAGCTCTGACGGCCCTTCGGGTCGTGCGCGTCGACATCGTCGGCGTCGTCACCCTCGGCATGATCACTGCGCTGGGTGGGGGCATCATCCGCGACATCATGATCGACTACCTCCCGCCGGCCACCTTCAGTGACTGGCGGTACCTGGCGGTCGCTGCTTGCGGCAGCCTGATCGCGTTCGTCTTCGGCCGGCGCCTGGATCGATGGAACGGCGCGATCATCGTCCTCGACGCCGCCGGGCTCAGCCTCTTCGCGGTCACCGGCGCGAGCAAAGCCCTGGACCTCGGTCTGGGTTCGGCACAGGCGGTCATCCTCGGTGCCGTCACCGGCGTCGGCGGCGGAACCCTGCGCGACGTGCTGATCCGGCGGGTCCCAACGGTGCTGCGCAGCGAGCTCTACGCGATCCCCGCCCTGGTCGGGGCGACCGTCACTGTGGCCACGATACGGACCGGCGTCTACGGAATCCCGGCGGCCGTGGGCGCGGCAGTGGCCTGTTTCGGCATCCGAATGATCGCCGTCCGCTTCGGTCTCAAC
>JAICMS010000217.1 GCA_025929075.1 Propionibacteriales bacterium
GCCTGCGGCCGGGAGTCCGGGCGACGTAGCCGGTTTCGCTCGGCTTGAGGCCACGCTCCTGCGCCCAGCGGCGAAACAGTCGCATCGCGGTCGACAGCTTGGGCAGGCTGGCCTGCACCACCCGCTCCAGGCATGGGACCCGGCCGTGCCGCCAGTCTTCGAGGTGCGCCGGGGTCAACCAGCCGAGACCCAGGAACACGTCGATCGGTCGGACGTAGTTCTGCTTCGCGAGGACCGCCTCGGCCGCCCGCCGCACACGCTGATCGAGTGCGCTGCCGTTCATGCTCTGCCCTCCGCGCGTCGCGCTGATTGACCTGCAAGAGGGGTCAGGGGAGGGCGTAGCCGAGTGTTCGCAATCCCTTACGGAAGGCGGTGCCGTGCTCGGGCGAGACGGCAAGATGCCGGTCGCCGACCGGACGGCACAGCGCCCGGAGCCTGCGATCGTTCGCGATGAGAGTCGCCAGCGCGGCGTCTGCGCATTCCACCAGTTGAGCCATTCCGAGATCCTGCAGCTGGCTCGTCCGTCGGGTTACGTCGTCAATCAGGGCGGTGACGGTGCCGGGAAGCTCGGTGTGGGCGCGGCCATCCAGGAAACGGCTGAATTCTTCTACCGATCGACCGGTGTCGAGCGCAGTGAGCAGCGCCGTCGCGGTCAATGACCAGACCCGGTCGGAGGTGCGCTCGGCGTAGGCATCCAGGACGAGCCGGTCCGCGGCAGGGATCTCGCCGAGCGCGACGACGTCCAAATTGGGCAGCACGTTCAGCGTCCGCTCTGCCGCACCGGTGGCCTGATAGGTGTCGGCGAGGCCGAGAACATAGGCGCCTAGCGCGTTGATCCGGATGGACCTCAGCCCGTCATAGCGGCTCAAGCTGTCGAGACACTCGGCCCCCCAGTTCCCCCGGAAGTCCTCGCGGGCGCCCGCCGGCTCGGTGTAGGAAATGTCGACGAGGCCGAGCGTCGCGGCATACTCGAACAGCACGCATAGCGTGTAGCGGCCCTCCAACATGGACCAGTCCGAGTAGCCCGCGTAGCCGAGGCTGCCGTACTCGTGGTCGACGAGGTACAGCTTCCAGAGGCCGCGCTCGCTGCGCACGATGGTGGGCGACAGGTCCTCGCTGCGCATTACGGCGAACAGGTCGTCGACGGTAATCCACTCGCCGGCCGGGCAGGTCGTCAGGGCAGTGGCAACGGTCTGGCGCCGGGGCTTGGGCGCGGTGAGGACGTTCGCGCAGCGCTGACCCTTGATCGCATCGATCCGGCTCATCTCGTCGATCAACCCGTGGCTCAACCAGCGACGCCATAGCTGCCGGACCGTCTCAGCGGCAGGCTTGGACAACGCCGCGCGACCGCGGGCAGTTAGTTGCAGCCGGTTCCCGGTCTGCTCAGCCAATCCACCCGCGTGTAGCAGCAGCGGCCAGGCGAAGGCGGCGACCGCGTCGTCGGGAAGGAAGTCCCCGGCTGACAGCACTCCGGCTACCGCAGTGATCGTCGCTGCGGTCGGGCGTCGGGTCGTCTCGCTGCAGCGTAACTTTCCGCCAGCGCACAGCTGCAGGACCGCATGCACATTGGCCTGCGATTCCTGCTCGGTGAGTCGAACGATCTCGGCAGCTTCCACGCCCGGAGACCTTAACTGCCCATGTCCCGCGTCACTCGACGGCCGGCATCTCCCGAACCACCAGCTCGTCCAGCCGACGTTCGACAACCGTGCCCACCGGCCAGTCACCGACAAGTGCAGCCAGGGCGTCTGCCTCGTCCACTGAGCAGCACGCGCACGGGTCCCATCCCTGCTCCTGCAGACTGGACCGGATGGCCTCGACGTACTCCTCACGGGCCAGCGGCGTGTCGGCCACCCTCGCGGTGGTCGTCGCGCGGTGTGAGTTCAGCCCGCCGAACCCGCGACCGCAGCCGCAACCACCATCCGGCTCGGCCCGGTCCCGTGCGC
>JAICMS010000027.1 GCA_025929075.1 Propionibacteriales bacterium
ACCACGCCGAGTGAGGTAGACAGGATCATGACCTACGCGCGCAGCATCGACCACATCCGCGAGACGCGCACGTGCGTCTGTAACCGTCAGTTCGGCCATGCTCAGAGCGTAACGCGGAAACCGCCGAAACGTACATCTGCGCGCACCAAGTAGGTCGCTGTCCGGCTCTAGCCAGCGAGTCCTCGGTCGGGCTGACAGGATTTGAACCTGCGACCCCTTGACCCCCAGTCAAGTGCGCTACCAAACTGCGCTACAGCCCGGCGCCTGCCGACACGGCAGGCAGCGGCCGTCAGCCTACCGCAGCCGGCAGGTGGCCATGTGCCGTCGACAGCTCACCAACGCCGCCGACTTGCCCGGTGAGACAGGCGTCAGCGAGCGAAGACGTACGCGGAGCCCGGACCGGCATTGAAGCCGTCGTCGGCACCGACCAGGAGCGTCGAGCCGTCGTTGGACAGCGTGGACGGGTATCCGAAGTTCGCGCCCGAGCGCTGGTCGGAGGCAAGGAGTTCGGCCCGCTGAACCCAGCTGTCGCCGTTCCCGGTGAAAACGTAGTCTGCCCCGGTCCTGGCATCACGGCCCTCGGCTCCGACCGCAATCACCGAGCCATTGCGGCTCACCGCCACCGAGACACCGAAGAAGCCGTCGT
The DNA here is from genome assembly GCA_025929075.1 of Propionibacteriales bacterium. Taxonomy (GTDB): domain Bacteria; phylum Actinomycetota; class Actinomycetes; order Propionibacteriales; family Nocardioidaceae; genus JAICMS01. The sequence goes on from JAICMS010000027.1 coordinate 647, forward strand.
CCGCACCATCGGAGGCAGTCAACTCGTCGACTTGCCTGTACGAGCCGCCGGACCGAGTGAACACGTACGCCGCTCCGATGTAATCGGTCGGAGGCGTCCCAGGATCGCCGACCACGATGACAGACGCGTCTCCCGAGACCGCCACCGCGTAGCCGAAATAGACGGCCCCGGCACCACCGGTCAACTCCGCGGTCTGCGTCCACGTCCCGCCGGAGTCGACGAAGACGTACGCCGTCTTGTTGCCGGCACCAACCACTGCGGTCGAGCCGTCCGCGGCCAGGGCGACCGCCTGGCCGAATCCGCCGCCATCGGGCGCAGTCAGCTCAGCTGTCTGTGGCCAGCTCTTCTTGCCGGACCTGGTGTACACGTACGCCGCCCCGAGGCCGCCGTCATGAGCCCAGGAGCTCACCAGGATCGTCGAGCCGTTCCCCGACATCGCCAGCGAATAGCTGAACTCGTCCTTCGCAGCCCCGTCGGTAGGCGCCAGCCGGGCCACCCATTTCCAGCCAGCGCCTGAGCGGGTGAACACATACGCGGCTCCGATCTCCGGGCCGGCGTCGACTGAGCCGACCACGATGACCCTTCCCCGGCCCGAGACCGCAACCGCGTAGCCGAACAGTCCGGACAACTGGCCGTCCGGCGGGGTCAGCTCGGCCGCCTGCCTCCAGCCGCCGCTATGGGTCTTGGTGAACACATACGCCGCGCCGGCATCGCCGTGGTGGTACGGCGCGCCGACGACCGCGACCCGGCCGTTACCGGACAGCGCCGCTCCAGCGCCGAACCCGTCCTGCTGCGCACCGTCCGGGGCGGTGAACTCGGCAACCTGCTGAGCCTTCGCCCAGCCCAGCGGCATCGCTGCGGACGCCGCCCCCGCCGGCACGCCGAACGCGATACCGACGGACGCGGAGACCGCAGCGACAAAAAGCCAGCGCATCGTCCCCGGCCGATAAAACCTGCCGATGACTTATCCGACGCTGGTGGCGTTGCCGCCCAGTTCATAGACCGGCACCTTGGCGTGGTCCAGCCGAAGGCCGGACAGCTTGGTGCCCGACTCGTTGCCGAGCCAGATTCCGTAGTGCTCGCTGCTGGTGATCGTGTTGGCCTGGATGCTGGTCGTCTGGATCGTCTCCACCTCACCGGCGACGATGATGGCGGTGTTCTTGGTGGGACCGCTGCCGTTCATCGCGTCAGGGTCCGGCCCATTGCCTGACAGCACGTTGTCCGACACCAGGGTGTGGGTCAGCACGTCGCCCGGAGCGTTGCTGTGAATGATCACGCCCGGGATGAAGTTGTTGGTGATGTGGTTCCCCACCACGGAGTTGCCCGTCGCGAAGGTGCTGGGCGCGTCAGTGGCGATGACGATGCCGGCCACGTTGTCGCGGACGACGTTGCCGACCACCTGGTTGCGCACGACACCGCCGCTGCCGGCGTCGTACGCCGCCACGACGATGCCGCAGTCCGTGCCGCTGTGGACGACCGTGTTAAGCGACACGACATTGCGGATGCTCGGCATGAGGTTGCCGGGGTTCGGCGCGCCGGGGTTGAACGGCCCATCGTCAGACAGCCCGATGCCGCCGCTGCCGACAGTGTTCGTGACGAGGTTCCCGGTGACGATGCTGGCCCGGGTGCCGACCAGCTCGATCGCCTTATCCTCGGCGATGTTCGGGTTCGGCGACGTCACGGTCCCGCGAAGGGTGTTGTGCTCGACCCGGATGCGCCGGGCATCCTGCACAAAGATCCCGTGGTCATGCGAGCCGGTGATGGTGCTGTGCGAGATGAGTACGTCGCGGGTGCCGGGCCCGACGTAGATCCCGAGGTCGCAGGCGGACGCGTCAATTGTTCGGTGCACGCGGTCGCCCGAGTGCGCGACCATCACCGTTGTGAGTCCCGTCTGTCCTGCATTGAGGCACGACTGTGGAGTGGTAGCCGCCGCAGCGGCCGCAGGAACAGCAGTTGCGGCGACCACCCCGGCTGCTACGAGCGATTTTGTCAACACACGTCTGGTTGCCATGCATCCTCCGAGCATCTGGGTGAAGTTTCTTGGACCCCGAAATGGGCAGTCTGTGTGGTTCGGTTTAGCACAGCGGTTTTGGCCCCGTCAATGGAAGCGACTCCCGAGCGAGCTACGCCTGCGTGTCAGCCCGGTCGACGCCTTTCCCGCGCCCGCACGGTGAGGTGGATCGGCGTGCCGACGAACCCGAACTCCTCGCGCAGCCTGCGCTCCACGAAGCGCAGATAGCCGGCGTCCAGCTGACCGGAAGTGAACAGGATGAACCGCGGCGGAGCCGCGCTGGCCTGGGTAGCGAAGAGGATGCGCGGCTGCCGACCCGACCGGACCGGATGCGGGTTGCCGGCCACGACTCGGCCGAGGAAGCCGTTCAGCGTCGCAGTCGGGACCCGGGTCTCCCAGCCCTCGAGCGCGCGGTCGAGCGCTGGCACGAGCCGCTCGACATGCCAGCCGGTGAGCGCGGTGACGTTGACCCGCGGTGCCCATTGCACCCGCACCAGGTCGCGCTCGATCTCCCGGTCGAGGTAGCGTCGGCGCTCCTCGTCGACGAGGTCCCACTTGTTGAAGGCGATCACGACTGCCCGCCCCGACGTCTCGACACTGCTGACAATCCGCTGGTCTTGTTCAGTGAGCGGCGCGCTGCCGTCGATGACCACGACGGCGACCTCGGCCCGTTCGACGGCACTGGTGGTACGCAGGCTGGCGTAGAACTCCTGGCCGCTCGCCTCCCGCACCCTGCGGCGGATGCCGGCGGTGTCGATGAACTGCCACGTCCGCCCGCCCAGCATGACGATCTCGTCGACCGGGTCGACAGTGGTGCCCGCGACTGAATCCACGACCACGCGTTCCTCACCGGCAAGCCGGTTCAACAGGCTCGACTTGCCGACGTTCGGCTTGCCGACGATCGCCACCCTCCTCGGCCCGCGCGGGGCGTCGTACTGCTCGGCCGGCGCGTCGGGAAGGGCTTCCAGTACGGCGTCGAGCAGGTCGCCACTCCCCCGGCCGTGCAGCGCCGAGACCGCGTGCGGCTCCCCGAGCCCAAGATTCCACAAGGCCGCGGCCTCAGCCTCGGCCCGTTGGTCGTCCACCTTGTTGGCGGCCAGCACGACCGGCTTCCCGGCCCGACGGAGCACCTTCACGACTTGTTCGTCGGTGTCGGTGATCCCGACCCGGGTGTCGACGACGAAGAGCACCGCATCGGCGAGCCCGACCGCGACTTCTGCCTGGCTCGAGACCCGTTCGGCCAAGCCGCGCGCATCAGGGTCCCAGCCTCCGGTGTCGACCACGGTGAACCGCCGGCCGTTCCACGTCGCGTCGTACGGAACCCGATCGCGGGTGACCCCCGGCACATCTTCCACGACGGCCTCACGGCGGCCGAGGATCCGGTTCACCAGCGTCGACTTGCCTACGTTCGGCCGGCCCACCACCGCCAGCACCGGTACCGGACCGGTGGGATCGTCGACCTCAACCGCTGAGTCGGTCATCGGTCTCCTACTCGGTCACCGGCAGGGCCGGCAGCGTGTGCCCGGTGAGCTCACAGGCCGACTTCACGTGCGCGGCGAGTGTCTCCTGCACCACGGCGTTCAGCGACCGCACCTGTTGTTGGGTGCGTGGCCACGGGATCGCCGACACCTGCAGCGGCGGCCCGAACACGGTGTCGACCCTGGTGCCGCGCCGCGGCATCTTGTCGAGCGAGGCGCCGTCGGCGCGTGTTCCGAGGCAGGCGACGGGCACGATCGGCGCACCCGAGACCAGCGCCAAGTAGGCGGCCCCGCCCTTGCTCACCGCCACGTCACCGCGGCCTCGACTACCTTCCGGATAGATCGCGACCACGCCGTCGTTGCGCAGGATGCGCAGGCAGGTCTTGACCGCTCGTGGATCAGGGTTCCACCTGTCGATGCAGACCTGGCCCATCTGCAGCAGCACATGACCGAAGAAGCTGTCGAACATCTGCTCCTTGACCAAGGCATGCACCCGGCGCGGGGCGACGCTGAAAAGCAGGGGGCCGTCGAGGTAACCCATGTGGTTCGCCGCGAAGATCACCGGGCCCAACGGGGGGACGTGCTGCACGCCGTGAACATGGCTCTCATAACGACGCATCCAGACGCGCAGCACCAGTTGGGTCGCCCCCATCAGCCGGGTCGGTGGAGCGTTTACGTCAGAGAGGTCCGGCAGCTCAGCGAACCGCACCCTGTCAACCATCGGCGCCCACCCCCACCCGATCAAGCGCCAGACCAACGATCTCGTCGACCACTTCGTCGAGGGTGGCGTACGTGGTGTCGACAGGAACCGAGTCGCTCGCAGCAGACAGCGGAGCGGTCGGCCGGGTGGAGTCGTGCACGTCACGACGGATCAGCGCCGCCTCGACCGCACCCACCTCACGGTTCTGGCCCGTCGCCATCTCGGCCGCCCGCCGCCGCGCCCGGATCTCGGCATCGGCCGTCAGGTAGATCTTCAACCCTGCATCCGGCGCCACAACGGTCCCGATGTCACGTCCCTCGATGACGATGCCGCCGGCACCAATCAGGTCACGTTGGCGCCGTCGCAGCAGTTCCCGGACGGCGGGCACCGCGCTCACCGCACTGACCGCCGCGGTCACCAGGTCGGAACGGACCTCGACCGAGACGTCGTCGCCGTTAAGGAACACCCGTGGGTCGGCCGGGTCGGTCGTGACCCGAACGTCGACCGACGCGGCTCGGTCGGCGACCGCGTCGGGGTCGTCGACATCGACACCCTCGCGGAGCATCCGGACAGTGACCGCCCGGTACATCGCCCCCGTGTCGAGGTAGCGCAGCCCCAGCCGGTCGGCGACGGCCCGGCTGGTGGACGACTTGCCGGACCCGGCGGTCCCGTCGATGGCGACGACGAGGCTCGACAACCTTCCGCGCCCCTCACCCATAGCACCGAAGGCTACCGGGGAGCAGCATCCGGCCCGTCACAGTTCGACGGCGTCGAGCAGCGCGCCGACCTCCTCAGAGGACAACTCGCGGACGCTGCCCGACGGCAGCCTCCCGAGGCGCACCGGGCCGAACGCCGTCCGTGACAGCCGGAGCACCGGGTGGCCGACCTCGGCCAGCAGTCGGCGAACGATCCGATTGCGCCCGATGTGCAGGACGATCTCGACCAGCGACTGCCCACCCTGGGAGCTCATCACCCGGAAGGCGCCGACCGGAGCGGGACCGTCCTCCAGCTCGACGCCTTCGAGCAGCCGCCGACGGGTCGCCGGCCGAACCACTCCGTCGACAAGAGCGAGGTAGGTCTTCGGGATCTCGTACGACGGGTGGCTCAGCCGATGCGCGAACTCTCCGTGGTTGGTCAGCAGCAGCAGGCCGTCGGTGTCGGTGTCGAGCCTCCCGACGTGAAAGAGCCGTTCGGTCCGGTCGGGCAGCAGGCTGCGCAAGTCGGTCCGTCCTCGTTCGTCGGCCATGCTGCTGACCACCCCACGGGGCTTGTTGGCCACGAGGTAGAGGAGGTCCGGCTGCACCGGTATCCGCCTGCCGTCGACCCGGATCACCGAGCTGCGCGGGTCGACCCGCGTCCCGAGCCGGGTCACCACCTCACCGTCGACCTCGACCCGACCCTCCGACATCAACGCCTCGCAGGCCCGCCGACTCGCTACGCCGGCCTCGGCAAGCACCTTCTGCAGCCGGGGATGGAGGTCGTCGCCTGAGGTCACAGCTCCTCGGCGGCCCCGAACTCGTCGAGCTCGCCTTCGATGTCTGCCATCTCGGGCAGGAAGGGAGCGATCTCCGGCAGGTCGGCGAGACTCTGCAGACCCATCCGCTCCAAGAAGTACGAGGTCGTCCGGTAGAGCACCGCGCCACTCTCCCGGTCGCTACCGCAGTCCTCGACGAGTCCCCTGGTCACCAGCGTGCGAACGACTCCGTCGACGTTGACACCGCGGATGGCAGAGATGCGCCCCCTGCTCACCGGCTGCCGGTAGGCAATGACAGCGAGGGTTTCTAGCGCAGCCTGGGTCAGCCTCGCCTGCTGACCGTCGACGACAAACTGCTCGACGACATCGGCGTACTCACCGCGGGCATACAGCCGCCACCGGCCGCCGACCTGCCGGAGCTCGAACCCGCGTCCGTCGTCGTCATACTCCGCGGCGAGGTCAGTCAACGCCTGCTCGACGACCGGAGCGGGCGCGCCGACCGCTCGCGCGAGGTCGATGTGGTCGACCGGCTCCTCGACGACCATCAGCACCGCCTCGAGCGCAGGCTGGACGTCGTTGGATGCGGATTCCGGGACCGCTTCGCTCATGCCGGAGCCTCGTCATACTCGTCCTCGATGTCCACGTCATCCTCGGTGCCCGTCCAGCGCACGCTCAACTCACCCAGCGCCGCCACCTGGTCGAACGCGACGGCACCCTCCTTGTAGAGCTCGAGCAGAGCGAGGAACCTCGCCACCTTGGTGAGCGTGTCAGGCGCGTCGGCCACCAATGCGCGGAAGGTCAGGTGTCCGACGTGGCGCAGTCTCTCGAGCACCAGCAGGGCCTGCTCGCGGACGCTGACCCGTGCGCTGTGCAGGTGTGCGAGCGGGACGACCGCTGCCTCCCGCGGCTCTAGCGCCTTGGCCGCCAGCGCGGCGAACTCGTCGACTCCGATCGTGATGAGCACGTCGGGGAGTACGGCGGCGAACCGCTCCTCGAGCGGCACCGAGCGTGGCACTCGGCGGCCTTCAGTGGCCATCCGGTCACGGAGGAGACCGGCCACCTGTTTGAACGCCTTGTACTGCAGCAGCCGCGCGAACAACAGGTCCCTGGCCTCGAGCAGAGCCAGGTCCTCCTCGTCCTCGAGCTCTGTCGAGGGCAGCAGGCGGACCATCTTCAGGTCGAGAAGCGTTGCCGCCACCACCAAGAAGCCGGTGGTCTGCTCGAGTTCCCACTGGTCGCCGGCTGCCTTGATGTGGGCGATGAACTCGTCGGTGACCTTCGACAGGGCCACTTCGGTGATGTCGAGCTTGTGTCGCGAGATCAACGTCAGCAGCAGGTCGAACGGCCCCTCGAAGTTGTCGAGGTGCACCGCGAACTGCGCCGCCGGCCGATCGTCGTCGACGAGCGTGTCGCTGAGAGTCACCGCTCGAGCAGCCGCTGAACCAGCGCGCTGTCCGGACCACGCTCAGCCGTGTCCTCGAGCGCCAGCCAGACCGCCTCCCGGATGAGCCGACCCCTGTCGACCGCGAGCCCGTGGTCACGGCGCAGGAGCAGCCGGGTGTGCTCCAGGTCGAGCAGCTCGTCGGGGGTGACGTAGACGGTGATCTTCTCGTCGTGCCGGACCCGGCCGCTGGACCGACGGGGCGCACCATCGGTGCCGGCGGTTGCCTGCGCGGGCACCGTCGAGTCGTGGTTGCGGACGCCGAAGAGCTCATCGGCACCCGGAAGCGTCACCCGGCGTGACACCGCGCCAACACCTCCTTCGCGAGCTGCCGGTAGGCCTCGGCCCCGACCGACCCCGAGGAGTACTCGGTCAGCGGTTCGCCGGCCACTGTGGCCTCTGAGAATTTCACCGTGCGCCGGATGACGGTGTGGAAGACCGCGTCGCCCCAGCCGTCGACCAGGGTGCGCAGCACCTCCCGGTTGTGCAGTGTCCGGCCGTCGTACATGGTCCCGAGCAGACCGAGCACCTGCAGCCGTGGGTTGAGCCGCTCCTGCACCTTGTCGATCGTTCCCTTCAGCAGCGCCACTCCGCGCAGCGCGAAGTACTCGCACTCCAGGGGCACGATCACACCGTTGGACGCCGCGAGTGCGTTGACCGTGAGCAGTCCGAGCGAGGGCTGGCAGTCGATCAGGATGACGTCGTACGCGTCGACAGCGGGCCTAAGCGCCTGGGCAAGCACCTGCTCGCGCGCCACCTCGTTGATCAGCTGCATCTCCGCGCCGGCGAAGTCGATGTTGGACGGAACCAGGTCGACGCCGGTGACGGAGGTCGGCAGGACGACGTCGTCGAGGCCGACGTCACGCTCCATCAGCAGGTTGTACACAGTCAGGTTCAGCGCGTTGGGGTTGATCCCGAGGCCGACCGTCAGCGAGGCCTGGGGGTCGAAGTCCACCAGCAGCACCCGCCGGCCGTGCTCGGCGAGTGCCGCCCCCAGGTTGATGGCGGTCGTCGTCTTGCCGACGCCGCCCTTCTGGTTGCACATCGTGATGACGACGGCGCCGCCGTGGGAGGACACCGGCGCGGGCTCCGGGAACTCCGGCAGCGGCCGGCCGGTGGGTCCGATCTCGACCGGTGCGGCCGGCTCCGCCTCAGCGGCCGTCCGGATGCCGGTCACGGTCGCGCCGACGGTCGACTCGGGAGCAGGGAACGTCGGCGGTGCTTCGAATGTCGGCTCGCTCACGTGGCGCCCTTCCCGCTGGTGGAAATGTCGCTAGATCGGTAAGTCTCCGATCGCTGCGACTCTAGAAGTGGCGCCGGGTCGACTCAAGGCGACGCTCCGAGTGTTCGCCAAGAGATTGCGGTCAGTCGAGTGCACGCGGATGTGCAGTCGCATAGACCTCGCGGAGTCGCTCCACGGTGACCAGGGTGTACACCTGGGTGGTCGTCACCGACGCATGACCAAGCAGTTCCTGGACGACGCGGATGTCGGCGCCGCCGTCGAGCAGATGGGTGGCGAAGGAGTGCCGCAGGGTGTGTGGCGAGACGTCGGCGCGCAGGCCCGCTCGCTCCGCCGCCCGCACCAAGATCCCCCACGCCGACTGGCGCGACAGCCGCCCGCCCCTGGCGTTGAGGAAGACCGCCGCGCCGCTGCGCGATCCGGTCAGCGCGGGACGGGAAACGGTGAGGTAGCCACCAAGTGCCCGGCAGGCAAAGCGGCCGATCGGAACCAGCCGGTGCTTGCCGCCCTTGCCGACCAGGCGCACCACACCGTCGACGAGGTCCAGGTCGTCGACGTCGAGACCCACGGCCTCGGAGATCCGCGCTCCGCTGCCGTAGAGCAGCTCGACCAGCGCCCTATCCCGCACCGCGAGCGAGTCACCGCCGAACGCGGCGGCATCGATCAACGCTGCAACGTCAGAGATCGCCAGAGCCTTCGGCAGCCGCCGAGCCGGCGCTGGCGGCTTCACTGTCGCCGCCGGGTTGGCCTGCGTCAATCCGTCGGTGAGCGCGAACTTGTGGAACCCCCGGACGGCGACCATCGTCCGGGCGGCGCTGGCAGCGCCGAGCGGAGGGTGGTCGCCGTCGCCCTCGCGGAGGGCGGCCAGGAAGTCGGCCACGTCCTGGCGCTGCACGGCGTCAACGTCGACGACGTCGCGGGCGGCCAGGAATTCGGCGTACCGGCGCAGGTCGCGACGGTAGGAGCTGGTGGTGTTCGCGGCAAGCCCGCGCTCGACGATCAAGTGGTCGAGATACCCGCGGACCGCCTTGTCGAGCGCCTCACCGCTCAGCCCAGGACCTCCTCCAGCGGACGGTGCTGCATCTGGTGCGCCTCGGCGACGGGAGCGTAGGTCACCTCGCCCGCGTGTGTGTTCAGCCCCAAGGCCAGCGAGTGGTCGTCGGCGAGTGCATCGCGCCAGCCCTTGTCGGCGATCGCCGACGCGTAGGGCAGCGTCACGTTGGTGAGCGCGTACGTCGACGTGTGGGGCACCGCGCCCGGCATGTTCGCCACGCAGTAGAACACCGTGTCGTGCACCCGGTACGTGGGGTCGGCGTGAGTAGTCGGCCGGGAGTCCTCGAAGCAGCCGCCCTGGTCGATCGAGATGTCCACGAGCACCGCGCCCGACTTCATCCGGCTCACCAGCTCGTTGGACACCAGGGTCGGTGCCTTGGCGCCGGGCACCAACACCGCACCGATCACCAGGTCGGCATCGAGGACAGCGTTCTCGATCTCGAGGCTGTTCGACGCGACGGTCTGCAGGTGGCCCTGGTAGATGCGGTCGGCCTGGCGCAACCGCTCGATGTTGAGGTCGAGCAGCAGCACCTCTGCCTGCATGCCGAGCGCGATCGCGGCAGCGTTCATGCCGGACACGCCGGCGCCGATGACGACGACCTTGGCGGCATAGACACCGGACACGCCGCCCATCAACACGCCACGTCCGCCGCCTTGGCGCATCAGGTGGTAGGCGCCGCACTGGGGCGCCAGCCGGCCCGCGACCTCCGACATCGGCGCGAGCAGCGGCAGCTGGCCGTCAGGCGTTTGCACGGTCTCGTAGGCGATCGCGGTGACGCCTCGACGCAGCAGTGCCTCCGTGCACTCGCGGGAGGCGGCCAGGTGCAGATAGGTGAAGAGCGTCTGCCCGTCGCGCATCCGGTCGTACTCTTCGGCGATCGGCTCCTTGACCTTCAAGACGAGCTCGGCGGCGCCCCAGACCTCGTCGGCGCTGGGGAGAATCTTCGCACCCGCGGCGACGTACTCGTCGTCGGTGATCGATGAGCCCACCCCTGCGCCCTGCTGCACGACCACCTCGTGACCGCGTCTGCTGAGTTCGTGCACGCCGGCCGGGGTGATCGCGACCCGGTACTCATGGTTCTTGACTTCCTTCGGAACGCCGACCAGCATTTCGCGCCTTTCTCGACCAACCGTCCTCGCGGCGAAGGCGCCGGCGAAGCGTATGGACTCATGATGACATCCCCGCCTCAGGCGGGCGGACGCTGCCGCCGGCACCACAGCGCGAGGGCGCCGGCCACCAACGTCGCGTTGGCCAGTCGGCCGGCGAGCACCGCCTCGACCAGCTCGTCGAGGGGCAGCCACCGCCGGGTCATCGCCGCCTCCTCGTGCTCGGCCACGAAGTCGGCAGGCACCGCTGCCGCGGTGACGTCCTCGGCGAGAAAGACCGTGATCGTCTCGTCGCTGATCCCCGGCGAGGGCATGAGCGTGAACACCTCGCTCCAGCGCGCGGCCTGGACCTGGCCCTCCTCCGCGAGCTCGCGCTGAGCGGCGGCCAGCGGTTCCTCGCCGTCCTTGTCGAGCAGGCCGGCCGGCAGCTCCACGAGACGACGTCGAGCCGGATGCCGGTACTGCTCGACAACCAGCACGCGGTCGTCGGCATCGACGGCGAGCACGGCCACCGCGCCTAGGTCGACCACCACGTCCCGCTGAAAGGTGCCGCCGTCACGGTCGGCGAGGTCGTCTCGCCGTACGTCGACGACAAGCCCCTCGAAGACGACCTCGCTCGACTCGACCGGCCAGTCCTGCACCGAGTCGGAGACGGCCGCGCCGCTCACGCGGTGATCTCCTCCAAGGAGACCCGACGCAGACCGCTCTCGTCGACCGGCAGCCGCAGCTCCCGCTGCCGGGCCAGGGCGGCGTCGACGAGCCCGCTGAACAGCGGATGCGGGCGAGTCGGCCGGGACCGGAGCTCGGGATGGGCCTGGGTGGCGATGTAGTAGGGATGGACTTCGCGAGGCAGCTCGACGAACTCGATGAGCTCGCGGTCGGGTGACAGGCCCGAGAAGAACATGCCTGCACGCTCGAGCGGGGCGCGGAAGTGGTTGTTGACCTCGTAGCGGTGCCGGTGCCGCTCCTCCACCCGAGTCGCGCCATAGGTCTCGGCCGCCAGCGAGCCGGGCGCAAGCTCCGCGGGATAGAGGCCGAGCCGCATCGTGCCGCCCAAGTCGCCTTCGCCCTCGACGATCTCCAATTGCTCGGCCATCGTCGCGATCACCGGCTGCGTCGTGGCCGGTTCGAACTCGGTCGATCCGGCGTCGGCGAGGCCGGCGACGTTGCGGGCGAACTCGATCACCATGCACTGCAGGCCCAGACACAGACCCAGGGTGGGGATCCGCTGCTCGCGGGCATAGGTGAGCGCGCCGAGCTTGCCCTCGATGCCGCGTACGCCGAACCCGCCGGGCACGCACACCGCGTCGACGTCGGACAGCTGCCGGGCGGCACCTTCCGGGGTGCGGCACTCGTCGGAGGCGACCCAGCGCAGATCCACCCGGGCACAGTTGTCGAAGCCACCCGCCCGGAGGGCCTCGGCCACCGACAGGTAGGCGTCGTGCAGGTCGACGTACTTGCCGACGAGCGCGACGGTGACGGCCTCGTCGGGATGGTGGACCCGCCGCAGGAGCTCGTCCCAGCGCCGCCAGTCGACGTCGCGGAACGGCAGGCTCAGCCGATGGACGACATAGGCGTCGAGCCCCTCGCGATGCAGCACCTTGGGGATGTCGTAGATCGACGGAGCGTCGACGGCGGCGACGACGGCCTCCTCGTCGACGTCGCACATCAAGGAGATCTTGCGCTTCACGCCAGCGGGGATTTCGCGGTCGGCCCGGCAGACGATCGCGTCGGGGGCGATGCCGATCGAGCGGAGGGCGGCGACCGAGTGCTGAGTGGGCTTGGTCTTGAGCTCGCCCGACGGGCCGATGTAGGGCACCAGCGAGACGTGGAGGAAGAAGCAGTTGTCCCGGCCGACGTCGTGGCGCACCTGGCGGGCCGCCTCCAGGAAGGGCAGCGACTCGATGTCACCGACGGTGCCGCCGATCTCGGTGATCACCACGTCGACACCCGGTCCGCCCATGGCCCGGATCCGGTCCTTGATCTCGTTGGTGATGTGCGGGATGACCTGGACCGTGTCGCCCAGGTAGTCGCCGCGACGCTCGCGGGCGATGACCTTGGAGTACACCTGCCCAGTGGTGACGTTGGCGTTCTGGCTGAGGTCGACGTCGAGGAAGCGCTCGTAGTGGCCGATGTCGAGGTCGGTCTCGGCGCCGTCGTTGGTGACGAACACCTCACCGTGCTGGAAGGGGTTCATCGTGCCCGGGTCGACGTTGAGGTAGGGGTCGAGCTTCTGCATCGTGACCCGAAGCCCTCGGGACTTGAGCAGGCTGCCGAGTGACGAGGCCGTCAGGCCCTTGCCCAGCGAGGAGGCGACGCCCCCGGTGACGAAAAGATGCTTGGTCGACGTGACGGCGGCCAACTCATACTCCCGTGGAGGTCATGTGCGGCGGGGGCACCCGCCTGTCCACGGGGTTCAAATCTATCAAGCCGAGGCGCCGGGGGCGCGCGACCACGCCATCAGCGGCTGACGGGTGCAAGTCCTGCCGGGAGCACCGGCCGGCCCTGCACGAGGCCGTAGTCGCCGGCAGTGTGGTCAGCGGCCGCCGCGAGCGCGAACACGGCGATGGCCCGGCCCGCCGGCGAGCCGATCACGTCGACGGTGGCGAGGTTGTCGGCCGGGGAGGCTTTGCGCAGCTGGTTCAGCAACCCGCCGCTCTGCGCAGACGCCAGCGTCCCCGCCACGACCACCGCGTCGCTCCGGGCTGCCAGCTCCACAAGGATGTCCTGCTCGATCTGGTGGACCGCGAAGGTGAGGTCGTTGTTGCCGTGGTCGCTTGGTGCCAGCATCATGACGAGGCTGCCGCGCCGCTGGAGCTGGCTCGACAGGGTGACGAGCTTGGCCCCCTGCAGCTGGGCGTCGATCTTGGTGGCCTCGGTGTCGGCGGCCAGGTTGTCGCGATGGCCCGTGTAGGCACGTGCGATCAGTGCGCCGATGCGTTCGTACGTCGAGGCGCTGGACAGCTGGCCGAGGTCGAGGATGCCTTTCAGCGAGTTGCTGGCCACGCTGTCGACGTACGTCTTCTTGTCGGGGTCGAGCAGTGTCGGCGACAGCCGGGCCTGAACCGTGACCACGGCGCCGGCCTGATGGAGGGTGGTGGTGACGTCGGTGACGGTCTGTTCGTCGACTCCCGGGAGCACGAAGACGGTGACCGAGCTGGCCGCGAGCCTGCCTTTGACCAGCGAAGGCACCGCCGCAGCGGTGACTGTGGCCCCCAGCGCCTGCTGCTGCCGCAGATCGGACAGTCTGCCGCCGAGAGCGGCGTTTGCGCGGCTGAGCGCGACGTGGTTGTCGACCGGCGGCTTGCCTTGGAGGACGCCGTCACCCAGCGCAATCCCCGCGGCGAGCGCCACACAAACGGCGAGGAAGGCGAAGACGTAGCGGCGCATCGTCGTCATCAGATCCTCGCCCGGACCCAGTCATAGCCCTGCCAGTACCAGTCGTGGATCTGCTGCCACCAGTCCTGGCCGACCGGTGTGGTGGCCAGGGCGGCACCCACGCAGGCGAGGGCAAGCAGCACAAGGACGAAGACCAGCCAGCCGCGAACCCGATGCCGGTACAGCGCCGCCACCGCGCTGGCGTCGACGAGTCGGGGGCCGACGGTGGTGCGGGTCAGGAACGCGCTCGCCATGCTCGACCGGCCCCGGTCGACGAACTCTTCGAGGGTGCCGAACGAGCCGGCCAGCACGATCAACGCGGCCCCCTGCGCGTGGGCGAGCAGCAGCGCGGCGTCCTCGGTGGTCGCCCCGGTGGGGAACGTCGTGTGTCGGACGCCCAGCCGCTCGATTCGGTCGCCACCGGATACCCACCCGTCGCGACCGGCGCGCACCACGATCTCGGCCCCGCAGCGCAGGGCGGTGTCGGACACGTCGTTCCCGTCGCAGACGACCACGTCGGGTCGGTGGCCCGCCTCGATCAGTGCGTCGGCGCCGCCTTCGACACCGATCAGAACCGGGTTGGTCTCCTTGATGAACGTCCGAAGTGACCGCAGGTCGTCGGTGTAGTCGAACTCGCGGGAGACGACGAGCACGTTGCGGTCCCGGAGCCGAAGGCTGAGTTGCGGGACGCCGTCACCGTCGAGCAGCAGGTCCTGCTCGTGACGGAGGTGCTCCACGGCGTTCGCCCCGAATGCGCCAAGCTGGCTGGACAGGCCGTCCCGGGCGTTCTCAGCGGCGAGCGCGACGGCGTCGATGTCCTGCCGCTGGCCGGAGGCGACCTCGGTGTCTCCGCAGTAGATCGTGTCGCCGTCGACGCGCACCTCGTCGCCCTCGCCGACGGCGGCGAAGATCGCACCACCGACATCGTCGACGAGCACGATGCCGGCGCGGAGCAGAACTTCCGGCCCGAGGTTGGGGTAGCGGCCCGACACCGACGGCGCGGCGTTGACCACCGCCGCGACACCCGCCTCGACGAGTGCGACCGCGGCCGACCTGTCGATGTCGACGTGGTCGATGATCGCGACGTCTCCGCGCTCGGCTCGTCTGGCGAGGTTCTTGGTTCGCCGGTCCACCCGGGCGGTGCCGGTGACGCCGGACAGGGCTTGGCCGCGTCTGCGCAGGGTTGACAGCTTCATCGTGCGGCCCATCCTGCCAAAGGGGCGGGGCAGTTCCTGGGATCTCGGCGGGCGGGTGGGGGTGTGTCAACCCGCAGTCTTGGGAGCCGATCGGCGGTGCTCGGAGCGAGCCAGCTCGAGCAGTTCAGCCGCATGAGCCAGCGCGGTCTCGGAGTCCTCCTGTCCGGCCAGCATGCGGGACAGCTCACGTGATCGGCCGGCGTCGTCGAGGGCGTGCACCCCGCTCTTGGTGACTGACCCGTCGGGATCGCGTACGACGACATGGTGCCGGTGGGCGAACGCGGCCACCTGCGGCAGGTGGGTCACCACGACCACCTGGGCGTGGTGGGCGAGCCGCGCCAGCCGCCGCCCGACCTCAACAGCCGCCTTGCCGCCGATCCCAGCGTCGACCTCGTCGAAGACGAACGTGGGCACCGAGGCATCGGCCAGACACAGTTCCAGCGCGAGCATGACGCGCGACAGCTCGCCGCCCGAGGCGCCGCGCTGGATCGGCCGGGGCGCTGCGTGCTCACCGTCGGCCAGGCAGAACGCGACCTCGTCGACCCCCTGCGGCCCTGCCGGCATCAGCTCGCTGACGCTGACGGTGAACCGGGTGGAGGCCATCGCCAGCGCCCTGAGCTCGGTCTCGACGGCGCTGCCGAGCTCACTGGCCGCGGCCCGGCGGAGCCTGCTGAGCCGGGCGCCCGCGGCAACGAGCCTCGCCCGGAGCTGGTCGCGCTCGACCCGCAGCGCAGCTGCCCGTTCGTCGTCATCGAGCTCGGTGAGTCGGGATGCCGCCTGCCGCTCCCAGGCCAGCACCTCGTCCACGCTGTCGCCGTACTTGCGCAGCAGGTGTGCGATGCGGGCCCGACGCTCGGAGACGGCAGCGAGGCGAGTGGGATCGACGTCGAGGCGATCGAGGTAGGCAGACAGCTCGGCTGCGGCGTCGGAGAGTCCGTAGCCGGCGTCGGCGAGCCGGCGTGCGACCGGGTCGAGCCCAGGGTCCAGGGCCGCGGCCGCCTCGAGCTGCCGGCGTGCCTCGCCGATCAGGGTCACCGCGTCGGCTCCGGCGGCCTCGACGGCGTCACCGGCAATGGCCAGCCGCGCCTGGCCGGTCAGCGCGCGCAGGCTGTCGGCGTGGCCGAGCCGCGCTTCCTCCGCAGCGAGGGCTTCGTCCTCCCCCGACTCCGGGCGCACCTGGTCGATCTCATCGAGACCGAACCGGAGCAGGTCGGCCTCCTGCGCCCGCTCCCTGGTCCGAGCCGCGACGTCGGCGAGCTCATGCTCGACCTGCTGCAGCCGGTCGAACGTCTGCCGGTACGACGAGAGCTCGGCCGCCAACGCTGAACCGCCGAAGGCGTCGAGCAGCCCCAACTGAGCCTGCGGGCTCCTGAGCCGGTGCTGGTCGGACTGACCGTGCACCGCAACCAGGTCGCTTCCCAGCTCGGCCAACAGCCCCGCCGGGACCGAGACGCCGCCCACCGTCGCTCGGGAGCGGCCCTCCGCGGTCACCGTCCGCATGATGATCAGCCCGTCATCGTCGACATCCGCGCCCGCCTCGATCACCCTGGCGGCAACCGGTCCGCTCGGGTCGACCTGAATCCGACCTTCGACCCGCAGCCGGTCTGCGCCTCGGCGGACCAGCGAGGAGTCCGCCCGCTGGCCGAGCAGCAGACCGACCGCAGTCATCACCATGGTCTTACCGGCGCCGGTCTCGCCGGTCACAACGTTGAGCCCGGGACCTAGCTCGAGGACCGCCTCTTCGATCACGCCGAGGGCGTGGATGCCGACCTCCTCCAGCACCTGGTCAGCCCCTGTTGGCCCGGCGGCGGTGACCGCCTCGCCACCCCGTGACCGGCAGGTCGAACTTGGCCACCAACCGGTCGGTGAAGGGTGCTTGGTGGATCCGTGCCAAACTCACCGGCCGGCGGCCCCGTCTCACCTCGATCCGAGCACCGGCCGGCAGGTTCTGGGTGCGGCGGCCGTCACACCACAAGACCCCGTCGCCCTCGGTCCCAGCAAGCACCTCCACCGCGAGCACCGACTTCGGTGAGACGACCAGCGGCCTGGCGAACAGCGAGTGGGCGCTGATCGGCACCAGTAGCAGCGCGTCGACCTGCGGCCACACGACCGGGCCGCCGGCGCTGAAGGCGTACGCGGTAGAGCCGGTGGGCGTCGCGAAGACAACCCCGTCACAACCCCATCTCGAGAGCGGGCGGCCGTCGACCTCCACGACCACCTCCAGCATGCGTTCGCGAGCGGCCTTTTCGACGCTCGCCTCGTTGAGCGCCCAACCGGTGCTGGTCACCTGACCCTCAAGAGTGACCGTCACGTCGACGGTCAGCCGGCGCTCGACGGTGTAGCGCCGTTCGATAATGGCGTCGACCGTCGCGTCGAGATCGTCCCACTCGGCTTCGGCGAGGAAGCCGACGTGGCCGAGGTTGATGCCGAGCACGGGAGTGTCGGTTGGGCGGGCCAGCTCCGCGCCACGGAGTAGCGTGCCGTCACCACCGATGACGACGGCGACCTCGCCAGCCTCTCCTGCTGACTCCGGATCGACGACCTGAGCGCTCTCGATGCCGATGTCGGCAGCCTCATCGGGAAGCAGCCGTACCGCGATTCCGGCCTCCACCAGCCGCTTGGCCACGGCACGGGCGACCTCGACAGCATCGGACCGGCCGGTGTGGACGACCAGCAGAACGGTCCTCTGGACGGCGTTGGTCACGTCCCTACCCTCTCACTGGGGACCGTCGGCAACGACCGACGCGACTCGCGACTCGTCGATGGCTCCGGCTCCGGCCCGCAGCCAGAGGAAGTACTCGACGTTTCCTGCCGGTCCCGGCAGCGGACTCGGACACAGGTCCACCACGCCGAATCCGACCTTTGCCGCAGCAGCGCCAACCTGAACGATGGCGTGGGCGCGTTCGACTGGGTCTCGCACCACCCCGCTGCCCCTGTCGACGACGTCGCGCCCCGCCTCGAACTGCGGCTTGACCATCACGAGCAGGTCCGCGCCCTCCGTTGCCACCGCCACCAGCGCCGGGAGCACGATGGTGAGCGAGATGAAGGAGAGGTCGGCGACGACGAGATCCGGCCGGTAGGGCAGTTGGTCGGCGGCCAGATTGCGCACGTTGGTGCGGTCGAGCACCGTGACCCGAGGATCACTGCTTAGCCGCCAGAGCAGTTGTCCGTACCCGACGTCCACTGCGATGACCCGCGCGGCCCCGCGGCGGAGGAGCACGTCGGTGAAGCCGCCAGTGGAAGCGCCGGCGTCGAGGGCGAGCCGGCCCTGGACGCTCAGACCGCGGTCGGCGAACACGTCGAGTGCACCGGCGAGCTTGTGTCCGGCTCGAGACGCGTACTCCTCCGCCTCTTGCCGCGGGCTGACCACGATTGCTGCATCGGTCGTCACGCCGGTGGCCGGCTTACGAGCCGGCCGACCACCAACTGCGACCCGACCCGCTGCGATGAGCCGGGTTGCCTGTTCCCTGCTGTCAGCCAGTCCGCGCCGGACGAGCTCGGCGTCCAGTCGGAGCCGCCGCGGCATCAGTCCTCGTCGCCGCCGGCCTGTGCGGGCTCGCCGACCCGCAACACGTCGGAGAGCCGACGATGCACCTCATCGAAGATGGCCGGCTGCTCGTCGATATCGCAGTCATCGACATCGTCCAGCAGTTCCACCACACCGTCGACGGCGGGATCTCCGGTCGGCTCTCTCACGTTGGGCTCCCTTCCCTGCCCGGCCCACCCTAGTGTCTGAAGAGCGCCACCAGTTCCCGAAGGTCAAGGTCGGCCGCCGTGTCGCAGGCCGCGTTCGCGTCGGCCCACGCCCAGGCGGCTGCCGCGGTGGCACGCAGACCGTCGTCGACATCGCTGCCCTGCTCGACCACCACGACTCTTCGCCCGTCGACGTGAACCAGCCAGTCGTTCACCCGCCATCCGCCGGACTCCCCGCCGGGTTCCGGGTGGCTCGTCAGCAGCCCGGCGAGCGTCCAGGACAGATACGTCGGACGCTGCTCCGGCGGGGCGGCACACAGCGAAACCAGATCGGTCACGCCGGTCATCACCAGCAAAGAGTCTGCGTCGATCCGGTTCGCGCCCTCAATGTCAGTGTCGAGCCGGTCGCCGACGACGAGTGGTCGAGAGCAGCCGATGCGCATCACCGTCTCGTCGAAGAGCGGCCGGAAGGGCTTCCCCGCGACCACGTCGGGGCGCCGCCCCACTGCAGCGGCGATGGCGTCGACCAACGTCCCGTTGCCGGGTGCCACGCCGCCGGCCGTCGGCACCGTGCGATCGAGGTTGGAGGCGATCCAGGTGGCACCGGCCCGCACGGCGAAGGTGCCCTGCGCCAACTGCCTCCAGTCAACCGCCGGATGAAACCCCTGGACGACCGCCTTTGGGCGCTCGGCGGCGGACCTGACCGGCCGAAGGTCATGGGCCTGCAGGGCTTGCTCCACGCCCGGCCCACCGACGACGAGCACGGCGGCACCCCGTTCGGCGACCTTTGCCGCTTCCCGGGCGGCCGCCTGTGCCGATGTGACGACGTCTTTGGGTTCTGCGGGGATGCCCAGTCCGGTGAGCTGGGCAGCTACCTCTTCCGGCGGTCGAGCAGCGTTGTTGGTGACGTAAGCGAGTCGCATCCCGGCGGCGGCTTCGGCGAGCCGCTCGGGTACTCCCTCGATAGCTTGTTGCCCCCGGTAGACGACGCCGTCGAGGTCGAGCATGGCGCAGTCGTAGACCTGCGCCAGGGGTGTCGCGCTGCCGCGCAGCCCGGTGCTCGCGCCCACACCCTGCCTCCTGTCCGGCGGCCCTCGGTCGCCTACGATGCAGCGTGCAAGCCGACCCAGATGGTGATCCGGTCTCCACGTTGGATCTCCGGCCGTTCCCCGCGCTGCGGTTCAACCCCGCCATCGTCCCAGACCTCGGCGAGGTCACCAGCCCGCCGTACGACGTGATGGACCGGACGATGATCGCCGACCTCCTCGAAGAGAACCCGCACAACATCGTCCGGTTGATCCTGCCGCGGTTGGTGAACGAACCACTCGAGGTCGACGACCCCTACGTCGCCGCGGCCCGACGGCTGTCGCGCTGGCGCGAGCGCGGCTTCCTCGTTCCGGATCAGCAGCCTGTCCTGTACGTCTACGAGTACGGCGACGCTGTCGACCGCGTGTGCGGTGTCGTGGGGGCGCTCGCCCTGCACGACCTCGCCGACCGGGTGGTACTTCCCCATGAGGACGTGATTCCGGAGATCGTGGCCGACCGGCTGGCGATGATGGAGTCCTCCCAGGCGAACCTCGAGCCGATTCTCCTGCTGTACGACGGTCAGCGGGCCGCCAGCGAGACGATGGCCACCATTCGCCGGTCCACGCCGGACATCGACGTACAAGCCGGCGACGGGACTGTCCACCGGGTGTGGAAGGTCAGCAACGACCTGACTATCGACCGGCTCCGCAAGGCTATTGCCCCACATCAAGCGCTGATCGCCGACGGCCACCACCGCTACGCGACGTATCTGCAGGTCCAGGCGCACCATCGGAGCGCCGGCGACGGAGCCGGACCATGGGACCGCGGTCTGGCGCTGCTGATCGACCAGTCGGAGTTCCCGATGCGGCTAGATGCGATCCACCGCAGCATCGCCGAGCTGGACCTGGGATCGCTCAGCGTTCCTGCCGGATTCGACGTGGGGCCGGCACGGCGGCTGGACACGCGCCGACCGGCGGTGCCCGACCGGCCGCGCAGGGTGGTCCTCACCGACGGCACGCTGGTCCGTGCCCTCGACCTACCGGCTGTGTGCACCGGCGAGGACTCGACCGACATCGAGACGGTCCACGAGAGGCTGTTGCCGGCATGGGGCGTCAGCGAGGACCGCATCGGCTACCACCACATGGTCCGGCAGGCCGTCCACCGTGCAGTCCAAGAGGCAGGAGTCGCCGTCCTGCTCCATCCCAGCACCGCTGCCCAGGTGATGGCCGCCGCAAGAGCGGGCCGCATCCTTCCCCGCAAGTCGACATCGTTCGGACCCAAGCCGCGGATGGGCTTGATCATGCGTAGCTTCGTCGACGAGGTGGACTCGGTCAGCAGCCCTCGGCCGACCTGAGCCGGCGGGCTTTGGTCACTTCGACCTCGACCCGGCGCACGACGCCGGTGGCCCCGCGGAAGAAGCGCCGGCGGATCGCGCCCTCCACCTGGACCTGGTCGCCCGGCTTCCACGCGCGCACGCTCCGCTGGATCCTGCCGTTCCAGACGACACAGTCGATAGCGTCGACCCGTTGCCGCGGCACCGGCTGTTTGGGACGCTGGGCGGGCCGGTCGACCACAATGCGAAGCGTCATGATCGTGTCTCCGCTCGGCAGGTCCCGCTCTCCTGGTTCGGCGCTCAGTCGACCGCGCAGCAGCACCTCGTTGGTCGCGACGCTCACTGGATCGGCTGCTGTTGTAGCTGTCATCTCGCCACCTCCTGCCGCCAAGGTTGGCTCTTGCGACAGGCACTGCCGACCTGCTCTTTCCAACCTGTGCAGGAGCAGGCGGGCTGGCTCTGCCTGTGGACCGGTTCTGCCGACAGGCAGTCAGTCCTCGAAGTCAGCCAGCCGCTCCACGGCGTCAGTGACGCCCGCGGCATCCACCCCGGCGGCGCGCTCGAACCACTCCCGGGCGCCGGCGCGGTCGCCCGTCGCCAGCAGAGCGTCGGCGTAGGCGTAGCGCAGCCGGGCCAGCCAGGGCTCGCGGCTGCGGGCATGCAGGTGACCGGACTGCAGGGTGCGCAACGCTGACGCGGCGTCTCCGAGATCGAGTCGCGCGCCGGCTTCCACGATCAGCATCTCCACCCGCTCGGCCTGGTCGAAGCCGGCGACCGCGGGGTCGCGAGCGATCTCGAGCGCCCGTTCGGGGCGGCCGAGCGCCCGCTCACAGTCGGCGATCATCGGCATGCACCACGTCACGCCGGTCATCCTGCGGGCCGCTTTCAGCTCGGTCAGTGCCTCCTTGAACTTGCCCGCTGCATAGGCGGTCTCACCGGCGGCCTCACGTACTGCGGCCACCCGGCCCGCCAACCGACGAGCCGCCGCCGCGTGCTCGTAAGCGGCTTCCGGGTCGCTGTCGAGCAGTCGGCCGGCAGCGACCAGGTGGCGCGCGACCCGCAACGCCAGTCCTTCGGGCAGCGACCGCAGCTGGACGGCGATGGAGCGGTCCAACTCGCGTCCAGTGATCTCGTCGGGAATGCGCGGCGCTTCGAGACCTCCGCGCCGATCGGGGCGACCGTCAGCACGATCTGAGCGACGATCGGTCCGACCACGCTGAGCCTGCCCGTGCTCACCCCGGCCCCGCTCGGGCCGACCCCGTTCGGGTCGACCGTACGAACCCCGTCCGCTCTCAGCCCGGCTGCGGTCGGCAGGCCGGCCGGAACGCACGCCTCGGTCGCGCCCGCCACTGCGGCTCACCACTGGCGACCCCTTCCCCATCTGGCACAAACAATTGAGGGCCGCCCTGGGGCGGCCCTCAATTGAAAAAATGTCCGGCGACGTCCTACTCTCCCACACGCTCTCGCATGCAGTACCATCGGCGCTGAAGGGCTTAACTGCCAGGTTCGGAATGGAGCTGGGTGTTTCCCCTTCGCCATGGCCGCCGAAACTCTATGGAGATATGATCGGCGACCTGAGCCGCCGTACTGCTCATCCCGACCGTATCTCGGGAGCCGCATAGTGGACGCGTGCAGATGAAGCGATGAAGAAGACAAGCCCTCGGCCTATTAGTACCAGTCGGCTCCGTACATTTCTGCCTTCCACCTCTGGCCTATCAACCCAGTGTTCTGCTGGGGGCCTTACCCGGTTATCCCGGTGAGAAACCTCATCTTGAAGCGTGCTTCCCGCTTAGATGCTTTCAGCGGTTATCACTTCCGAACGTAGCTAACCAGCAGTGCTCCGGGCGGAACAACTGGCACACCAGAGGTTCGTCCATCCCGGTCCTCTCGTACTAGGGACAGCTCTTCTCAAGTTTCTTACGCGCGCGGCGGATAGGGACCGAACTGTCTCACGACGTTCTAAACCCAGCTCGCGTGCCGCTTTACTGGGCGGACAGCGCTAGCCGTGGGTCCGCCGCCTGCCCCAGGAGGCGCCGAGCCGAGATCGAGGTGCCAAACAATCCCGTCGATTTGGACTCTTGGTGAAGTTCAGCCTGTTATCCCCGGGGTACCTGGTAT
>JAICMS010000039.1 GCA_025929075.1 Propionibacteriales bacterium
CAGGTTGTCGCCCTTGCGGCCAAAGAGCGCATGCGACCGGACGTGGACGACGACATAGAGGTCGCCGTCGGGACCGCCACGCTCGCCCGGGCCGCCCTTGCCGCGCAGGCGGATCCGCTGGCCGTCCTTCACTCCGGCCGGGATACGAGCCTGGATGACGCGGTCGGACATACCGCGGCCGGAGCCGTGACAGACCGGGCAGGGGTCGTCGACGACGAGGCCGCGGCCGAGACACTCCCGGCACGGCTCGGTCATCGCGAAGACTCCGCCCTGGCTCGTGGTCTGCATCCCCGAGCCCTGGCAGTTGGGACACACCCGAGGCACCGTGCCGGCGCGCGCACCGGTGCCCGAGCAGGCCGGGCAGGCCGCCTCGCTCGACAGCCGCATCGACACGGTGGTGCCGGCCAGCGCCTGCTCGAAGCTCAGCGTCGTCTCGGTCTCGACGTCCTGGCCGCGGCGCGGCGTGGTCCGCGCCCTGCCGCCGCCGAAAAGCCCGCCGAAGAGGTCGCTGAAGCTGCCTCCATCGGAGCCGCTGAAGATGTCGCCGAAGTCGTAGTGGCCGCCTCCTTGTCCCGGCCGCGGTGGCCGGAAGGCGCCGGACCCGAACAGGCTCCGCTGCTCGTCGTACTCCTTGCGCTTGTCGGCGTCGGACAGCACCGCGTATGCCTCGGAGATCGACTTGAAGCGCTCCTCGGCGCCGGCGTCGCCCGGATGGGAGTCGGGGTGGTTGGCGCGGGCGAGCTTGCGGTAGGCCTTCTTGATCTCGTCGGGCGACGCGTCCTTCTTGACGCCGAGGACCTTGTAGAAGTCCTTGCTCACCCAGTCGGCTGGGCTCATCCGCGCACCTCCTCCCGTTCAGTCGTGCTTCCGGCGTTGGCGGGCCGGTAGCGGTGGGTCAGCGGTCGTCACCTTCGCTCGCGGTGGCGTCGGAGTCGTCGCCGTACGGCGACTGCTGACCGCCAGCGGAGCCATCCGCTGGTTGGCTGCCGCCCCCGTCGGC
Organism: Propionibacteriales bacterium; assembly: GCA_025929075.1. Classification (GTDB taxonomy): domain Bacteria; phylum Actinomycetota; class Actinomycetes; order Propionibacteriales; family Nocardioidaceae; genus JAICMS01. The sequence continues at coordinate 1,001 of JAICMS010000039.1, forward strand.
GGGCCCACCGGTCGGCTCGGCTGGTGACTGCTGGTCGACCGTCTCCGCGTCGTGCGGCGGCTCGGCGACGGCGACCCGCGCCGGGCGGAGAACCTTGTCGCCTAGCTGGTATCCGACCTGCAGGATCGCCTGGCAGACCGGGCCGTCGACATCGTCGGCGTAGCTGTGCATGAGCGCTTCGTGGATGCGCGGGTCGAAGGGGTCGCCGGCCTCACCGAACGCCACCAGCCCGAGCTTGTCTACAGTGCGCTCGAACGACTCGGCGACCGCCTTGAAGCCGCCCGTCAGCTCACCGTGGTCGCGGGCCCGACCGATGTCGTCGAGCACCGGGAGCAGCGAGGTCAACGTGTTGGCGACACCGGCGCTGCGCGCGTTCTCGCGCTCACGGTCGACGCGGCGCTTGTAGTTCAGGTACTCCGCCTGCAGCCGCTGCAGGTCCGCGGTGCGCTCGGCCAGCGCCACCTCGAGCTCGGCGGCTGCGCCGTCGGCGGGTGAGTCGCCGGGTCGAGGCGCGGCGCCGGTCGGCGCCCCGCCCGTCGACGTACCAGCAGAGCCGGAGCCTCCGGGAGCCGCAGCGGGCTGCGGTTCCCGGAGCTGACCGGTCTGGGGGTCGATCCGTCGCTTGTCGCGGACCACGGGGCCCTGGGTGCTGAGCTCCTCTGGATCCAGCGTCACTTGGCCTCACCCTCGGTGCTGTCGGTGCCCTCGTCGACGATTTCAGCGTCGACGACGTCGTCATCCGCGCTGCCGGCATCCGCGCCGGCGGCTCCGGTCGAGCCCTCCGGCCCGGCACCGGTTGCCCCGGCAGTGGCGTCGGCGTTCGCGTACATCGCGCTGCCCATCTTCTGGCTGGACGCCGCGAGCTTGGCCGCGGCCGCCGAGATGGCGTCGTTGTCGTCGCCCTCAAGCGCCTTCTTGACGTCGGCCAGGTCGGCCTCGACCTCGGACTTCACCTCACCCGGGATCTTGTCGGAGTTCTCACTGAGGAACTTCTCGGTGGAGTAGACGGCGCTGTCGGCGGCGTTGCGGACCTCGACGGCCTCGCGGCGCTTGCGGTCCTCGTCGGCGTACTGCTCGGCATCGCGGACCATCCGGTCGATCTCATCCTTGCTCAGCGCCGAGTTGCCGGTGATCGTCATCGACTGCTCGCGGCCGGTGCCGCGGTCCTTGGCGGACACGTGGACGATGCCGTTGGCGTCGATGTCGAATGTCACCTCGATCTGCGGGATGCCCCGCGGCGCCGGCGGCAGGCCGGTCAGGTCGAAGTTGCCGAGCAGCTGGTTGCTCGACGCCATCTCACGCTCGCCTTGGTAGACCTGGATCATCACCGACGGCTGGTTGTCTTCAGCAGTGCTGAAGACCTCCGAACGCTTGGTCGGGATCGTGGTGTTGCGCTCGATGAGCTTGGTCATCACACCGCCCTTGGTCTCGATGCCGAGACTCAGCGGGGTGACGTCGAGCAGCAGCACGTCCTTGACCTCGCCCTTGAGCACGCCGGCCTGCAGCGCAGCACCGACCGCGACGACTTCGTCGGGGTTGACGCCCTTGTTGGGCTCCTTGCCGCCGGTCAGCTCCTTGACCAGGTCGGTCACCGCCGGCATCCGGGTGGAGCCGCCGACGAGGATCACGTGGTCGATCTTGCTGACGCTGATGCCGGCGTCCTTGATGACCTGGTTGAACGGCTGCTTGGTCCGGTCGAGCAGGTCGGACGTCATCTTCTGGAACTCGGCGCGCGTCAGCTTCTCCTCGAAGTGCAGCGGGCCGGTCTCACTCAGCGTGATGTAAGGCAGGTGGATCGTGGTCTCCGACGAGGCGGAGAGCTCGATCTTGGCCTTCTCCGCGGCCTCCTGCAGCCGCTGGCGGGCGATCTTGTCAGCCCCCAGGTCGGTGCCGTGGGCGTTCTTGAACTTGGTGATCATCCACTCGACGATCCGCTCGTCCCAGTCGTCACCACCGAGGTGGTTGTCGCCGTTGGTGGCCTTGACCTCCACGACGCCCTCGCCGATCTCGAGCAGCGAGACGTCGAACGTGCCACCACCGAGGTCGAAGACGAGGATCGTCTGGTCGGACTCCTTGTCGAGCCCGTAGGCGAGCGCAGCCGCCGTCGGCTCGTTGACGATCCGCTGGACGTTGAGGCCGGCGATCTCGCCCGCCTCCTTGGTGGCCTGGCGCTGCGCGTCGTTGAAGTACGCCGGCACGGTGATGACGGCGTCGCTGACGGACTCACCGAGGTAGGACTCGGCGTCCCGCTTGAGCTTCTGCAGGATGAACGCCGAGATCTGCTGCGGCGTGAACTTCTTGCCGTCGATCTGCTGGCTCCAGTCGGTGCCCATGTGGCGCTTGACGGAGCGGATGGTGCGATCGACGTTGGTGACCGCCTGGCGCTTGGCGACCTCGCCTACCAGCACCTCGCCGTTCTTGGCGAAGGCGACGACCGAGGGGGTGGTCCGCGATCCTTCTGCGTTGGCGATGACGGTGGGCTCGCCGCCTTCGAGGACCGAGACGACCGAGTTGGTCGTACCGAGGTCGATTCCGACCGCACGAGTCATGTGGCCTCTACCTTTCGGTTGAATGTTGAGTCTGGGTGACTCAAGTTTGTCCGACGCTGAGCGCCCATCCAAACTGGAGCCGTTGGAAGTTGAGCCGTCAGGACTCAACTCCACAGCAGGTATAAGGCGGCTGGCCGCTTGTTTCTTCCCACCCGGCTCGCTGAGGGGTCACACTTCGCCTCGCCTCCGCCAGCCAGCCAAAGTGGCCGCAGACGACGAGGTGGATGGCCAGATGCTCGTCTGGATCGGCCACAAGCGCCCCCTGCCGCCGGGATCGGCCACAGCGCGGGACGTGGGGCCGGGGAAGCGTGATTCCTCGGTGGAGAGGGGCGGGGTTTAGCGGCAGTCAGGGGGTAGGCCAGACCTAGGCGACGAGCTTGATGAGGATCTGGCGGAGCGCCTCGTCACCGTCGGCGCCGATAGCGGCGACCACCTCGCGTTGCAGCTCAGCTGCAGCCACCAGCGCCTTGTCGAGGCAGTCGCGGCCGGCGGCGGTGAGCGACAGCTCATACGCACGCCGGTCGGCCGGGTTCCGGGTCCGGGCCAGCAGCCCGGCCGCCTCCAGCTCGTCAACGAACCCGAGCGCCGCCGGCGGGCTGACCCGCAAGGCGTGCGCCAGCTCCTGCTGCGAGCAGCCGCGATGCGCAGCGACGATCGTCAGTACGCCGAAGTCACGCGGGTGGATCCCGAGCGGTCGCAGCATCGCGATCGCCTTGTCGCGCAGCCGCCGGTGAGCCCGAGCCACCAGGTAGCCAGAGCGGCGGGCCAGCGACTCGACCACGATGGTCTCCTCGTCAACAAGCAGCCGCCGCAGCAGCAGGTTGAGCCGCGCCCGTTCCCGCTTCGTCAGGACAGCCGTAAACCGGGCCTCGCTCTCGTCGAGGGAGCGGATGAAGCCCTCGAGGGCGGCGGTTCCGTCAGGTGTGATCTCGACGACGTAGGAGCGGCGGTCGTCCTCCTTGCGCGTCCGAACTGCCCAGCCACCGGCCTCCACGTTGTCGAGGAGCCCCACGAGCACGGACTGGTTGACGTGCAGGATCTCGGCCAGCCGCCGCTGCGACATCGGCCCGCGCTCGGCCAGCACCGCGAGGACGCCGATCTCGCGCGGAGCCGCGTCATCGCCGAGGCATGCGTGCGCGCAGTCGGCCGCGCGCACGTAGGCCCAGCGCAGGAGGTAGCCGATGTAGCGGCGTGGGTCGACCTCGTCGTACGGCGACACTGAGAGATGATGCGGCATCTTGAGGGCCAATGCTACCAAAACTTAATCGTTAACCATGTTGACGGTTAACCAGGCACGGCGTAGCGTTTTCGCCGAACCTCGCCAAAACCTGCCGGTGGACCGGCCGCGCATCGATCAGGAAGGACCCGTGCGTGCATAGAGAGATCGCAGGCAAGCTGACCAGCCGACGGACCAAGTGGGCTGTGCTGGCCGTCTGGGTGCTGACGCTGATCGTGTTGGGCTCGTTCGCCGGCAAGCTCAGCGGCGCTGAGAAGAACGACAGCAAGTCGTGGCTGCCCGGTAGTGCCGAGTCAACCCAGGCCCTGGACAAGCAGGCCGCGTTCCAGTCGCCGAACACGTTCCTCACCGTGGTCGTCTACGAGGACAAGGGCGGGATCACTCCGGCCGACCGGGCGAAGGTCGCCTCCGACGTGAAGGTCTTCGCCGCCAACCCAAGCCTCGACGGCAAGGTGATCGGGCCGATCGAGTCCCCCGACCATCAGGCGATGCAGGTCGCCGTACCGCTCGACCTCGGCAGCAACGGCTGGAACAAGATGCCTGCCATCGCCGACCACTGGCGCGCGGTCGCCAATGCCGGCACCGACATGAGCGTCCACATCACCGGGCCGGGCGGCATGGCAGCCGACTCCGCGGACGCTTTCGCCGGCATCGACGGGACACTGCTCTATGCGGCGGGCGGGGTGGTGATCCTCATCCTGCTGCTCACCTACCGAAGCCCGATTCTGTGGTTGCTGCCGGTGCTGTCGGCCGGAGCGGCCTTGGCGGTCGCCCAAGGCGTCATCTATCTGCTGGCGGCGCATGCCGGGCTGGTCGTCAACGGGCAGAGCGCCGGCATCCTGACGGTGCTGGTGTTCGGCGCCGGAACCGACTACGCGCTGCTGTTGATTGCTCGTTATCGGGAGGAGCTGCGGCTTCACCACGACCGGCACGACGCGATGGCGGTCGCCCTGCACCGGTCCGGCCCGGCGATCTTCGCCAGTGCCGGCACGGTCATCGTCGGCATGCTGTGCCTGTTGGTCGCGGAGACCAACTCGACCAAGGGGCTCGGGCCGGTGCTGGCGATCGGTGTCGCTATCGCGCTGCTCTCGATGATCACTCTGCTGCCGGCGCTGCTGGTCATCTGCGGCCGGTGGGTCTTCTGGCCGCGCCGTCCGACCGAAGGCTCCGACGAGCCGACGGCGACCGGGTTGTGGGCGCGGGTCGGCGGCCGGATCAGCCTGCACCCGCGTCGGGTGTGGACGATCACGGCGGCTGTGCTGGCCGTGGCCGCTGTGGGCATCCTGGCGCTCAACGCGAATGGGTTGGCCTCGAAGGACCAGTTCACCAAGACCGTCGACTCGGTGGTCGGTGAGAAGGTCATCGAGGCGCATGGCTTCGCCGGTGGCGCCGGTGAGCCTGTCGTCGTGATGGCGAACTCGGCCAAGGCGGGCCAAGTCGTCGACCTCGTACGGTCCGACCCGGGCATCGCGAGCGTGGCGCCGCCGGTCGTCAAGAACGGCGAGGCGGACATCAACGCGACGCTGGCCAGTGCCCCGGACAGCCAGTCGGCGTACGACACGATCGACCGGCTGCGCTCCAAGGTGCACGCGGTGCAGGGGGCCGATGCGCTGGTCGGCGGTGGCACAGCGGTCAACCTCGACGTACAGCGGGCGGCGAACCACGACCGCGATCTGATCATCCCGATCGTGCTGCTGGTGGTGCTCATCATCCTTGGGCTGCTGCTGCGGGCGATCGTGGCGCCGCTGGTCCTGGTCGGCACGGTGGTGCTGTCCTTCGGCGCGGCGCTGGGGATCAGCGGGCTGCTGTTCAAGTACGTCTTCGGCTTCGCCGGGGCCGACAACTCGCTGCCCCTGTTCGTCTTCGTGTTCCTCGTCGCGCTCGGGATCGACTACAACATCTTCCTGATGACACGGGTGCGCGAGGAGGCGCTGAAGTTCGGGACGCGGCGCGGTGCGGTGATCGGGCTGTCGGCGACTGGCGGCGTGGTCACGTCGGCCGGGGCCGTGCTTGCGGGGACCTTCCTGGTGCTGGGCACGATCCCGGTGGTCGCCTTCGCCGAGATCGGGATCGCCGTCGCGTTGGGAGTGCTGCTCGACACGATCGTGGTCAGGTCGGTGCTGGTGACGGCGCTCAACCTCGACATCGGGGGGCGGATGTGGTGGCCCAGCCGGCTCTCGAAGCAGCCCGACGTCGAGGCCGAGGAGATTCCCGAGCTGGAGCACGCTGGCGCTCACACCTGAGTCGTCGCCGTACGACGACAAGCCACCTCGCCACCATCAGGCGCGACTCGGCACCCTCGGGCGCGATCAGCTAACTCGCGACCCTCGGGGGAAGCACCAACCCGGCGACCCAAACCTGGTCGGCGTGGGTTGCCCTGGTCATGGCGACCCATGGGTGCCTATGCCAGCCGGTTCCCGCCACGGTAGGTGGCCGCCACCAGCGGCACGCCGGGGCGGTAGGCGAGGTGGAGGTACGTCGGCGCGCCGAGCACCAGGAGGTCAGCGCGGGACCCGGCCGACAGCCGCCCGATGTCGTCGCGCCGCAGCGCCGCAGCGCCACCGGCTGTCGCTGCCCAGACCGCTTCGGCCGGCGTCATCCGCATCTCGCGCACGGCCAGGGCGATGCACAACGGCATCGAGGACGTGAAGCAGGAGCCGGGGTTGCAGTCAGTGGCCAGCGCCACGGTCACGCCGGCCTCGAGGAACCCACGCGCATCGGGATACGGCGAGCGGGTCGAGAACTCCACGCCCGGCAATAGCGTGGCGACCACCCCGGCATCGGTCAGGTTGCGCCGGTCCTCGGCCGTGGTGAACGTGCAGTGGTCGGCCGCGGCGGCGCCGACCTCGCAGGCGACCGTGATGCCGGGCCCGAGCCCGAGTTGGTTGGCGTGGATGCGCGGCAGCAGCCCTGCACCCATCCCCGCGAGCAGGACCGCCCGTGCCTGGTCGGCGTCGAAGGCGCCGCGCTCGCAGAACACGTCGACCCACTTGGCGTGTGGGGCGCAAGCGTCGAGCATCGCGCCGGTGACCAGCTCGACGTAACCCGCTGGGTCGTCGGCGTACTCGGTGGGCACGACATGCGCGCCGAGGTACGTCGACTCGCTGGTCGCCTGGACGGCGACCGCCAGGCTGCGCGCCTCGTCGGCCACGGTGAGGCCGTAGCCGCTCTTGACCTCGAGCGTTGTGGTGCCTTGGCGGGCCGCCTCGGCGACCAGCCGGGCGAGGTTGGCGGAGAGCTCCTCGTCGCTTGCCGCCCGGGTCGCCGCGACCGTGCTGGCGATGCCGCCCGCGGAGTACGGCTCGCCAGCCATCCGGGCCGCGAACTCCTCCGCCCGGTCGCCGGCGAAGACCAGGTGGGTGTGGCTGTCGACGAAGCCGGGCAGCACGGCGGCGCCGCCGACGTCGGCGCTCTCGTCGGCGGCCGGCGCCTCTCGCCGCGGCCCGACCCACACCACCGACTCCGCCTCGACGACGAGAGCCGCGTCGTGCAGCAGGCCGAGCGGGGAGCCATCACCCAGTGTCGGGTCGTTGGTGACCAGCTCGCCGATCCCGGTGAGCAACCACGACGTCATGGCCGGTCCCCAGCCGACGAGTCGCCTCCGACCACACCACTGATCGCGGTCGCGAGCCGTTTGCCGACCGCGGCCGGGTCGAGCACCACGCGACGCCCACCCGACACGACGCTTGTCACGTCGGCCGCCGTCGCCGCGAACACGGCGGCCTCGACCAGGCCCCCGACAGCCCCCGCACCGGCGCCCGCACCCGCAACCGCAGGCGCAACCGCAGGCGCACCGGCCGTGCGCGGCGACGTCAGGTCGACGGTGACGAGATCGGCCCAGGCGCCGGGTTCGAGCCGGCCGCCGTCAGCGAAACCGAGCGAGCGGTGGCCGGTCGTTGTGGCTGCGGCGAGCAGCTCGACAGGCTGCCAGTGACCGCGCTGCTGGGTCGCGAGCCGCTCGTCGAGTTCCACCGCGCGCATCTCCTCGAACATGTCGATCACCGCATGACTGTCGCTGCCCAGCGTCAACTGCGCACCGGCCGCAGCAAGTGCCCGCGACGGCCCGATGCCGTCGGCGAGATCGCGTTCGGTGGTCGGGCAGAAGGTGACGAAGACGCCGGCTGCGCCGAGCAGCTGCACGTCCTCCTCGGTGAGGTGGGTGGCGTGTACGGCCGACAGCCGGTCGGTGACCAACCCCTCGTCGGCGAGCAGCTGTGTCGGCGTACGGCCATAGGTGGCGAGGCAGGCGTCGTTCTCCGCCACCTGCTCGGACACGTGGACGTGCATCGGTGCGTCGGGAAGCGCCGCGGCGACGATCGTGAACGCGCGCCTGTGCACCGCGCGCACCGAGTGCACGGCGGCGCCGATCTGGACGCGTGGGTCGTCGTACTCGACCTCCAGAGCGTGCGCGCGGTCAGCCCACTCCTCCGCCGTCCCGTCACTGAACCGGACCTGCACTCCCTCGGGCCTGGCCCCGAAGCCCGACGAGAGGTAGCAGGTGTCGAGCAGGCAGATCCGTAGCCCGGCGTCGAGCGCTGCGGAGACCAGCGCCTCACCCATCGCGTTGCTGTCGGCGTACGGCCTGCCGTCGAGGCGGTGGTGCAGATAGTGGAACTCGCCGACGGCCGTGATGCCGGCGAGCAGCATCTCCTCGTACGTCGCCAGGGCTAGCTCGTAGTAGGAGTCCGGCTCGAGCCGCGCGGCGACGCCGTACATCGCGTCGCGCCAGGTCCAAAACGTGCCGCGCAGCGCCTCGGTGCGAGCGCGCAGCGCCCGGTGGAACGCATGGCTATGGCAGTTGGCGAAGCCGGGAATCGTCAAGCCAGCAAGGGTTTCCACGGTCCCGGACGTCGGTTGCAGCTGGTTGGGAACGACGCTGCTGATGCGCTGACCCTCCACCTCGATGAGAACACCGGGAACCACGCCGGCTTTACCCGCGCCGCCGCCGAGCCACGCGTGCTCGCACCAGTACGCAGTGGTCATGTGGTCAGCTGGCGAGTTCGGTGAGCACGACGGCGAGCGCCTCGACGCCGGCGAGGCAGTCGGGCATCTCGGCTTGTTCCTCTGGTGCGTGCGAGACGCCGGTCGGGTTGCGGACGAAGAGCATCGCCGACGGAATGCCCACTTGCTGCAGGATGGCGGCATCGTGGCCGGCGCCGGTCGGGATGATCGGTACGTCGCCGAGGAGGGCCGCCAGCCGGGTGGCGAGCTCGCGGTCGAACTCAACTGTCGGCGACACGGACTCCACGGTCATCGAAACGTGGGTGCGGTCGCGGTCAGCCCGTTCGGCGGCCTGCCGCTCGATGGTCGCTACGACCTTCTCGACCAGCTCGGCGTCGGCAGCGCGAGCGTCGAGCCAGCCGGCAACATGGGAGGGAATCGCGTTGGTGTTGTTGGGCTCGACCTCAACCCGGCCGAAGGTCGCCCGGGCGCCGAGGACGCGAGCCTGCTTGTTGGCAGCGAGCGCGGTCATGGCATAGGTGAGCATCGGATCGGCACGGTCGTCCATGGCGGTGGTGCCGGCATGGTTGGGCTGGCCGGTGAAGTCGAAACGCCACCGACCGTGCGCCCAGCTCGCGGAGGCAACGGCCACCGCGGCGTCGCGGTCGACCATGTCGCGGCCCTGCTCGACGTGCAGCTCGACGAAGTGGTCGACATCGTCGAGGAGGGGTGACGGGCCGAGGTCTGGGTGGTCCAGGCCCGCGGCGGCCATTGCATCGAGCAGCGTGACGCCGTCGCGGTCGGCCAGCCGCGCTGCGGTGTCGGGCGCGATGGTGCCGGTGGCAAGTCGAGAGCCGAGGCAGGCGACGCCGAAGCGCGAGCCCTCCTCCTCGACGAACATCGCGACGCCGATCGGCTTGGCCGGCGTCGCGCCCCGTTCGTGCATGAGGTCGATTGCGGCGAACGCAGAGACGACGCCAAGCGGACCGTCAAAGGCGCCACCGTCTGCCACCGAGTCCAGATGTGACCCGACCAGCACCCGACCGGCTGGGCTCGGCGCTCGGCCGGAGCTGTCGCCGTGCACCCCGTCGTGCGCACTGCCGCCAGCGAAGCCGGCTACGTCTTGTTGGCTGCTGGCGTGGGTCGCGGGATCGTTGTCCCGGGCAGCGCCGCCATCGCCCGACCGGCCAGTCGGCCACCACCAGGCGACGCCGTTGCCCTGCCCGTCCCACTCGAGTTCCAGTCCGCGACGCGCTGCCTCGTCGACGTACCAGGCGACGCATTCGCGCTCGGCGGACCCGAAGGGCGAACGGTGGTATCCACCCGATCGCGGGTCGCGGCCGATCGGCAACAGCTCGCGCCACATGGCCTCGAAGTCCACCGGCTCAACCTATCCGCCGACCGGCTAAGCCGCCCCGTGCCGCCTTTGGTACCCGCGCCGCTCCTTCACCTGCCCACCCGGGGTCGGGCGGCGGTTGCGGGGCCACGGTTGCGGGCCACGCACGAGTCTCCGGGGCAAACCCACGCTCTCCGGGGCGAATTTCCCCCGTTAACGGGGAGCCCGCCCCGTTAACGGGGGAAACACCCAGGTGACGGGGGCGGCCGGAGGAGGGGGTCAGGCGTCGCGGCGTTGGAGGAGGTACGTCGAGATGGCGAGCAGCACGGCGGTCCACAGGCAGAAGACGCCGAAGCCCTGCCAGGGTGTGAGCACATTGTTGCCGCTGATGGCCGGGTTCGCGGAGGTGATAAGCGAACCAGCCACCGCCGGCATGTAGGCGTGGACGTAGATGCCGATCTGGCCGGGAATCAGCTGCGTCAACGGGGACAGCACGATGATGAAGCCGATCACCAACGTGATCGCGCCGGCGGTGTGCCGCAGCAGCCCGCCGATGGCCAGCGCGAAGAGTCCCAGCACCGCCAGGTAGAGCCCCTCACCGACGACGGCACGCAGCACGCCCGGGTCTGACAGCGTCACCACCACGTGGGAGTGCAGGATCGCGGCACCGACGAAGAACGAGGCGAACGCAACGATCTCCCCGACGATCAACACCACCACCGCGAACACCGAACACTTGGCGGCCAACATCGGCCAGCGGCGCGGCTCGGCTAGCAGGCTGGAGCGGATCATGCCGGTCGAGTACTCGCTGGAGATGACCAGCACACCGAGCACGCACATCGTCAGTTGGCCGAGCGACAAGCCCGAGCCGAGGATCCCGCTCACCGGGTCGGCGAGGAGGCTGGCGCGGTCGCCTGGATCGAGTTGGTTCCACTGGGCCACCGCGACCGACGTGAAGAGCGTGGTCAAGCCCAACGTGAGGACGAACAGCAGCACGAGAGCCCACACGGTGGAGCGCAGCGACCGGATCTTGGTCCACTCCGCCAGGAGCTGATGGCTGAAGTCCGTTAGGAAGCGACCTCTTGCCGGTTGCTGCGATGCTGTCGGAGCCTGGCTCGGCGCCATGGGACCGCTCATCGGCTCCCCTCCTCTGTCGTCGAGCTGCCGTCTGCAGAGGCAGCTTCGGCGGAGCCGGATTGGCTGGTAGCCGGTGCGGAGGTCGACAACGACGTGTTCGCCCGGTCTTGGCCCGAGCCGACGGACCCGTCGGACCGCACGGCGTACTCCACGCTCTCCCTGGTCAGCTCCATGAAGGCCGACTCAAGCGACGCGCGCTGCGGCGTGAGCTGGTGCAGCACGAGCCCTGCGCGGGCCGCGACCTCACCAATGTGTGCGGCCGGCATGTCGTAGACGGTGAGCGAGGAGCCCGCGCCAGGCTCGGCGCTTGGGCTCGGGGTCGTGCTGTCACTCGGGCTGGACTCGACGCGGGCGCCTTCACCGGCAAGCAGTCCGGCGAGGCGGTCGGCTCCGGGCGACACCACGAGCACCGACGGCGTCGTGTTGCGCTCGATGAACTCGGTGGTCGATGAGTTCGCTATCAGCCGACCGCGGCCGATGACGAGAAGGTGGTCGGCGGTGATCGCGATCTCACTCATCAGGTGGCTGGAGACGAAGATCGTCCGGCCCTGGGCGGCGAGCGTCTTCATCAGCGTGCGGATCCAGTGGATGCCCTCGGGGTCGAGCCCGTTGACAGGCTCGTCGAGGATCAGCACCTGCGGGTCGCCGAGCAGCGCCGCGGCGATGCCCAGCCGCTGTCCCATGCCGAGCGAGAAAGTGCCGGCGCGTCGGCGCGCGACCGACTCCAGCCCGACGAGCTCGAGCACCTCACCGACCCGGCGCTTCGGCAGCCCTTGGGTCTGCGCGAGCACGAGGAGGTGGTTGTAGGCGCTCCGGCCGGTGTGCACCGCGCGAGCTTCGAGGAGGGCGCCGACGACCTGAAGGGGCCTGGCGAGCTCGGCGTACGGTCGGCCGTTGATCGTCGCCGTACCACTGTTGGGTCGGTCGAGCCCGAGGATCAGCCGCATCGTCGTCGACTTGCCCGCGCCGTTGGGGCCGAGGAAGCCGGTCACCCGGCCCGGCTCGACGGTGAACGTGAGGTCGTCGACGGCCAGTCGGTCGCCGTACCGCTTCGTGAGCTGGCGGGCCTCGATCATCCGGCTCCTGGTGCGGCTGGGCGGGAAGCGATGGGTGGTACGGCGACGACGTGCGCCGCAGGACAGACTAGCCGCGACAAGTCTGCGCACCCGCATGCAAGGAGGCAGCCGTGGAGTTCCAGCGTGTCGTGGACAGCCGGCGGATGATCCGCAACTACACCGACGAATCTGTGGACACCGAGGTGGTCGAGCGGGTCCTGAGGAACGCCGTCCGCGCGCCGAGCGCCGGGTACAGCCAGGGCTGGGGCTTCCTCGTGCTCGACACCCCGGAGGACATGGAGCGCTTCTGGGCCTGCACCGTCGATGCGGAGTCCGGGCTCGACGACTGGCTGGCAGGGATGAAGTCGGCCAAGGTGCTGATCGTCGCGCTGTCGTGCAAGCGCGTCTACCTCGACCGCTATGCGCAGACCGACAAGGGCTGGACCGACCGCGACGAGGCGCGCTGGCCGGTGCCGTACTGGGACGTCGACACCGGGATGGCGGCGCTGCTCATGCACCTGACTGCGGTAGATGAGGGGCTCGGGTCGTGCATCTTCGGCATCCCGCCAGCAGAGATCCCGGCGTTCCGCGCGACGTTCGGCGTGCCCGAGGATCACACGCCAGTGGCGGTGCTGTCGATCGGCCATCGGGCCGACAGCGAGAAGGTGCAGGGCTCGTGGGCTCGTCGTCGGCGGCGGCCGCTGGATGACGTCGTCCACCGCGGGCATTGGTAAGGAGCGGCTGAGCGAGGAGAGGCTGAGTATGCAGCGCTATCGCTTCCACTTCGGGACCGCGGCGTTGGTGCTCGCGTTGCTGGCGGTCGGCGGGTACGTCGGCAACTGGAGCTGGACCGGCTTCCGCGGCAACACGCTGTGGGACTGGCTGCACCTGCTGCTGTTGCCGGTAGCCCTGGCCTTCTGGCCGCTGTGGCTACGGACGCGCCGGGCGGACGACCGGCTGTGGCGGTTGGCGGCCGGCATCGGTCTCGTGGTCTTCGTCGTGTTGTTGGTCTTCGGCTACGGCTTCGACTGGGCCTGGGTCGGTTTCCAGGGCAACACGTTGTGGGACTGGCTGGAGCTGCTGATCCTGCCGTTCGTGTTGCCCGCCGTGCTGACCCGCTTGACCGCCGAGGCCGAAGCGCAAGCGCAGGTCGAGGCGGTGGCTGAGCCTGGCGGGGCGGCGAGCGGTGACGCTGGCGCCGGCTCCGCCTCTGGTCTCGCCAGTCGCCGTACCGACACCGACGCGACGGCCGGCGACTCACCAGGAGCGTGAGCGGCATCCCACCCCGGGCGGCATCCCACCCCGGGCGTTTCCCCCGTTGTCAGTGCCCTTGCACTGACAACGGGGGAAATCTGCCCCTCACTGTGCGTGCTTGCCCCGCGAGCGGGGGAAATCGGAGGCCCTGATCGGAGACCCTGATCCTCTGCCGGGCGCGGAGTTTCGGGTCCGGCCTCGCCAACTTCTTATGGGCGCATCGGGATGACCACGCCGCGCTCTTCGGCCACCTGCTCGGCGAGCTCGTAGCCGGCGTCGACGTGGCGGATCACGCCCATCGCGGGGTCGTTGGTGAGCACCCGCCGTACCTTTTGCTCGGCCAGCTCGGTGCCGTCGACGACGCACACCTGGCCGGCGTGGATCGACCGGCCGATGCCGACGCCGCCACCATGATGGATCGAGACCCAGGTCGCGCCGGACGCCACGTTGACCATCGCGTTCAGCAGCGGCCAGTCGGCGATCGCGTCCGACCCGTCGAGCATGGCCTCGGTCTCCCGGTACGGCGAGGCCACTGACCCGCAGTCCAAATGGTCACGCCCGATCACGATCGGCGCCGAAACCCGCCCGCTGGCCACGAGCTCGTTGAACCGCACGCCGGCACGGTCGCGCTCGCCGTACCCGAGCCAGCAGATCCGCGCCGGCAGCCCCTGGAACGCGACCTTCTCCTGCGCCGCTCGGATCCACCGCTGCAGGTGGTCGTCGTCCGGGAACAGCTCGAGCACCGCGTCGTCGGTCGCGGCGATGTCGGCCGGGTCGCCGGACAGCGCCGCCCAGCGGAACGGCCCCTTGCCTTCGCAGAAGAGCGGCCGGATGTACGCCGGCACGAACCCCGGGAACGCGAACGCCCGCTCGAAGCCGCCCTTGCGCGCCTCGTCGCGGATCGAGTTGCCGTAGTCGAACACCTCCGCGCCGGCGTCCATGAAGTCGACCATCGCCTCGACGTGCTTGGCCATCGACGCCTGCGCCCGGTCGGTGAACTCCTCGGGCTTCTTGTCGGCGTAGTCGTGCCAGTCGCCGAAGTCGATGTCCTCGGGTAGGTAGGCGAGCGGGTCGTGGGCGCTGGTCTGGTCGGTCACGATGTCGATCTCGACGCCACGACGCTTGAGCTCGGGGAAGACCTGGGCGGCGTTGCCGACGACGCCGATCGAACGTGCGGTGCGATCGCGCTTGCACTGCTCGGCTGACTCAATGGCTGAGTCGAGGTCGTCGGCGACCTCGTCGAGGTAGCGCTGCTCGACCCGGCGCCGCAGCCGCGACTCGTCGACATCGACTATCAGGCAGACGCCATCGTTCAAGGTCACGGCGAGGGGTTGTGCACCGCCCATGCCGCCGCAGCCGGCTGTGAGGGTGAGCGTGCCGGCGAGCGTGCCGCCGAACCGCTTGACTGCGACCGCGGCAAACGTCTCGTAGGTGCCCTGCAGGATCCCCTGGGTGCCGATGTAGATCCACGACCCTGCGGTCATCTGGCCGTACATCGTCAGGCCGAGGTGCTCGAGCCGCCGGAACTCCGGCCAGGTCGCCCAGTCCGGCACGAGGTTGGCGTTCGCGATCAGCACGCGAGGGGCCCACTCGTGGGTCTGCAGTACGCCGACCGGCCGGCCGCTTTGGACGAGCAGCGTCTCGTCGAGCTCGAGGTTGCGCAGGGTGGCGACGATGGCGTCGTACGACGGCCAGTCGCGGGCCGCCTTGCCGGAGCCGCCGTAGACGACGAGCTCGTCGGGGTGCTCGGCGACCTCGGGGTCGAGGTTGTTCATCAGCATCCGCATCGGCGCCTCGGTCTGCCACCCCTTGGCGGTCAGCGCTGTGCCGTGCGGCGCGTGGATTTCAGGGACCGGGCTCATCCGGACCTCCTAGGTCGCGGGGTCTGCGTGGCAGTAGCGGAGGCGGCCCTCGGAGCTCCAGCGGGCGTGAGGGGCAGCCATCCCCAGCGCGGGGCAGGTTTCCCCCGCTGTCAGTGCGTTTGCATTGACAGCGGGGCGAACACGCAGGGGCTGCGGTGGCGGTCATTGGAGGGGGGTGGGGAGGACGGAGTCGACGGCGGCCACCACAGCGCCGGACGCGACCAGGTCGGTGACCAGCCCGATCTCGGGCGACATTGGTCGGTCGGGGCCGGGCCCCTCGACGTACTCGCGCAGCAGTGAGACGACCGCGCCGGTACCGGCGGCCGGCTCCAGCGGCGCGCGCAGATCGATCCCGCGCGCGGCGGTCAAGATCTCGACGGCGAGCACGGTGCGCAGCGCGTCAAGCGAGCGCCGGAGCTTGCGCGCCGCTGACCAGCCCATCGACACGTGGTCCTCCTGCATGGCGCTGGAGGGGATCGAGTCGACGCTGGCGGGTACGGCGAGCCGCTTGAGCTCGGAGACCAACGCGGCCTGCGTGTACTGCGCGATCATGTGCCCGCTGTCGACGCCCGGGTCGCCGGCCAGGAACGCCGGCAGGCCGCTGCTCCGCGCCCGGTCGAGGAACCGATCGGTCCGACGCTCCGACATGCTCGCCACGTCGGCGACGGCGATCGCTAGGAAGTCCAGCACGTAGCCCAGCGGCGCCCCGTGGAAGTTGCCGTTGCTCTCCACCCGCCCGTCGTGGAGCACGACCGGGTTGTCGACGGCGGCGGCCAGCTCCCGCTCGGCCACCCGCCGCACGTGGTCGACCGTGTCGCGGGCCGCCCCGTGGACCTGCGGTGCGCAGCGCAACGAGTAGGCGTCCTGCACGTTCGGGTCGTCCGGCCCGCGGTGGCTGGCCACGATCGGCGAGCCGTCGAGCAGCACGGCGATGTTGGCCGCCGAGAGCGCCTGTCCGGGATGCGGCCGCAGCCGCTGCAGATCCGCGGCGAACACCCGGTCGGTGCCCAACAACCCCTCCACCGACATCGCCGCCGCCACGTCGGCGCAGCGCAGCAGCTGGCCCAGGTCCTGCAGCGCGAGCAGCAGCATGCCGAGCATGCCGTCGGTGCCGTTGATCAGCGCCAGGCCCTCCTTGGCCTCGAGCACCACCGGCTCGAGCCCGGCCTCGCGCAGTAGGTCGGCCGCCGGTCGCCGTACCCCCTCTGCATCGTGCGCCTCCCCCTCGCCCAGCAGCACCAGCGCACAATGCGCGAGCGGCGCCAGGTCGCCGGAGCAGCCGAGGCTGCCGAACTCCGGTACGACCGGCGTGATCCCGGCGTTGAGCAGCCCGGCGAGCGCCTGCGCGGTCTCCAGCCGGATACCGGTGTGGCCGGTCGCCAGCGTCGACAGCCGCAGCAGCATCAGCGCCCGGACGACCTCGCGCTCGACCGGTTGGCCGGCGCCGGCGGCGTGCGACCGGATCAGCGAAGCCTGCAGCTGCTGCCGCATCTCGGGCGGGATGCGGCGGTTGGCGAGGGCGCCGAAACCGGTGGAGATCCCGTACGTCGGCGTACTCGACGCCCCGAGGGCCTCAACCGCCTGACGGGCCCGCTCGATCGCGGCGACCGCGCGATCGGTGAGCCGGACGGCGGCACCTTCGCGGGCAACGGCCAACACGTCGGCGAGGCTCAGCGGGCCGAGCCCGACGTCGACCGTCAGGCCTGGGTGCTCGCCATGAGTCACATCGGCCGCCATGGCGCCATTCCATCCGATCGGCGGACCGGCCGCCACGCGGGGTGCGCGGGGTGGGCGGGCGCGTGGCCGCCCGACGCCACACCGGCCTTCGCCGGCCGCCACGTCGGCCCATCCGGGAGACGGCCAACCTCCTTGCTGGTGTGGCGTCCGCTCGCCGTACTGAGATGGTCGAGCCGGCCGCCACCCGGCACTCTCCGGGGCAAGCGCCCCCCTTCCGGGGCAGATCTCCCCCGTTAACGGTGTGCTTGCCCCG
>JAICMS010000011.1 GCA_025929075.1 Propionibacteriales bacterium
GCTGCTCGGCGCGGTGCTGTTCGTCGCCGGCTTCACGATCAGTCCGACGCTGGTCGCGTCGGTTTCGCTGATCCAGACTGGTGTGCCGGCCACCCGGCTGACTGAGGGAATCACCTGGCTCGAGACCAGTCTGGCGCTCGGCGTCGCGCCAGGAGCCGCCGTGGCCGGGCACCTCATCGACCAGCACGGGCCAGCCGCCGGGTTCGGACTGTCGGCCGTCGCCGGCGGTCTGGCGGCTCTGGTCGCGGTCGGCGTACGGGCGCCTCGTGCCGGCTCGCCGGCAGGCCCAATATCGGCGGAGACAGGTGTGCCGAGCGGGAGTGAAGAGTTGAATGATGGCCAACGGCGCGCTGGCTTGGATAGCCTCGCGCCGGGAGACAGACTGAGCGGAACCTGACGACAGGCGGAAGGCTCGATGCGGAAGCTGAAGCTCGTGGGGCTGAGCGACGACGGCCATCGGGTGCTTTTCGTCGACGCCGCGGGCGAAGAGTTCACCGCTCCAGCAGACGAGAGGCTGCGTGCGGCACTGCGCGGCGAAGGCGCCCGACCCGGCCAGTTGGAGATCGAGATGGAAAGCGCACTGCGACCGCGCGACATTCAGGCGCGAATCAGGGCGGGTGACTCTCCGGAGACGGTCGCCAGCCTGGCGCAGGTTCCCGTCGAGCGGATCATGGCCTACTGCCTGCCGGTGCTCGCGGAGCGCCAGCACGTGACCGAGATCGCCCGGCGCAGCCATGTCCGGCGCAAGGACGTCGACGGTCCGTCCCGCGGCCTCGCGGACCTGGTGTCGGAGCGGCTCCGCGGTCGCGGGGTCGACCCTGCGACCGCAGTCTGGGACGCCTGGCGCCGCCCCGACGGCCGGTGGACCGTCCAGGCCAGCTACTTGTCCGGCGAACGCGAGCGCAATGCCTGTTTCGCCTTCGACACCACCGGCCGCTACTCGGTGGCCGAGGACGACGAAGCCCGATGGCTCACCGGTGAGCGACAGTCCTCGAGCCATGGGCCGCAGCCGCGGGAGACCGGCCGAGGCAGCGAGCGCAGGCTCACCGCCGTCCCCTCAAGCGACGGCCTGCTGACCCTGCCTGACGAGGAGAGTTCGGAGCCCACCGATGCCCCCTCGGTCGACGCGCCGCCGGACGCTGAGCCCACCGATGACCTGACGGCCGTCGTCCGTGCCGTCAGCGATGATGCGGAGTCCGCCGAGCCGACGCCCGACGCAGCCATCGCCGACACTGCGGAGGCGGCCGACGAGTCGCCACCCAAGGCGGAGCGCAAGCGACGCGGGAAGCGGGCGAGCGTGCCCAGCTGGGACGAGATCATGTTCGGCAAGGGCGACAAGGACTGACCCTCAGCCGTCAGCCTGGTGTCTCTCCACGGGCGATCGGCCTCGCTGGGTCGGTGATCCACCCGCTCCAGGAGTCGGCATACAGGGCGGCCTCGAAGCCCGCGCGCTCCAGCGCCAACACCTCGTGCGCTGCGGTGATCCCACTGCCGCAGTAGGCACCCACCGGGCGACCCGCCGTGACGCCGAGCGCCTCGAACCGCTCTCGAAGCCGCACCGGCTCGAGGAACCGGCCCGCCGCGTCGACGTTGGCAGCCGTGGGAGCGCTGACCGCGCCAGGGATGTGACCAGCCACCGGGTCCACCGGCTCGTCGATCCCGGCATAGCGCTCGGCGGACCTGGCGTCGAGCAGCACGCCGACCCGGGCCAGGTCCTCAGCATCCCTGGCGTCGAGCAGCCGGAGGTGAGCGGGTCGGGCGGTGAACCCGCCAGGCCCGCGGGGCGGCACGTCAGTCGAGGTCGGGCGGCCGGCGGCCAGCCAGCCGTCGTACCCGCCGTCGAGCACCCGGGTGTCGCGGTGTCCGTGATAGCGCAACAGCCACCAGGCACGGGCCGCGGCCGACCCGTCGCGCTGGTCGTAGCAGACGGTCGGCCTGTCGTCGTCGACCCCGACCCTGCGCATGGCGGCCTCGAAGGCCGCAGCAGCGGGAAGCGGATGCCGGCCATGCTCGTCGGGCGGCGTAGCAAGGTCCGCGTCGAGGTCGACGAACGCTGCACCCGGGATGTGTCCGGCCCCGTACTGCGACCGGCCGGGCGGCCCGCCCAGCGACCAGCGCACATCGAGCAGCACCACCTCGTCCAGCCGTGCAGCCAGCTCCTCCACCCCGATCAGCGGATCCATCTCGCCAACCTATGCTCCCCCGATTACGGTCAACGTCCAGATGAGCGTTCGCAGGCTCGACGGGTACTGTCGCCGTGTGTCGGAGCCGGCGTCCAGCATCTCTGCGGAGGCCGTGACACCGATAGAGATCGGGCCGGCGCCGGCAGTGCCGCCCGGCCGACGCGTTCTGACGATCTCGGCCGACATGGGAGGCGGCCACAACGCCACGGCTGCGGCGCTCGAGGAGGCTGTTGAGCGGCTGTGGCCCGGTAGCGAGGTCCGCCGGCTCGACACGTTGGATCTGCTCGGACCAGGCGTCGGTTCGCTGTTCCGGAAGGTCTACGTCGCGAACGTCGAGACGACGCCGTGGCTGTACGAGTTCTTCTATTCCTCGTTGTGGCGCCATCACTGGTTCAGCGCCGCCAGCAAGCGCTTCACCGGGAGCTGGTGCGGCCGGCGGCTGGCCGCGGAGATCGACAGCTTCGACCCCGACGTCATCTTGTCGACTTACCCGCTGGGCAGCGCCGGTCTGGCGTGGCTGCACAAGCACCGCGGCCTCGACGTGGCCACCGGGGCGTGGGTCTCGGACTTCGCACCGCACCCGTTCTGGGTGTACCGCGAGCTCGACGCCAACTTCGTCATGCACGAGGTCGCTGCGCCGAACGCATGGGCGGCGGCGGCAGGGGCGGAGGTGCAGGTGTGCGCTCCCCCGGTGCTGAGCCGGTTCACTCCAGGGGACCAGGCGGAGGCGCGCGAGGAGATGGGCCTGGCGCCCGACCGCTTCGTGGTGCTGGTGTCCTGCGGCGCCTACGCCTTCGGCGACGTCGCGGGCACCGTCCGCACCCTGCTCGACGCCTCACCGCTCGTCCAGGTGGTGGCCGTCTGCGGACGCGACGAGGTCATCCGACGACGCCTCGAGCAGTGCGATGTGCCGAAGGAGCGGCTGATGCCGCTCGGGTGGACCGACCGGATGCCCATGTTGCTGCGGGCCGCGGACATCGTGGTGACCAATGCGGGCGGAGCGACCTCCCTTGAGGCGCTGGCGTCGGGGACGCCTGTGGTGATGTTCCAGCCGATCGCGGCGCACGGCGACGCCAATGCGGATCTGATGGTGGTCAGCGGGCTGGCCGACCTCTGTACTACCTGCGAGCAACTGCGCAGCTACGTTCAGTCAGCGGTCATCGACCGGCTTCCCATGCAGGAGATGGCGCGGCGCGAAACCGACTTCGTGATCGGCCACGACCTCGACAAGGGCCTGCTCTCGCTCGGCCCGACCGCTCACCGTGCCCTGCGCACCGCCACCTGGCCGGCCCGACCCGGCGACGCGTTCTTCGCCCACGTCGAGACTGCCGACCTGCGGCAGGAACTCGGCGCGGTGCTGGAGCTGGGCCCGATCCGCGGGGGCTCCGGGAGTGCGGCCAGGTCCGTTTCACTCGCTGAGGTCCGCGAGCGGATGGCTGCGTGCACGCCCCACCTGCCGCCGCTGCGTCGCCTGCTTGTCCGTCGACCCAGGCCCGGTTGGGTGTTGCAGGAAGCCGTCGACGTCGACTGCCACGTCGACGAACACGTCGTGCCGGCGGACGCCGACCGGGCCGCGATGATGGCCGTCGTCGGCGAGTTCTGGTCCCAGTCGATGCCCGCCGGACAGCCCGGATGGCAGATGCTCTTGGTGCATGGGCGGGCGGACGGCCGATCACTTCTGGCCATCAAGCTGCATCACTGCCACGGGGACGGGATCTCCGCACTCGGTCTGCTTGACCGGCTGCTCACGCCGGCACCGGGAGACAAGCTGCTGCAGCGGCGAGCGCTGTCGTCGCCGGCTGGTCGCGAGCTGCACCCGAGACGGATCTTGGCGGCCGGCGCGACGGCCGTCCGGACGACCACGACCGGCCTGTGGAGCCTGGCGACCCGAGCCAGACCGGGCCGATTCCCCCTGAACGCCCGGCAGCCGGGGAGTGAGCGTCAGATCGTCGGTGTACCGCTGCCGTGGCAGACGTTTCGCGGGGTGGCTCGAGCCCTGCACGCCAAGCCGCACGAGCTGGCCGTCGCGGTGGTGACCGACGCTCTCGGCCGCGTGCTGCGGCCGACCGGGCTGGTGCCTGAGAAGGGCTCGCTTCGGGTGATGGTGCCGGTCGCCATGCGCCCTGCTCGGCTCGACCGGATCTCCGGCAACTGGACGGGCACGATCGCTCTGGACGTCCCCCTCGAGCCGATGTCGCCCGAGCGGCTGGTCCGCCAGGTCCGCGCGGAACTCGACCACCGGCTCCGCCGCGGCGAGCCACAGGCCGCCCAGGCGGTCATGCGCCTGGCCGGGCGACTGCCGATGAACGCACACCGGCTGTTCGCCAGAGCCGTTTACAACCGTCGGTTCTTCCACACGATCGTGTCGTTCATGCCGGGGGCTCGTGACCCGCGTTGGTGCGCCGGCGCCAGGGTGCTGGCTGCCTATCCCCTGTTGCCACTGGCGTCTGGCGTGCCGCTGACGGTGGGCATCCTGGTGGCTGACGAGACGGCAGGTGTCGGCGTGCTCGCCGATCCATCGCTGGGGCTGGACAGTCACCGGCTGGCCGCCGCCGTCAGTGCGGCGTTCGAAGCAGCGGTTGCCGCTGCCGAGGTCGCGACGCGGAGCAGTGCAGCGGAGAGCGGGAAGCGGGACTGACATGTCCACCTCGCTCGAGTGGGCGATCTCGGTTCCGACGGCCGTCTGCGCTGCTGCCTGCTTCGGGTCCGCCGGATTCCTGCAGCACCAGGCGACCCAGATGGCACCACCGAGTGGGCCGTTGCGGCCGGGCCTGCTGCTCGACCTCATCCGGATCCCGCAGTTCCGGTGGGGTGTGCTGCTGGGGGCTCTTGGGTTCGCCCTGCAGGTCGTGGCCCTTCGCTTCGGCCCACTTGCACTGGTCCAGCCACTGCTTGTCACCGGTGTCTTGTTCTATCTGCTCTATGCCTCCGCGGCGCGACACCACTTGGTCGCCCGCGGACTGTTCGTCGGTGCCTTCATGGCGCTTGGCGGCCTCGTCGGCTTCCTCGTCGTCGCCCGGCCAGCGCCCGGCCACGGAGCGTTCTCCGGCTCGGCGGCCCTCCCGTTAGGCGTCGCCCTGGTCGCGGTCGTCTCACTCTGCCTGTTCGTCGCCTCGCGGCTGCACAGGGATCTGCGGGCAGTCCCCATCGCTGCAGCGACGGCTGTCTGCTATGGCGTCACCGCTGGCCTGGTCCGAGACGTGCTGTCGATGCCGGACATCGGCACCGTGGTGACCCACTGGCAGGTGTACGCAATCATCGTCGTCGCACCTGCTGGTTTCCTGCTCAACCAGAACGCCTTCCAGCAAGGGCGGCTCGGCTCGGTCTCGGTTGCCACGATCACCGTCGGGGACCCGGTCGTCGCGATGGGAGTCGGGGCGGCCTGGCTGGGCGAGTCGCTGCGTTCCGGCGGGTGGCAGACGCCGCTCGAAATCGTCATGCTGGCCCTCATGGCCGCGGGCATCGTCGTGCTCGCGGGCCGGGCCCAACAGGTGGCGGACTCGATCCGGGCCGGACAGCCGGAGCACGCGGAGGCGAGGCGATGACGCACATGGAGGGTCGGCTGGCCGTCGTGACCGGTGCCTCGTCGGGCATCGGTCGAGCGATCGCGACGGCCCTCGCCGACGCAGGCTGCCGGATCGTCGCGACCGGGCGCAACACCGAGCGGCTCGCCGACGTCGCGATGCAAACAGGGGGTGACTACATCGCCGCCGACCTGGTCGAGCCAGGCGGTGTCGACACTGTGGTCGAAGCGGTCCATCGGGTGGGCGTGCCCGAGATCGTCGTCCTCAGCGCCGGCATCGGGCTGGCCCGGCCGGCCAGTGACAGCGACGACGGCGAGCTGCGACGGCTGTTCCAGCTCAACGCCGAGGCGCCGATCCGATTGTGCGCCGCCTTACTTCCTGGAATGCGGGAGCGGCGCTGCGGACGGCTGGTGTTCGTCACCTCGATCGCCGGGGTGCTCGGTGTTGCCGGCGAGTCCGCGTACGCGTCCACGAAGGGCGCGCTGCATGCCTTCGCCGAGAGCGTCCGCGTCGAAGCGGCAGCGGACGGCGTCGGCGTCACCACGGTCGTGCCGGGAGTCGTCGACACCCGCTTCTTCGCCCAGCGTGGCCACCGCTACACACGCCGCTTCCCGCGGCCGATCCCGCCGGAACGAGTCGGACGGGCCGTCGTACGCGCGATCGAACGCGACCGCGCACAGGTCGTGGTGCCTGGCTGGCTACGCCTACCGATAGCGGTTCGCGGCGCGTTTCCCGAGGTCTACGCTCGGGCCGCATCGAAGTTCGGCTGAGCCGGCCGGTCAGCGCCGCATCGCGCGGACGGACTCCTTCAGCGACCCCATCGTCGCGAGGACTGCCGTCGGCTCGTAGCCGCAGTGCGCCATGCAGTTCGCACAGCGCGGGTCACGGCCGCGGCCGTAGGAGTCCCAGTCCGTGGTCTCGATGAGCTCCTTGTACGTCGACACATAGCCGTCAGCCATCAGGTAGCAGGGTCGCTGCCAGCCATACAACGAATAGCTGGGGATGCCCCACGCTGTGCAGCCGAAGTCGACCTTGCCCTCGAGGAAGTCCAGGAACAGCGGGGAGTGGTTGAGCCGCCAGCGCTTGCGGTTCCCGTTGGCGAACGCCTTGCTGAACAGCTCGTGCGTCTCTGTCACCCCGGGGAAGTGCTCCTGGTCGGGAGCCTTCTCGTAGGCGTAGGCCGGGGAGATCATCATCTCGTCGACCTTCAGATCGTCGTTGAGATAGTCGAGCACGTCGATGACGCTCTGCGGGCTGTCACTGGTGAAGAACGTCGAGTTCGTCGTGACGCGGAACCCCTTGTCCTTCAACCACCTGATCGCCTCGACGACCTCGTCGAAGACGCCCTCCTGACACACCGAGGCGTCGTGTCGCTCTCGAAGGCCATCGACGTGCACGGTGAACGCGAAGTACGGCGACGGCTTGAAGTCGAACTTGTCCCACCACTTGCGCACCAGCATGGCGTTGGTGCACAAGAACACGAACTTCTTGCGCGCCACCAGGCCGTTGACGATCTCGTCCACCTGCGGGTGCATCAGCGGTTCACCGCCGGCGATCGACACCATCGGCGCACCACATTCCTCGATCGCGGTCAGCGCCTGCTCCACGGGCATCCGCTGCCGGAGCTCGTCGGCCGGCTTCTGGATCTTGCCGCAACCGGCACACGCGAGGTTGCACGCGAACAATGGCTCGAGCTCCACGAGCAGTGGAAACTTCTCCACGCGGCGGATCTTCTTTCCAGCCAGGTAGCTCCCGATCCGCAGCGTCTGGCGCAGAGGGATCGTCATGGCTGTCGCACCTCCTTGGGCAGGGTGAAACGGACGTTCTCGGTGGTGATGTCGCGCTCGACGACCTCGATGGGCCCGAGGCCGCGCAGGACGTCCACCACGCCGTCAACGAGCTCGGCGGGTGCCGAGGCTCCCGCCGTAACTCCGACGGTAGTCGCGCCCACGAGCCACTCCAGCCGGATGTCCTCCGCTGAGTCGATCAGGTGGGCTGGCGTGCCGAGGCGCAACGACTTCTCGACAAGGCGCTTGGAGTTCGACGAGTTCTGCGAGCCGATCACCAATGCCAGCTCGGAGTCGACGGCGACCGCCTGGAGCGCCTCTTGGCGGTTTGTTGTGGCGTAGCAGATGTCGTCGGAGGCTGGCGCTCGCAGGGTCGGGAACCGCTCCTGCAGGACGTCGACGACACCGGCCACCTCATCGGCCGCCAATGTCGTCTGGACCAGGTAGGACACCCGGTGCGGGTCGGCCACCTGCACGGCGCGGGCGTCGGCGGTGTCCTCGACCAGAACGGTGCTCGCCGGCCGCTCACCCATCGTCCCGACGGTTTCCTCATGTCCCTCGTGGCCGATGAAGATCACGGTGTCGCCTGAGTCGGCGAACCGGCGCACCTCGGTGTGCACCTTGCTGACCAGCGGACACGTCGCATCGATGACATCGAGCCGGCGGCCGGCGGCAGCCTGCCGCACCTCGGGAGCGACACCGTGAGCGGAGAAGACGACGCTGGCGCCCTCGGGAACCTCGTCCAGCTCCTCGACGAAGACCGCGCCCCGCCGCTGGAGGTCGCGCACGACGTGGACGTTGTGCACGATCTGCTTGCGGACGTAGATCGGGGCTCCGCGCTGCTCCAGCGCCCGCTCGACTATGTCGATCGCCCGCACCACGCCAGCACAAAACGACCGCGGGCCGGCCAACAGCACTCGGCGCTCATCGGCCGCAGCTCCCCATGCGTCGAGAGCCGGTGCGACCCGCACCAGCGCCCGTACGGCGGTCAGGAAGCGCCCGACGGTCGACGGTCGCAGCAGCGGGCGGCCCGCCACGTCGGCGACAACGCGGACCACCGCACCAGAGGCGGGCCGCGCTGCGTCCAAGAGGTAGGCCGACTCCATGTCGACTGCCAACGCCCCATCGACACCGAGCATGGCTCGGGCGGCACCGGTGACAATGCGGTCGCTGGACACCACCGGGCCGACGTGCACCGATAGCCCGGCTCGCCGCAGCTCGGCAGCCAACAGCACTGCGCCCGGCAGCGGGCGGCTCCCGCTAGGTCCTCGAACCTCGTCGGCGACCACCACATCGCCCGGCTGGAGCCGCGGATCGAGGGCACCGGCGACGCCGGCGATCACCACGGCCGGAGCCGACCGGAGCACCGGTCCGGCGCCGGCCCTGGCGACGGCAGTGGGGCCGACGCCCACCGTCTCCACCCGGGCCTGGACGCCACCACGCCGAAGGGCGGCCGCTTCGATCCTGGTCGGAGCGCAGATGACGAGAGTGCTGACGTCGGTCACGGCGACCTCCGCAGGCAGCGGCCAAGAGCACTGATCGGGAAGACCAGGCGGTACAGGTGGTAGTTGATGTAGAAGTCGCCGGGGAAGCCGGTTCCAGTGAACTGCGGCTCGTCCCACCCGCCGTCGGCGCGCTGGGTGCGCACCAGCCAGTCGACCCCACGGGCTGCAGCCAACCGGTCGCCCTCTCCGGCCGCGTGCAGGGCGAGCAGCGCCCAGGCGGTCTGGGAGGCTGTCGAGGTCCCTCGACCGATCCAGTCGGGGTCGGCGTAGGAACGAAGGTCCTCACCCCAGCCGCCGTCGGCGTTCTGGTGTCGCTCGAGCCAGCGCACCGCGCGCCGGATGGCGAGGTCGTCGGTAGGGGTCCCGGCCACCACCAGTGCAGGGACCACGGCGCCCGTGCCGTAGACGTGGTTGGCACCCCAGCGCCCGAACCACGAGCCGTCCGGCTCCTGGTGGCTCAGCAGCCAGCCGACCCCCCGCTGCACAGCGCCGGTGCCCGCGAACCCGCTGTGGACGAGCATCTCGATGACGTGCGCCGTGACGTCTGCGCTCGGTGGGTCGATGACGGCGCCGAAGTCGCAGAAGGGAAGCTGGTAGGCGATTTCCCTGTCGTTGTCGGCGTCGAAGGCTCCCCAACCGCCGTCGCTGCTCTGCATTCCGAGGACCCACTCGATCCCCCGCGTGATGGCGGCCCTTCGGTCAGTGGTGCCGAGCGTGCGACGAAGCCCCAGAACGACCTCGGCGGTGTCGTCGATGTCGGGGTAGCCGTCGTTGTCGAACTCGAAGGCCCAGCCGCCCGGCGCGGTCCCCGGTCGACGCATAGCCCAGTCGCCGCGGACGCCGATCTCCTCACCGAGCAACCAGTCGGCGGCCCGCTCCATCGCCGGGTGCCCGGGCTGGAGACCCGCATCGCCGAGTGCGACAAGGGCGAGCGCGGTGTCCCAGACCGGCGACTGGCACGCCTCGACCCGACGGACCGGTCCGTCGGGGCCTTCCTCGACGATCGTGAACCGGTCCCAGCCGGCGAGCCCGGCGGCCATCACCTCGTGGTCGACGGAGTAACCGAGCACGTTCAACGCCATCAGTGAGTAGACCCAGGGCGGCTGGATGCCACCCCACGAGCCGTCGGCCTCCTGGCGGGCGACGATCCAGTCGGCCGTGCGGCGCAGGGCGGCCCCTCGAAGCGGCTTGATCGGCAGCTTGCCGTAAGCGTGCAGCAAGGTGTCGAGCAAGGAGAACGCCCGACCCCACGTGGTCGTCGCCGAGGGCGTCGGTCTGCCGGAACGGAGCTCGTCGACGTTGACGCCGAGATCGCGCCGCGGCTTCAGCGTGGCCAGGATCGTCAGTGGGGCGATCGTCTGCCGCGCCCAGCAGGCGAAGTCGTAGAGGTTGAGCGGCACCCACCGCGGCATGTAGACGAGCTCCGGGGGCAGTGCCGGCACGTCGTCCCACTCCCAGATGCCGAACAGCGCCAGCCAGATCCGGGTGAAGACGCGGGTGGCCTCCAGGCCACCGTGCGCAAGCACCACGTCGCGTGCTCGCTGCATGTGCGGGGCGTCCGGGCTGTCTCCGGCCAGCCTGAGGGCCACATACGCCTCGGCGGTCGTCGACGGGTCCGCGGGGCCGTCGTAGAAGTTGGCCCAGGACCCGTCAACGCGCTGCTGACTGCGGATCCAGCGCGCGGAGGCCTCAGTCTGCTCCGCTGTCCGCACGCCGAGGAACTGCCGCATCAGCAGGTCCTCGGCATCCATCGTCACGTTCGTCTCGAGCTCGCCACGCCACCAACCAGCCCCCTCCTGGAGGGACAGCAGGTGTGCCACGGCGCTGTCCAGCGCCGTCTCGGCGGCCGCCCTGAGACGGCCCTCCTCGTAGCCCGGTGTCGCTTCGGTCGTGGTCATGAGTTAGTGGTCCCGCTCGTTCAGCTGGCTGGCGAGCAGCGCCAGTTCCGTCCGCACCTGCGTCGGCATGGCGAGGCCGTCGAGGATCTCGAGGCCGGATCCCAGTTCGGTGTCGATCCGCTCCTGGGTCCAGCGCCGACCCCCTGCCGCCTCGACCAGCTCGGCTGCCCGTTGCAGGTCGTCCTCGCTCAGCTCGGCGTCACGGTGGTAGAGCTCACGCAGCTCGGTTCCGGCCGGCGAGCCGCTGGTCAGGGCGGCCACCACCGGCACCGACTTCTTGCGCGACCGCAGGTCGGACAGCACCGGCTTGCCGGTCCGGTCGGGACTCCCCCAGATGCCGAGCAGGTCGTCCACGAGCTGGAAGGCCAGCCCCAGGTGCCCACCGAAGTCGGCCAGCCCGAGTGCGAGATCGGCGGGCGCATCGGCCAGCACCGCACCGAGAGAGGCAGCACAGCCGAGCAGCGCCGCCGTCTTGTCGCCGGCCATCTGCAGACACTCTTCGAGGCCGACGTCACCGCGCTCCTCGAAGGACAGGTCGCAGGTCTGCCCGGCGATCAACCGTCGGGTTGTCGCTGCCAGGCAGCGCACGGCCCACGGTGCCGTCGCGGAGGGCGCCTCGGCGAGGACCTCGCTCGCCAGCGAGAGGAGGGCGTCACCGGCCAGGATCGCCGACCCCGCCCCGAACTCCACCCAGGCGGTCGCGCGGTGGTGACGTTCCCGGTCGTTGTCCATCAGGTCGTCGTGCAGAAGCGAGAAGTTGTGCACGAGCTCGCAGGCGACCGCTGCCGGAATGCCGACCTCGGCCGCCGCGCCCGAGGCCTGTGCGGACAGCAGCGCGAGGGCCGGCCGGATCCGCTTCCCGCCACCGGCGTCACTGGTAGCGCCCTTGGCGTCCCAGAAGCCGAGCTGGTAGCCGGCCACCAGCCGCGTCTGATCATCCAGCCGCTGCAGTGCGTCGAGCAGCGGAGGGTCGGTCAGTCGGCGGCCGTAGGCGAGAGCCTTGATCTCGGTCACTGTCATGCGGGCGTCTCCGTCAGCAGGGTGGATTCGAGCGTGCGGCTCATCAGCATGTCAGCGGCGGTGTTACCGCTGCGCACCGCGCCCTCCATGGTGTCGGGCCAGCCGGTGGCCGTCCACGCTCCCGCGAGCAGGATCCGCGGCGATGCCGTTGCCGGTCCCGGCCGCAGCCGGGCGGTGCCGGCGCGCTGGCGGAAGGTCGCGCGAGGTTCCCGAGTCACAAAGGCATCCAACACTCGGGCGGTAGCGACCGACGGGAGCAACGCCGCCAGCGCGGCGAGGTGGGCGTCGCGCAGATCGGAGGACCGGCGACCGATCTCCTGGTCGGCCGCGGAGACCGACGTCACGAGGTACTGCCCGGCGTCCACACCGGCAGCGGTGGTCTTGTCGAAGATCCACTGAACGGGAGACTCAGGGGCGGCCGCGAAGGGCAACGCGGTCACCGGCCGGTCGTAGTGGACGTGCACGTTGAGGATCGGAGACGCACCGAGCTCTGCCCACGCGCCGACGTCTCCCGCGACCTGCGGAGACAGCAGCTTGGCGGCCTGCTGATGCGGTACGGCGACCACGGCGGCGTCTGCCGGCACCTCGCCGCCCTGGGTGCGGACCAGCACACCGGCATCTGTCGCCTCGACTGCGGTGACCCGCTCGCCGACGAGCAGCCGAACGCCGAGCCTGCCCAGCAGGGCCCCAGCCGGGTCGCCGTGGAGCGCCAACAGCGGCACCGCCGGCACCCCGACGTCACCGGCGTCGGCGGCGGCGAGCAGACCGGTACGGAACACCTTCGCAGCCAGCGCGAGGGATGCCTCGCCGGGCGGCAGGTTGAGGGCTGCGACGGTCACCGGGCCCCAGAGCCGACGTACGGTGCGGCTGCTCTGGCCGTGCCGGGTGAGCCAGCCGCCGAACGTCTCGTCGTCGACGAGGGGATCGGCTGGATCGACGCGACGAAGGGCCGCGGCCGCGCGCAGCGCCGAAGTCCGCTCCGCCGGGGTCAACGCCCGGTACCCGATCAGAGCGGGCAGCAGGTGCAGAGGGGCGGGCAGCCCGCGCGCCCTGCGCAACCGGGCCGGCGGCTCACTCTCGAACAGAACAGGGATGTCCAGCCGGTCCTGCACGGGTGCGCGGGTGTCCACGCCCAGCCGGTGCAGCAACGCCCGGTAGGCGTCATAGCAACGCAGGAAAACATGCTGGCCGGTGTCGACCGGTAGGCCCGACCGGTCGAAGGAGTAGGTGGCGCCGCCGAGTCGGGGGCGAGCCTCGACCAGCACGACCCGGTAGCCGTTGTCGGCGAGCCGAATCGCCGCGGCGACACCGGCCAGACCACCGCCCACCACGGCCGCCGTCCCCTTGCCGGTCATGTCGTGCCCCTCAGCAGGGCGCGCGCGGCGACAGCGGCCTTGGCCCGTGCCGGCAGCGACAGCCGTCGGCTGCGAACCGCGTCGGGGTCGGCCGCGATCTGGCGCAGAACCCGCCGGTAGATGCCGGCCATCGCCGCGGTGCAGGCGGCGCTTCTGCGGTCGAGAAGGGGCAGCAGGCGCAGCCCGTCGACGTACCACTGCTCGGCCCGGTCGGCCTCGAACCGGACGAGGTCGACGAAGCGAGCGCCCCCGGTGAGCCGCCCCTCACCGTCGAGGTCGAGCCGGCAGCCGAACCGGTCGAGGTCCTCCCGCGGCAGGTAGACCCGCCCGGTCAGCCGGTCCTCGTGGAGGTCGCGGAGGATGTTTGTCAGCTGCAGGGCGACGCCCAGCGTGTCGGCGTACCCGCGCGCCCGGTCCCGCTCGGGGGGGTCGTAGACGCCGACCGACAGCCTCCCGATCGAGCCGGCTACGCAGCGGCAGTAGCCGACCAGCTCGTCGAAGCGCGCGTACGACCTCCCGGTGACGTCGGCCTCACAGCCGTCGATGAGCTCCTGGAAAGCCTCGACCGGGATCGGAAGTCGATGCGCCGCGTCGGACAAGGCGACCAGCACCGGGTCGTCGCTCACCCAGTCGAGGCGGCGGAGGCGGTCGCGCATGTCGGCGAGCTGAGAGAGCTTGTCGGTGGCCTCGAGGTCGCCGTCGCCGATGTCGTCGATCCGGCGCGCCGTGGCGTAGACGGCCGCCATCGCCCGGCGCTTCGGCGGCGGCAGCAGCGCGATGCCGTAGGAGAAGTTCCGTGCCTCGTGCCGAGTGATGTCCGCGCAGGTCGCGTAGGCGATATCGACGTTCACCCGGGCCACCGCACGGTCGCCTCCAGCCAGGCGGCAAGCACCTGCGGGCCGCCCGGCTTCGGCGGTGCCGGAAGCGGGTCGTGGTCGGACCGGCGCAGCGCCCGAGCGGCAGCCCGGCCGCCGGCCACATAGCCGGAGACTGCGAGCCGCCCCCACCCCGACAACGTGGAGACAAGCGGCGAGCCGGCGTCGATCCAGGCAAGGGCCCGGCTGGTCTCGAAGGCGAGCAGCGCTTTCAGCTCCGCGCTGGCGGTGGCCAAGCCCAGGTCGGCCTCCTTGGCGCCGAACCGGCGCAGGTCCGCCTGCGGCAGATAGACCCGTCCCCGGCGGTAGTCCTCCCCGACGTCCTGCCAGTGCTCCAGCAGCTGAAGGCCCGTGCAGATGCGGTTGGACAGCGCTATCCGATCGGCCGTGGCGCGGCCGAAGACGTGCAGCACTATCTCGCCGACCGGGTCGGCGGACAGCCGGCAGTACCCCACGAGATCGTCGAAGGTGTCGTAGCGGCTGATCTGCTGGTCGACGATGTTGGCCTCGACGAGGCGCAGCCACGGGTCGATGGGCACCCGACAGGCGGTGACGGTCGCCCGCAGCCCCTCCACCGCCGGCTCTGCGGCCGAGCGCCCGGCATACAGCCTGTGCAGGTCCGCCTGGACAGCCTCGAGCGCGGCGATCCGGTCGCCGTCGTACTCGTCACCCACGTCGTCGACGTGCCGCGCGTATCGGTAGACCGCGCGCAGATGTGCCCTGATGTGGCGCGGAAGCACAGCCAGCGCGACCGGGAAGTTCTCGCCGCCGAGCCGTTGGCGGCCAGCAGACCGAAGCGCTGACTCCGGCCTCGCCGCTGCCGTCATCTGGCTGCTCCGCGGGCCACGCTCAGCCGCGACACCGGGACCTGCCCCAGGCTGCCGGCCATCGACGGCCGGGCCGCGATCGCGCCTGTCACGGCAGCTGCGATGCCGTCGCCGTCCAGCCCGAACGCTGCGAGGAGTGCCGTGCGGTCGCCCTGGGGGATGAACTCCGTCGGCAGTCCGAGGGCCATCACGGTGACGTCAAGCCCGGCACGAGAGATAGCCTGCGCGAGCTGGCTGCCCACACCGCCGCTGCGCAAGCCGTCCTCCACGGTGACAACCAGGCTGTGACCGGCTGCCATGTCGACGAGGACCGGGTTGATCGGTAGCACCCAGCGGGGGTCGACCACCCTGCAGTCGATGCCGAGTCCGGCCAGCGTCTCGGCGGCCGACAGCGCCGCTGCGGCGAGCGGCCCGACGCTGACGAGCAGCACGTCAGGGCTGTCGGCGGACCGCAGGACGTCGACACGGTCCACCCGACGCTCGGCGACGATCGGCTCTGCGATGGCCGCCTTCGGAAAGCGCAACGCCGTCGGACCGGATGCGTGCCCGGCCGCCTCGTCGAGCTCCTCGATGAGAGTCGCCGCGTCCCGGGGAGCCGCCACGTCGAGTCCTGGCACCATGCCGAGCATGGCGAGGTCCCACATCCCGTGATGGCTGGGACCGTCGGGCCCGGTGATGCCGGCTCGGTCGAACACCATGGTCACCGGCAGCCGGTGGAGCCCGACGTCGAACAGCGCCTGGTCGAAGGCGCGATTGGCGAAGGTGGCATAGATCGCGACGACCGGATGAGCGCCGGCCATCGCCAGTCCGGCTGCCGACGTCATCGCATGCTGCTCGGCGATCCCGACGTCGAAGCACCGCGCCGGGAACTCGTCGGCGAACGGCTGCAAGCCGGTCGGCCCGAGCATGGCCGCACTGACCGCGACGATGTCCTGGCGCCGGGAGCCCAGCTCCAGCAGAGCATGGGAGAACGCGTCGGTCCAGGTGGTCGAAGGCGGCTTGGCCGGCAAGCCACTCGCGGACTCGACCACCCCGACGCTGTGCATCCGGTCAGCCGGGTCGGTCTCCGCCGGCCGGTAACCATTGCCCTTGCGAGTCAGGCAGTGCACCACAACAGGTCCGTCGTGCTCGCTGGTCGCCTGCAACACCCGCTCGACGGCGCCCACGTCGTGACCGTCGACCGGCCCGAAGTAGGCGAATCCCAGGTCGGTGAACAGTCCGCGTGGCGCGGGTTGGCGGTGGCTCTCCTCTCCTGGAGCAGCCGAGGTCGCTCCACCCAACATCGCGATCAGGTCGTCGTA
Organism: Propionibacteriales bacterium; assembly: GCA_025929075.1. Classification (GTDB taxonomy): domain Bacteria; phylum Actinomycetota; class Actinomycetes; order Propionibacteriales; family Nocardioidaceae; genus JAICMS01. The sequence continues at coordinate 16,276 of JAICMS010000011.1, forward strand.
GCGCGCCCGGTCGACCAGCCGGCTGAGGTGCCGGGGGAGCCCCCCGATGGTCGGCGAATACGACCGGCCGTTGTCGTTGAGGATGACGAGGACGCGGCGCCCCGACGCACCGATGTTGTTCAACGCCTCCCAGGCCAGCCCGCCGGTCAGCGCCCCGTCGCCGACCACAGCCACCACTAGTCGCCGGTCGCCGGTCAGCTCGTAGCCCTTGCTCAGCCCGTCGACGTACGACAGCGCCGTTGAAGCGTGGGAGTTCTCGACGAAGTCATGCGGCGACTCCGCCCGGTTCGGATAGCCCGACAGGCCACCCGCCTTGCGCAACCGGGCAAAACCCCGGGCGCGGCCGGTGAGGATCTTGTGGACGTAGGCCTGATGTCCGGTGTCGAACACGATCGGGGTCTCAGGGGAGTCGAAGACGCGATGCAGCGCCATCGTGAGCTCGACGACCCCCAGGTTGGGCCCGAGGTGGCCGCCGGTTCGGCAGACCGCCTCGATCAGGAATCCACGGAGGTCCTCGGCGAGCCGCCGCAACTGGTCGGCATCGAGGCCACGGAGATCCTCCGGCCCCAGGTCGTACGTCTCCATCACTCCCATCCGGCGCCTCCGCTTGGAAAAGATAGCAGCCCAGGGGGCCAGGAGTATCGGAACCCGAGCCATGTGCTCACGTTCGGGTTACCAGTTCGGCGGGATCTATGCAGGCTGCTCGGAAGATTCGCCGAGAAAGTCCTGCGACAACCGGTCCAGAAACTGCTCAGAGATGTGCAGCGTCGTCGCGACTCGCTGCAGCTCCTCGAGGTGGGCGGTGCTCAGCGCCGCCAGCAGCGCCTCCCCCCGCGCCGTCAGCTTCAGCCGCACGATCCGCTGGTCCTTTGCGTCCGGCAGCCGGGCGACCAATCCCATGGCGGTGATCCTGCCGACCAGCTCCACCGCGCTGTGGTGGCGGATCAGCAAGTACTCAGACACATCGCGGATACTGGGCGGAGCGGGTCCGGAGTGCGCCCGGATCGCCAGCAGCAACTGGTGCTGTTGAGCCGTGAGCCCGACACGGGCAGCCTGCTCCTGGCTCCAGGCGAGGAAGTGGCGAAGCGCACAGCGAAAGGTCAACAGGATGCGGTACTGCTCATCGGTGATCTGCGTCATGCTGATGACCCGGGAATTAGAATATCGGAGAAACGACTGACACCATGGTAGGCGAGGTCGATACTAGACCCACACAATTCGGTCATCGAGCCCGGGGGGATTTCGCCGGCCGTCTCCGCGAAGGACACTGCATGCAGCCAGCGCACCTGCTCCACGCAGTCGGGATGCCGAAGCCACTCCATCTCGTCAGGGACGTCGCCGTCCACCTCGGTGAGGCGGTGCTGGCACCGATCGCCATCTTCTACGCGGTCCTGGTTGCCGGTGGCCTCCACGTGGCGTTGTTGGCGGCGTTGGGCTGGGCACTCCTGGCGATGCTTGTCCGGATCGTGCGTAACGGCAAACCTCCCACACTGCTTGTCGTCGCCACCAGCCTCGCGCTGTTGAGAGTCGGGCTCTCGGCGATGTCGGGCTCGGCGGTCGTCTACTTCATCCAGCCGACGATCACGACCTATCTGTTCGGTGCCGCGTTGCTGGTGTCGCTGCGGCTCAAGCAGCCGCTGATCCAGCGCCTCGCCAACGACTTCTGCCCGCTGCCTCCCGAGGTCGTGTCGTCCGCTCCCCTGCGGCGGTTCTTCCAGCGGCTGTCCCTGCTGTGGGCGGCTGTCCTGCTGATGAACTCCAGCATGACGCTGGGCCTGCTGTTGACGGTCAACACCACCGTGTCGGTCCCGCTGGCGCTGTTCGCGTCGGCACCGCTCTTCCTGCTCGGTCTGCTGGCTTCGTGGAAGTGGTTCCGGAGCTCGCTGCGCTCCGGTGGCTACGTCCTCGCCTGGGGTCAGGCCCCCGAAGCGACCGCCGTAGCAACGTCACGCGGGTAAGTACGCGACCCGACGACAAGCAGCACCAGCCCGGCGATCAACAACGGCGCGGCCATCAACAGGAAGGTCAGCGCGACGGCCGACGAGGTCGACGCCGACTCCGCGTGCTGGGCGTCGACGCTGCCGGTCGCACCGAGCTGGACGGAGAGGTAGCCGAACGTCACCGGAGCCAGCGCCTCCCCGGCCGACCTGAGCACCGTGCGAACGGCCTCGGCGCGACCCCACAGCCGCGGTGGCATGACGTCGAGCCTGGCTGCGTCCATCGGCGGATTTCCGGCACCGAGCCCGGCGGCACCCAGGATGAAGAACGGCACGGCAACCAACACGTTGTGGGTGAGCAGTCCGATGCCGAAGAAGACGGCCGCAAAGGCTAGCGCCGCCCCCGACACCGCCGGCCGCGCGGCCAGGTGGTGGCGCCGCAACAGACCGTCGCCGAGCCGGCCACCGACCTGGACCCCGGCGAGGGCTCCCAGTCCGACGATGACCAGCACCGCGTCGAGGGCCAGCGTCCCGAGGCCGAACCTGCTCTTGAGGAACACGACCGGGAACGTGCGGATCGCGGAGAAGAAGTAGTAGCCGAGGGCGGAGGTGAGGATCAGCACGACGTTGGTGCGGATCGACAAGACGTAGCGCACAGCCCACCACAGCGGCTTCGGGGTCGGGTCCTCGCGCAGCACCAGGTGCTCATGCGGGCGCACGCCCTCCTTGACCGCCTCCTTCGCAGCGACGGCCTCGTCCTTCTTGTCAACGTGGCCCTGGAGCCTCGAGCTGCCGTCCCGAGCCGGCTCTTCCAGGCGGCGCCACAGCACCCACGCGACCAGGGCCCCCGCTACACCTAAGGACCAGAAGGCGACCCGCCACGACAGCGCAGCGGCCAGGTCGGCCGAGGCGAACAGCCCGACCGCGGCCCCCACCAGCTCCCCCGACAGCACGAAGCCGTAGACCCGGCCGCGCTCCGCGGACGGGAAGAAGTCACCGATCAGCGACGCCACCGTCGGCCCGGCAGCCGCCGAGAGCACCCCGAGGGCGACCCTGGTGGCCAGCAGCAGCTCGTACGACGTCACCATGCCGCTCACCGCCATCGCAACCGACCAGCCGAGCACGGCGATGGTCAGCAGCCGGGCTCGGTTGATCCGGTCGGTCAGCACCCCGGCCGGCAGCGTCGCCACGGCCGCCACCGCCGTCGAGACCGTCACCAGCAGCCCAACCTTGACGTTGCCGATGTGCATCGCCCGCTCCAGCTGCACTGCGGTTGCACCCACGGCCGCGCTGTCGGCGGACGCCAAGCCGAGCACCGCCGCGAAGAGCGCAACGACCCTGAGCCGGGCTGCGCTGCCGACCTTGGCACGCAGTCGCCCGAGCAGCCGCTCGGTGGCGGCGGCGACGACGGCCCTGACCGGTCCCTGGGCGCCCCCCGCTGCGTTGTCCGGGATCGCCCACCGCCTTCGGTCAGTCGGCCGTCAGAGGGTGCAGAGGGGTCAGCCGGGCTGACCTGGTGCGGCCGGTGTTGGTGGGCTCGTACCCACGTCGGCCGTCCGGACTCCGGCGGCGGGGGCGTCGACCAGGATGGGGACGAGCATCTCGGCTGCGGTCAGGGAGCCGTGCAGCCCCACCAGCGAGATCTCGACAGGGAACCGAGTCGAAGACACGACGGCAACCGGACCGAGGCTCGCCACGATCACATCACCCAGGCGAGGTCGTACGTCGGCGTCCACGGCCCCGAACCAGCCCCGCTCGATCGCGTCGTCCCTGACAACCACCGCCGCGTCGTGGCCGAGCCGCTCGCGCCAACGGGCCGCCACGTCGGCCACCGCTCCGCCCCGGCAGTACAGGTGCCGGAACCTCGCTTCGCCGCCGACGAGCGAGACGCCGTCAAGCAGCTCGGGCTCGGCGTCGACGTCGACCCGGTCGGTTGCGGCGACGTCGACCATCCCGTGGTCGGCGGTCACGACGAGCACCGTGTCGTCGGGGAGGGCCTCCCGCAAGGTCGCCGCAAACCCGTCGATGATCGTCAGCTGGTAGCGCCACGCCCACGACCCGCAGCCCTGGGCGTGGCCGGTGGCGTCCAGGTCGCCGTCGTACACATAGGTGAGCGACCCCCCTGAGCGGGCACACCGGACGGCGGCGAAGATCCGCTCGCCCCCGGAGTCGGCCGCGACGTAGCGGGCGCCGCGCTGGCTCGCGACCGTGAGCCCGGAGGACTGGAAGCGACGGCGGCTCACCACACTCGCCGTCACGCCGGACTGCTCGGCCTTTGCGAACACAGTGTCGTACGGCTGCCACTGGCGGGCATCGACGCGGGAGTCCCAGCGCAGTGCCTCCAGCAGCCTGTCGGTACCGGGGATCCGCGAGGTGAAACCGACGACCCCGTGCCGACCCGTGGGCAGCCCTGTGCCGATGCACGTCAAGCTCGTCGCCGTCGTCGACGGGACACCGGAGGTCAACGGATCCGACCCCGGCAACAGTGAGGCGAGGTAGGGCGCGTCGTCGGCGTGCTCGCCGAGCAGCTGCCATCCCAGTCCGTCGACGAGCAGGACGACGTACGACGACGCGCTGGGCAGGTTGAGAAGGTTCTGCCAGCCAGGCGCCCCGATCGCCGAGACCGCGGACGGCAGCACCTCGCACAGTGACCGCTCCCCGTAGCGAGGGAGCACCGGATGGGGCGAGGTCAACGCCTCACCGTGGCCGCACTGAGGGTGCGGCAGAAGCTCAGCAGCCGGTCGACCGCCTCAGCCCCGTCGGCGGTGGCGGAGACACGCAGGGAGAAGTCATCGGTCCCGAGCGTCCCGGTGTAGCCATGGTCGGCCACGCAGTCGGGGTCGCCGCAGTCGGCGGGTTCGAGGTCCAACCGGCTCACCGTGCCCCAACCGACCGTCAGCACAGCCTCGGCGACGACCGATGGGCTGCCGGCTGGCGGCCGGCCCGCGGGGCTGCCCACCATCCTCGACACCGAGACACTGCCCACCCTGTCGACGGGAACGGCCTCCGTGGTTGTCGAGGTGTAGGGCTCGGGAAGCAGGTCGTCGGGCGGGTTCTCGTCGGTGTGGGTGACCAGCAGCCTCGTCGGCGTGAGGACCAGCACGGTGATATGCCGCCTGACCTCGTCGCGGTCGAAGGTCGGCTCGTGGTGGACGACGTAGTCGACGACCGTCTCACCGGCTAGGGAGTCCGCGACGGCCGCCGCTACCTCCGCCGGGTAGTAGCCGACGCGGTCGAGGGTGGTCAGCAGGTCGCCGGCCCGGTCACTCGTGGTCATCGCCGCCTAGCGTCCAGCATCCAGCATCCGCCCATCTTCCCACGCTCACGATCCGAACAGGGTGTCGTCGCTGGCCGATGGGGCGGTCAGCCGCCGCGTGAACCTGTCGCTGCGGGCGGCACCGCTGCGGCGCAGCGACCCGGTCGCCCGCAAGACTTCCACCCCGCTGTGGGAGACCATCACCAGGCCCAGGTCGAGGACGGCGACGTCAGGCTGGTCGTCCTTGAGCCGCGCGAGGCGCCGGATCACGTCCTCCAGGGCGGCGACGTCGACTGCCTCTGAGTCTCGGTAGCCGAACAGCAGTGGCGCCGCCCGCACCTCACGAACCAGGTCCGCCGCGTCGGCGTCGGTCAGCGGGGGGATCCGGTAGGCGACGTCACCCAGCAGGTCCGAAGGCGGTCCCGCCAGCCCAAAGGAGACGATCGGCCCGAAGAGCGGGTCCTCCATGGCACCCACCATCACGGGGATGCCCGGCCGAGCCATCCGCTGCACGACGAACCCTGCCTGCCCGGCCTCGTCCACCATGCCCGTCAGCCCCGTCCACGCCTCACGCATGCTCTGCTCGTCGCCGATGCTGCGCCACACATGGGCGAGGTCCGGCCGCTGCCGGAGTCGGGGCGCGGTCGCCTTCAGCACGACGTCCCACTCGAGCCGCTCGCCGGCCGCGACCGCCTCCTCCAGCGACGAGACGGGCACGGAATCGACCAGGCTCAGCCCGTAGCACCCGAGCAGCTCGCCGACCTGTGCCGCCGACAGCGGGCTCGTGTCGTCGCCGGTGGGGAGCCACGTTGCCAGCAGACCCGCTGCGGCCGGACCGTCGATCCGGTCCAGCGGCGTGGTGGTACCAGGCGGTCGGTCCAGCCACTCGGCGTACGACGTCACCCGGCCGAGTGCGCGAACGGCGGCCTCCGGCGCCGGGTACGACGGCACCGACCCGCGGCCCGCTACGCCGGCCACGTCCGGCACCCGGAGCAGCTCCGGCACTCCCTCGCTGGCAAGGAAGGTGGAGACGACAGGCTTGTCGGACTGCTCGCCGACGGTGGCGAACACAGTGGCGACGTCCTCGCCGGTCGTGTCGAGCGCAGGGATGTAGACCGCGACGACGGAGTCCACCTCCGGGTCGTCGATCGCCTGGTCCAGTCCCCGCTCGAAGTCCTCGGCGGCAGCATCGGCCCCGAGCGAGATCGTCGCCGTCACCACCAGTCCGACCGACAGCGCGGTGTCGGCCGCCAGCAGTGCCAAGGCGTCGGAGTTGCCGACGACGGCGAGCCGTGGGCCGGCTGGCAGCGGCTGGTGGGCCAGCACCTGCGCCACGTCGAACATCTCGTCGAGGCTGTCGACGGAGATGACCCCGGCCTGGCGGAACATCGCGTCGATCGCCGCCCGTGGGGCTCCGGTCGCCTTCACGTCCTGACCAACCGGGAAGCCCTGGCTGCTGTGTCCGGACTTCACCGCGACGACCGGCTTCTGCCGTCCGACCCGCCGCGCGATCCGGGAGAACTTCCGCGGGTTCCCGAACGACTCCAGGTAGAGCAGCACGACCTCGGTGTCCGGGTCGTCCTCCCAGTACTGCAGCAAGTCGTTGCCGGAGACGTCGGCCCGGTTGCCCGCCGAGACGAACGTCGACAACCCCAGGCCGCGGCGGGCGACGGTCTCGAGGATCGCCACGCCCAGCGCGCCGGACTGGCAGAAGAAGCCGACCCGCCCACGCGGCGGCATGATCCTCGACAGCGACGCGTTGAGGCTGACTTCGGGATCGGTGTTGATGACGCCGAGACAGTTTGGCCCGACCAGCCGCAGACCGTAGGAGCGGGTCAGTCCGACCAGCCGGCGCTGCCGACGTCGCCCCTCATCGCCGGTCTCGGCGAAGCCGCTGGACACCACGACCAGGCCGTGCACGCCCTTGTCCGCGCAGTCGAGCACCACGTCGGGCACTGCATCGGCGGGTACGGCGACGATCGCGAGGTCGACCGGGTCCGGGATGTCGCGGATGCTCGGATAGGCCGGCATTCCGGCGACCGCCTCCGCTGCCGGGTTGACGACGTACACCCGGCCCGTGTAGCCGCCGACGACGAGGTTGCGGACCAGCGCCCGACCGACGGTGTCCTCCCGGCGGCTGGCGCCGATGACCGCGACACCTCGAGCCGTGAAGAACCGGCTCGTCGACCGGGACTCAGCCCGATGCTCGCGCGCGGTCATCACCCCGATCGCGGTGTCGGTGGGTGCGATCGGGAACTCCAGCCGCAGCACGCCGTCCTCGAACTCGCGCAGCACTGCGTAGCCGACGTCGAGGAAGACCTTGGTCATCCGGCGGTTCTCCGGCAGCACGTCAGCGACGAAACGCCCGACGCCGCGCTCGCGTCCGGCCTGCGCCAGATGCTCCAGCAGCAGCTGGCCGATCCCCCGGCCCTGCTGGGCATCCTCGACCAGGAACGCGACCTCCGCCTCGCCGGACGCGATCACGTCGTACCCGCCGATCCCCACGATCGCACCGGCGATCATCACCACGAGCGACACCCGGTCGCGGTAGTCGACGTGGGTGAACCGCTCGAGGTCCCGGGGCGTGAGCTCGGGGTACGGCGCGAAGAACCGCAGGTACTTCGACTGCGGCGAGACCCTGGCGTAGAACGAGACGATGAGCTCGGCGTCGTCGGGCCGGATCGGTCGAAGTCGTGCCGTGCCACCGTCGAGCAGCACTACGTCGGCCTCCCAGTGGGCGGGGTAGCCGCGCTGCTCCTCGTCGGGCACGGCAAGAATCTATCCAGCAGCCCCGGGGCAGCGACACAGCGGCGGAAGGACGGCGCAGATGACCGAGCAGCTCACCTCGGCGACGACTGTTGAGTTCCGGAGCGCGCGCGACTTCCTGCTCGCCAACCGCGAGGACTACGACACCGCCTACCTCGGCTTCCGGTGGCCGGAGTTCGCGGACTTCAACTGGGCGACCGACTGGTTCGACGTGCTCGCCGTCCAACAACCGAGCACGGTGGCGCTGTGGATCGCCGCCGACGTCGCCGCCGACGACGTCAAAACGACCTTCGCCGACCTCAGCCTGCAGTCGCAGCGGTTCGCCAGGTCGCTGCATGACGCGGGCGTTGGCCGGGGCGACCGGGTCCTGGTGGTGCTCGGCAACTGCGCTCCGCTCTGGGTGGCCATGCTGGGCTGCATCCGGCTCGGCGCCGTGCTGATCCCGGCTACCACCCTGCTCACACCCGACGACGTGACCGACCGGGTGAGGCGTGGCCGGGCGCGGGCCGTCGTCGCGGCGGCCGACCTCGTCGACAGGTTCGGGGCGGAGACCGAGCAGCTCGTGCGAGTCAGCGCGGGTGAGGCCCCGGGATGGACGTCGTACGACGACACGGTCGCTGAGTCCGTCGAGCCGCTTCCCGGCGGCGGCACTGCAGCCGACGATCCCTTGTTGCTCTACTTCACCTCAGGCACCACGGCCCAACCCAAGCTCGTCGAGCACACCCAGGTGTCCTACCCGGTCGGCCACCTCTCGACGATGTACTGGCTCGGGCTCCAGCCCGGCGACCTGCACCTGAACATCTCCTCGCCGGGGTGGGCGAAGCACGCATGGTCGTCGTTGTTCGCGCCGTGGGACGCCGCGGCCACGATCGTGGTCTACGACTACCAGCGGTTCGACGCCACGGCACTGCTGCAAGTGATGGAGCGCGTAGGCGTAACGACCTTCTGCGCGCCGCCGACCGTGTGGCGGATGCTCACCCAGGCCGACCTCGGTGGTCGGGAGCTGTTGCTGCGTGAGTGCGTGGCCGCCGGCGAGCCGCTCAACCCGGAGGTCATCGACAAGGTCCGGCAGGCGTGGGGCATCACGATCCGCGACGGCTACGGCCAGACCGAGACCACCGCGCAGGTCGGCAACCCGCCCGGCCAGCCGGTCAAACCCGGCTCGATGGGCCGGCCGTTGCCGGGCTACGTCGTGGCGCTGGTCGACCCGATCACCGGAGAGGTCGGGACCGATGGCGAGATCTGCCTGGAGCTGGCCCGTCGCCCGGCCGGCCTGATGACCGGCTACCGCGACGACACCGACCGGACCGCCGACGCCACCCGGTCGGGCTTCTACCACACCGGTGACGTGGCCACGGTCGACGACGAGGGCTACATCACCTACGTCGGACGGGCCGACGACGTGTTCAAGGCCAGCGACTACCGGATCAGCCCGTTCGAGCTGGAGAGCGTGCTGATCGAGCACCCGGCGGTGGCGGAGGCGGCCGTCGTACCGTCTCCCGACCCGCTCCGGTTGGCCGTCCCGAAGGCGTTCGTGCTGCTGGCACCCGGCCAGCAGCCCAGTCGAGAGCTCGCCCTCGACGTGCTGCGCTTCGCTCGCGGCCGGCTGGCGCCGTACAAGCGCATCCGCCGACTGGAGTTCGCCGACCTCCCCAAGACCATCTCCGGCAAGATCCGCAGGGTCGAGCTGCGCTCGGCCGAGGAGCAGGCAGTCTCGACGGGCAGCCGGGCCGAGCACGCCTACGTCGAGGAGGATTTCACCGAGCTGAAGGAGTAGGCGACCTAGAATCGCCGCCGTGACGTCAGAATCGGCCGGGGTTCGCAGCCTCGTCGCGTCATTTCTCGAGTTGCGCAGCTGGATGGCGTTCGACGTCGACGAGGCGGGCCGGGTGCTGGCCGGCTGGGACGACTCCGGCACCGTGCAGCTTGTCGAGATCGAGCCGGGCGGCAGTCGCACGGTGCTCACCGCGCTACCTGGCGCTTGCCACGGCCGCTACGTCCCAGGCACCCGAACGGTTGTGGTCGGTCACGACACCGATGGCGACGAGCGTGAACAGCTGTCGCTGCTCGACCTCACCACCGTCCCGGCCGAGCCGGTCGGTCTCGACGGCCTCACTCCGCTGGTCCGCGATCCGGCGCACGTCAACGCCCTGCTCGACGTGACCGCGACGTCGGTCGCCTACTCCACCAACCGACGCAACGACATCGACTTCGACGTGGTCCTGCACGACCTGGGCACGGGCACCGAGCGGGTGCTGTACGACGGCGGCGGCTACGTCACCGACGTCGCGGTGTCACACGACGAGACGTCGGTCGCCATCACCAGCCTGAGCCTGCTGCCGGCCTCGACGGTCGTGCACGTGAGCGGAGCCCACGCCGTCGAGGGGGCGCAGCCGACGCGCAAGGACGACTTCGCCCAGCACGTCTCGGTGCACTGGGCCGCCGACGACGCCGGACTGCTGATGGCGTCGAACCATGATCGGGAGTTCGTCGGCATCGTGTGTGTCTCACTGGACGGAGGCGAGTGGGACTGGCTGGTGGAGGACCAGGCACACGACCTCGACGTCTGGGCGTCCCGGGACGGTGCATCGATGCTCGTCGCACGGAATGTCGACGGCGCACAGGAGTTCGCGGTGCACGAGGCGGACGGCGCTCTCCGTTGCCGCGTCGACCTGCCCGGCATCGGCTGCCGGCACCTGCCCAACTGCGTCGTGTGGACAGCTGACGGCGGGTCGATCGCCATCACCCGATCAGGTCCCACCGAGCCGCCCAGTATCTACCTTGTCGATGCCCACACCGGCTCGAGCCGGCGCCTCGTCGGCCCGGGTCACGGCGAAGCGTCGACTCTTGCTCAGTGCAGCGACCCCGACGTCCTCCGCATCCCGACGCCCGACGGCGAGAGGGTGCCCTGCTTCGTCTTCCGTCCCGGGCCAGACGCCGACCCGGCGCTCGCGGGCGCCTCGGTCGTGCACATCCACGGGGGCCCGGAGGCTCCCGCGGTCCGTCAGTTCAACCCCCTCGTCGCAGCGCTTGCGACCGTCGGCTTCACGGTGCTGGTTCCCAATGTGCGCGGCTCAACGACGTACGGGAAACGGTGGTACTCCCTCGACGACGTCGACAAGCGGCTCGACTCTGTTGCCGATCTCGCCGCCCTCCACGCGCACCTCCCCCAACTGGGGCTCGACCCAGCGCGCAGCGCCCTTTGGGGCGCGTCGTACGGCGGCTACATGGTCCTCGCCGGAGTCGCCATGCAGCCCCAGCTCTGGGCTGCAGGTGTCGACATCGTCGGCATCAGTTCGCTGACCACGTTCTTGGAGAACACCTCGGGCTATCGGCGGGCGTTCCGGGAGAAGGAGTACGGCAGACTGGAGCGCGACCGGGAGTTCCTCGTCAAGGCGTCGCCGATCACCCACCTGGCCGACATCCTGGCTCCGCTGTTCGTCATCCATGGCGCGAACGACCCGCGGGTGCCACTGTCCGAGGCGCGACAGATCAAGGCCGCGCTTGACGAGGTTCGCGTGCCGTGCGAGCTGCGGGTGTACGACGACGAGGGCCACGGGCTAGCCAAGCGCGCGAACCGGCTCGACGCCTATCCGGCCGCCGTCGAGTTCCTCGTCCGGCACCTCGCGAGGCGGTGACCATGTGGTCGTGCTTGATCGACGAAGCGGTCAGCTCGCGTGAATTATTCGCCGACGGATCCGTCGATCAGCTCCCGCACGATGTCCAGGTGACCGGCATGCCTCGCGAACTCCTGTAGGACATGGAAGAGGATCCACTCCAACGTTGGCGGCTCCATGTCGGCGGGAAACCGGCCGCCGACTGCCGCCCGGTCGGAGAGCGCCGCGCCTTCGACGACCGAGCGGGTGCGCTCGCCGCCGGCGAGCAGCTGCTCGACGACCTCGGCCAGCCTCCGCCCGGGATCGACCGTCCAGCGATCGTTTCCGTCGTGGTCGCCCCAAGGGTCGTCGACCTGCTCGCCGAGGAAGCCCCATCGGATCCAGCGCCGTTCCATGAACACCAGATGCTGGGCCATCTCGATGGGCGACCATTTCGATGGCAGTCGGCTCGATCGCGCCTGCTCCTCTGACAGCCCGTCAAGCTTGGCGGCGACGGCCGCCCGGTAATAGTCGAGGTAATCGAGGAACCGGGTGCGGGTGTCGGCGTACGCGTCGGTCGGCTCTGGCAACGCTGTGGTCATCAGCTGAAGTGTCCACCACAGCGCGTCCCTTCCCGCGACGGCTCCGGCCGACCGGGACAATGGACGCATGCCCAAGCGCCGCACCCCCTCAGTGCCGCCCGACGACTTCGAGGAGCACATCGTCGACGTCGACGTGCGCGAGGAGATGCGTAGCAGCTACCTCGAGTACGCCTACTCGGTCATCTACTCGCGCGCGCTCCCCGACGCTCGCGACGGCCTCAAGCCGGTGCAACGCCGGATCCTCTACACGATGCACGACATGGGCGTGCGACCCGACCGTGGCCACGTCAAGAGTGCCCGGGTCGTCGGTGAGGTCATGGGTCGGCTGCACCCGCACGGCGACGGGGCGATCTACGACGCGCTGGTGCGGATGGTGCAGCCGTGGGCGATGCGGCTGCCGCTGGTCGACGGGCACGGCAACTTCGGCTCGCCCGACGACCCCCCGGCCGCGATGCGCTACTCCGAGTGCCGGATGGCCCCGGCCGCCTTGCCGATGACCGCGGGGATCGACGAGGACACCGTCGACTTCCGGCCGAACTACGACAGCCGCGAGACCGAGCCGGTCGTGCTCCCGGCGGCCTTCCCCAACCTGCTGGTCAACGGCGCCAGCGGGATCGCCGTCGGCATGGCGACCAACCTCGCGCCGCACAATCTCGTCGAGGTGGTGCAGGCGCTGCGGCACCTGATCGACAACCCCGACGCCAGTCTCGACGACCTGATGCGGTTCGTGCCGGGTCCCGACCTGCCCACCGGCGGCAAGATCGTCGGCCTCGACGGCATCCGGGAGGCCTACGAGACCGGGCGCGGCTCGTTCCGGATGCGGGCCAGCGCGCGCATCGAGAACGTCACACCCCGCCGTAAAGGCGTCGTGGTGACCGAGCTGCCCTACAACGTCGGGCCGGAGCGGGTCATCGAGCGGATCAAGGCACTGGTGCAGGGCAAGAAGCTGCAGGGCATCTCCGACGTCAAGGACCTCACCGACCGCAACAAGGGCCTGCACCTGGTGATCGAGGTGAAGAACGGCTTCCACCCCGAGGCGCTGCTGGAGGAGCTCTACCGGCTGACACCGATGGAAGAGTCGTTCGCGATCAACGCTGTGGCGCTGGTCGACGGCCAGCCGCGCACGCTGGGCCTCCGCGAGATGCTCCAGGTCTACCTCGACCACCGCTACGACGTCGTACGCCGACGCAGCGCCCATCGGCGCGACAAGGCCGCCGACCGGCTGCACCTCGTCGACGGGCTGCTGGTCGCCATTCTCGACATCGACGAGGTGATCCAGCTGATCCGGTCAAGCGACGACGCCGAGCAGGCGCGGAGCCGGTTGATGTCGGTGTTCGACCTCAGCGAGCAGCAGGCGACGTACATCCTCGACATGCCGCTGCGCCGGCTCACCAAGCTGTCTCGCATCGAGCTGGAGAAGGAGAAGACCGACCTCGCCTCGACGATCGAGCAGCTCACCGCCATCCTCGAGGACCCGACCCTGCTGCGTTCGCTCACCGGCCACGAGCTCTCCGAGGCCGCCCAGCAGCACGGCACTCCGCGCCGCACGGTCCTGCTGGAGTCCTCGGGCCTGCCGCGTCCGGGGGTGACACCGTTGGAGGTTGCCGACGACGACTGCCTGGTGTTGCTGTCGAGCACCGGGCTGCTGGCGCGGACCACGTCGGCAGCCCCCCTCGGCATCGACGGCGATCGGGTGCGACATGACGTCGTGACTGCGGTGGCCAGGGCCACGGCTCGTGGTTCGTTCGGGGTGGTGACCTCCCTGGGCCGGGTGGTCAAGCTGGACGTGCTTGACCTACCGGTCCTGCCCGAAACCGCGCAGGCCCCCCATCTCCAGGGCGGAGCGCCGGTGGCGGAGTTCGTGTCGCTGGAGAGCAGCGAGCGGGTGGTCACGCTGGCGTCGCTGCTCCAGGACGGGCCGGAGCTGGCCCTGGGTACCCGGGCTGGGGTGGTCAAACGGGTCCAACCGGAGGTCCTCGGGCGCGACTCCTGGGACGTGATCAGGCTCGACGACGGCGACGAGGTGGTTGGTGCGGTGGACCTTGCCGGCACCGGTGAAGGCGACACCGCGTTGGTGTACGTGACAAACGACGGCCAGCTGCTGCACTTCCCCGCCGCGCTCGTCCGGCCGCAGGGCAGGGCGGCCGGCGGGATGGCCGGCGTGCGGCTCGGCGACGGCGCACAGGTGGTGTTCTTCGGGGCGGTCGACCTCACTGTCGACAACGTCGTCGTGACCGTCGCGGGCACGAGCGCAGCGCTGCCTGGCACGGAGGCCGGCAGCGTCAAGGTCACGCCGTTTGCGGAGTACCCCGGCAAGGGTCGCGGCACCGGCGGCGTCCGCTGCCACCGGTTCCTCAAGAGTGAGGACCGGTTGATCGCGGCGTTCACCGGCGCAGCACCCCCGGTCGCTGCGGCAGCCAGCGGAGCCCCCGTCGAGCTGCCCGACGCGACCGGGCGCCGCGACGGGTCCGGCACCCCGGCACCGCAGCCGCTCGCCGCGATCGGGAGCAGGCAGCCCCGCTGAGCCGGCCGCCGGAGGCCCACCGTCGTGGCAGGCTGGTGCCCGTGCGAGGCATTCTTCGGGCCGCGGCCGCGGTGGCGCTCGTCGCTCTCGTCGCCGGCGGGTGCAGTGGCAACGGGGCAACGCCGAGCTCGCTGACCCCCGCACAACGGCTCGGCCATGCTAAGCACGACTTCGACCGCGCGAAGTTCATCTACATCTCGCTCAACGCGACCCAGCTTCCGTCGGGACTGCCGGCGGCTCTGGAGAACGCGACGGGCACCGGCACGCACGCGCCGGCCTTCACCGGAACCGTCCAGGTGCGCACGGGCCTGACGATCACCGCACCGGTCGTCGCGGTCAACGGCACCGTGTACGCCAAGCTGCCGTTCGCCGGCTGGAGCCAGCTCGACCCGGCCACGTACGGAGCGCCTGACCCGGCCCGCCTGCTCGACCCCCAAGCCGGTGTCTCCGAGTTGTTGGTGGAGACCCAGCACCCGAAGCAGACCGGCTCCCAACGCAGTGGGCGCCAGGTGCTGACCACCATCACTGGGACAGTGCCCGCTGCCCTCGTACACCGGCTCTTCCCTTCCGCCGGCAGCTCCGACTTCCACGTCGTCTACACGTTGACGTCCGACGACCACCTGCACGGGCTGACGATCACCGGCCCGTTCTACGCCGGACACGGAGACGCGACGTACAACCTCACCCTCGACACCGCCGCAGCGCCGGTCACGATCCGGGCTCCCTGACGGTGTCCGGGGACCCCGCCACTCGGCCGGTCATCGGCCAGCCGTCGCGACCGGCCGACTCCGCTGCCCGCTCGCGAGCACTGCTGACCGTCGCGACGATCGCGGTCGGCTTCGCCGCCGCCGACACTTACGTCGTCGTCCTCGCCTTGCCCGACATGATGACCACCGCGCACCTCGGGCCCGACCAGCTCCAGCGCGCCACCCCGATCGTGTCCGGCTTCCTGCTCGGCTATGTCGCGATGCTGCCGCTGATCGGCCGGATCGCCGACCTCCGCGGGCGGGTTCCGGTGCTTGTCGGCTCCCTCGTGCTGTTCGCGATCGGCTCGCTGGTCACCGCGGGCTCTTACGACTTGGCGTCGATGGTCGTCGGCCGGTTCCTCCAAGGCGTCGGCGGCGGCGGGCTGGTGCCGGCCACGCTCGCCTTGGTCGCCGACCGCTGGACCGCCGAGCGGCGAGGTCTGCCCCTCGGGATCGTCGGCGGCGTCCAGGAGCTCGGCGCCGTCGTCGGTCCGCTGTACGGCGGGCTGGTGCTCGCCCACTTCTCCTGGCACGCGATCTTCTGGCTCAACCTCGCCGCCGCCGCGGCCCTGGCTCTCACCCTCACCCTCCTCTCCCCCGCCGAGACGGCAAGAATGCGCCGGTTTCGCGGGCGTGTCGGTGCAGAACTGACGTCTCGGCGGCCGGATCTCATCGGCGCCGTATTGGGAGTGCTCGCCCTCGTCGCACTCGGGTTGACGATGGTGCAGCCGGCCCGGCTCGCCTCGGGCCTCACCACCGGCTTGGCATTCGTGCCGTACGTCGGCGACTCAAGGTGGTCGACGCCGGTGGCGCTCGCGTGCTACCTGCTGGCGCTGCTCTTCGTGCTTCGTCAGCTCACCGCCCGGCGGCCGCTGGTCGGCGCACGCGGCGTCGCCGACGTCGCCCGAGCGGCCGACCTCCCGGGGGCCGGGCTGCTCGCGTTCGCACTCGCCGCCGTCGTCCTTGCGTTCGCCACCTCGGATCCGGAGCGGGCGGTGTTCTCACCGGCCGGGCCATGGCTGTTGGTGCTCGCCGCAGGGGCCACCGCGGGGTTCGGCTGGCGCCAGCGGTGGGCGGCCAGCCCGCTCATGCCGCTGCGGGCGCTGCGCCCTCCCGCTGCCTGGGGAGCCGTCGCCGCCAGCTTCTTCGTCGGAGCGGCGCTGATCGCCGCGCTCGTCGACGTACCGATCTTCGCCCGGCTCACCGTGGCTCCTGACTCGCAGCTGCAGGCGGCGCTGGTCCTGCTCCGGATGCTGGTCGCGGTACCCGTCGGGGCGGTCCTCGGCGGGCTGGCGCTACGACGCAGCCGGCCAGCCCCTCTCGCCGCGGTCGGCATGGCGCTGGTCGTGGCGGGCCTGGCGTGGATGGGCACCTGGACGTCGACGTCGCTGGAGCACTGGACGTCGACCGTGCCGCTCGTGGTCGGTGGGCTCGGCTTCGGGCTCGCACTTGCTCCGATCAACGCGGCGCTGCTGGCAGCCACACCCAACGCCGTCCACGGTCTGGCCTCCGCCCTCCTCGTCGTCGCCCGCACCATCGGAATGCTGGTCGGCATCTCGGTGCTCACCACAATCGGGCTGCGCCGATATGCCGATGTCGTGGCCTCCGGGCCGACGGTCCGCCAGCTGTGTCCGAGCAACCAGTTCTGCACCGCCTACGAGGACCATCTCAAGCTCGCCGGCATCGCCCAGCTGCAGACCGTCTTCGTCAGCGCGGCGGTCAGCGCTGCTATCGCCGGCCTGTTGTCCCTGTTGTTGCTGCGGACGGTCCGCCGCTACGTCGCCGTACCCCCAGCCTCGGCAGCTATCCCGTCCAGTAGCAGCCGTAGGCCGAAGTCGAAAACCTCCCGGTAGGTCAGCGCGTCGACGTACGGCGCCGCCGTCGCCACCGCGGGCATCTCGGACAGGCACTCGGGTGGAAGGCCTTGCCAGCCGGCATGCCCGGCGTCGGGGTCGAGGGGTGCGGCCAGCAGCACGCTGTCGACGAAGAGCACGACCGTGCGATAGGCCCGGGCTGCCAGATCCGGCGGGAAGCCGTCAGCGAGCATCGCCTCAATCATCACCTTGGCCGGCAGCAGATCCTGTCGGGTGACCGGCCGGTCTGAGTACAACAGCCGCACCGTCCGGGGATGGGCGGCCATCAAGTCGGCCCAGGCATGCACGACGCCGGCGACAACCTCACGCCATCCGCCAGCACCCCCCTGCTCTGCTGCCTGGTCGAGGTCGAGCTCAGCGAAGATGCGCTCGGCCATGGCAGCCAGCAGAGCCTGCTTGGAGTCGACGTGACGGTACAACGCCATGGCGGTCGTCCCGAGCTCTTGCCCGAGCCGGTTCATCGACACCGCATCAAGCCCTTCGGCGTCGCCGATCTGCAACGCCGCCTCGACGATGCGGTCACGGTTGAGAGCGGGTGCCCGCGTCGACGGCCGAGATTGGCGAGGTGGCATAAGCACCAGACTACCCGAGATGTTTATGCTATAAACTCAGGCATGCTCATTCATCGGTCCCACCATGTACGTCGCCGTCACCTGGCACCGGTAACCCTGGTGCTCGCCCTCCTCCCGCTGGCCGCCTGTGGCGCCGCCGCCCACGTGGGACATTCGGGCACACCATCCACTCATCGGCCTACCGGGCACGGCGGCGACGGGTCGCCACCCGGCCGAGGGTCCACCCACCCTGTTGGCGTCGTACGGCTGCTGAATCCCGGTGGCTTCCTCGACGACGTCGCGGTGACCGGCCACACGTTGTGGGTGACCGACATGGACGGCAACCGGGTCGTCCGTGTGGACACCGCGACCGGCCGGTTGCTGCCCGCCGCGCCGGTCGCCGACGGCCCCCTCGGCATCGTCGCGGCCGGCGACGCCGTGTGGGTCGCCAGCTACCAGGGGACGACGATCACCCGGCTGAACCAGAGCGGTCACCGCACGACCGTCGTGCATACCCCCTCAGCCTCTCCTACCGGGCTGGCAGCGCAGGGACGGCAGGTGTGGGTCGTCGACCAGAGCGACGGCAAGGGCCTGGTCGTCGACAACACGACGGGGAAGGTGCTGCGCCACCTCGCCACCGGCCTGCACGCCGGGTTCGCCGCCACGGCCTTCGGCGCCGTGTGGATCGGTGACTTCGCCGGCGACACCGGCCGGATCGCGCGGCTGTCGACGGCCAGCGGCAAGCCGGCGCTGCACACCGTCACCGGTCAGGCTCCGCTGGCCTTTGCGGCCGCGCACGGCGGGTTGTGGGTCTCCAACGCCAAGAGCAACACCGTGACCGAGATCGACCCGCACTCCGGCAAGGTCGAGCGTCGTGTCTCGCTGCCCGGTGCCGGACCGGGCGGCATCACGTTCGCGGCCGGCTCGCTGTGGGTCGGCGGCTACAACAACCAGACCCTCTACCGCATTGACCCGCGCACGGGCACAGTCCAGGCGCGACTGCACCTGGTCGGGCCTCCGCAGCAGCTGACGTGGGCGGCCGGGCATCTGTGGGTGGCCCTCTCGTCAGGGCAGATCGCAGAGGTCGTCACCCATCCGACCCACTGACGGCCAGCGCAGGTGGCGACCCCGGCCGCGCCGACGGTCTCAGACGGTCTTGATCAGCTGCGGCGCCCACCGATCCTGGGTGGTGCCGTCGCCCACCTGCCCGTAGCTGTTGTACCCCCAGCACCACACGCTGTGGTTCTGCCGGAAGCCGCAAGTGTGCTGTCCGCCCAGCGAAATCTTCGTCCAGGTCGTCGCCGTACCGATTCGCTCAGGACGGTAGTGGTTGTTGTGGCTGCGGTCGCCGAGCTGGCCGTGGGCGTTGTAACCCCAACAGAACAGCGTGCCCTGCACCCGCAATGCACAGGTGTGGTAGTCCCCGGCCGAGACGTTGAGCCACTGGAAGCTGGTTCCGACCCGATGCGGGTAATAGTGGCTGCCCGAGGTCCCGTCACCCAGCTGGCCAAAGGCGTTGTAGCCCCAGCACCAGATCGTGCCGTTGGTCCGGGCGCCACAGGTGTGGCCGTAGCCGCCGGTCACTGACTTCCAGTCCCGGGCCGTGCCCACCAACGTGGGAACGAACCTTCGCGAGGTGTCGCCGGTCCCCAGCTGCCCGTAGCCGTTGTAACCCCAGCAGCGAAGCGTGTGGTTCGCCCGGATCCCGCAGGTGTGGTAGGTGCCAGTTGCGACGGTGAGCCAGTCGGAGTTGGGTCCGATCCGGATGGGGCGGTCCCGGTTGATGCTCGTCCCGTCGCCGACCTCGCCGTCGGCGTTGCGACCCCAGCAGCCGAGCGTTCGGTCGGACCGGACACCGCAGGTGTGGTCGCCACCGGCGGACACGCTCAGCCAGTCGGCGCTGCCGACGCGGACCGGCCGGTAGCGGGTCGCCGTGTCTCCGACCCCCAGCTGGCCGTAGGCGTTGTACCCCCAGCACCAAAGTGAGCCGTCGAGCTTGATCGCGCAG
This sequence comes from Propionibacteriales bacterium, assembly GCA_025929075.1. GTDB lineage: Bacteria > Actinomycetota > Actinomycetes > Propionibacteriales > Nocardioidaceae > JAICMS01. The sequence continues at coordinate 36,136 of JAICMS010000011.1, forward strand.
GTGTGATCGCCACCGGCCGACACCTTGGCCCATGACGAACCGACGCCCACCTGGTGTGGTGTGAGCCGGTTCGCGGTCGTGCCATCCCCGAGCTGTCCGTAGCCGTTGTAGCCCCAGCACCACAGAGTGTGGTTGGTGCGGACGCCGCAGGTGTGAGCGCCGCCGGAGTCGACGCTGGCCCAACCGTA
>JAICMS010000121.1 GCA_025929075.1 Propionibacteriales bacterium
AACGCGACCCCGACCGCCCGCGGCAGGTGCGAGGCGATAGTGGAGGTCTGCGGGATCACTGCGAGTTCCGCCCGGCCGAAGACCTTGTGCCGCCCGCCGGCGATCGGCTCGTCGGTGGCCGCCGCGACGCCGGACAAGACGTCGCGCACCGCATCGACGCCGGCGACCTGGCTGGCCCGCTGCACGTAGAAGGCGCCTGAGCGGTAGTGCAGCAGTGCCGGATCGGTCGGGCGGAGCACGGCGGCGACGGCCGCGTTCCCCTCGTGGCCGGCGGAGCTGATCGTGTAGTAGCCGCGGCCCTGCTGCTGCATCCAGCGGGCGGCGTAGTCGAGCTGCCGGCTGGTCAGCTGCGCATCGAACAGCTCGCGACACGTCGCGGTGGTGAGCCCGGTGTCGGCGCGGATCGGTTCGTCGGTGGCAGGGCGGTGGTCTGCAGCTGTGAGGGAGAGTACGGCGGAGGCGAAGGCCTGTTCCGCATCGTCGGGGCTCATCTGCCAGCGCGGCTCAGATCCGGAAGTCGAGATCCGGGACGAGCTCGGCGACGTCCATCTGCGCCTTCTGCAGCGAGCCGGAGTAGTCCCAGTTCACTGCCTGCCAACGGGTCATCTGGTCGAGCACCCACATCCCCGACTGGCGGCTGCCGTTGCCCGACTTGCCGTTGCCGCCGAAGGGCAGGTGCGCCTCAGCGCCGGAGGTCGAGTTGTTGACGCTGACCATCCCGGCCGAAACGCCACGACAGAAGGTGAAGACGGCCTTCGGGTCGTTGGTGTAGATCGACGACGACAACCCGTAGCCGGGCGCGTTGGCGAGCTCGATCGCCTCGTCCAGGCTGGCGAAGGTGGTGACGCCGACCAGCGGACCGAAGGTCTCCTCGCAGAAGAGCCGGTCGTCCGACCGCAGCCCGTCGACGATGACCGGGTGGTAGTACAGGCCGTCCGCGGGGTCGCCGACGAACCCGTCGCGCGGGTTGTCCGCAGTGATCCGGCCGACGCCGGTCGACCCCAGCACCTTGTGGTGGTCGCCGATCAGCGCCAGATAGTCGTCGTACCGCGCTGCGAACTTCGCGTCGAGCATCGGTCCGTAGAGCACGTCCTGAGTCGGGTCGCCGACCGCCGCGGTCGCAGTGGCCTCGACGAACCGGGCGAGGAACTCGTCATGCACGCGCTCGTCGACGATCACGGTGCCGAGCGACGTACAACGCTGGCCGGCGGTGCCGAAGCCGGCGAAGAGCGCGCCCTCGACGGCGAGGTCGAGGTCGGCGTCGGCGCACACCACCATCGGGTTCTTGCCGCCGAGCTCGAGGCAGGCCGACTGCAGATGCCGACCGGTGAGCTCGCCGACCCGCGAGCCGACCGCGCTGGATCCGGTGAAGCCGACCTTGTCGACGAAGCCCTGCTTCAGCGACCGCTCCAAACCGGTGAAGGTCGCTTCTCCGTCGGCATGCACGATGTTGAGTACGCCGTCGGGCAGGCCGCCACCCCGGATGAGGAGCTCGAAGAGCGCTTGGGCCGACGCGGCGGCGTACTCGGCAGGCTTCCAGACGACGGTGTTGCCGCACAGCAGCGCCGGCACGATGTACCACGACGGGACCGCGACCGGGAAGTTGCCCGCGGTGACGACGGCGACCGTGCCGACCGGGTTGCGGAACGTGAACAGCTTCTTGTCCGGCATCTCCGACGGCACCGTCTGGCCGTAGAGCCGGCGTCCCTCGCCGAGGAAGAAGTCGCAGGTGTCGATGATCTCGCGCACCTCGCCCAGCGCCTCGGCGTACGGCTTGCCGACCTCCTCGGTGACCAGCCGGGCCAGCGCCTCGGCGTTCTGCTCCACCACCCTGCCGATGTGCGCGATCGCCCGGCCGCGGACCGGCGCGGGGACGTCGGCCCACGCGCGTTGTGCGTGCTTGGCCGTGCGGCAGGCGTTGACGTACGTCGCGGCGTCGGCCATCGAAACCGCGGCGACGACCTGGTCGGTGTGGGCGGGGTTGACCGAGCTGTAGGTGGTCGCGATCGTGGTGGTGGCGACGGGTCGACCACCGATGACGGACGAGATGGAGCGCGTGGCTGTGCCGCTCATCACGCGGCCTGCGAGCCGGCGAGCCCGGTGAGGGCCCGGTCGAAGGCGGCTACGGCGATGCCGAGTTCGTCGCTGCTGATCGTCAGCGCGGGGCGGAACCTGATCGAGCGCGGGCCGCAGCCGAGCGCGAGCACGTGTTCCTCGTCGTACAGGCGCTGGAGCAGGTCGGCGCGCGACCGCGAGTCCGGGAGGTCAAGGGCACACATCAGGCCGCGGCCACGAACGTTGGACACGAGTCCCGGGTGCCTGTCGGCGAGCTGCTCGAGGTTGACCAACAGCGCCGTGCCGAGGTCCGCGGCCTTGGCGACGAGCCCGTCACGCTCGATGATCTCCAGCATCCGCCGCGAGCGCACCATGTCGGTCAGTCCGCCGCCCCAGGTGGAGTTGATCCGGCTCGGGATCTGGAAGACGTTGTCGCGGACGTCGTCGACGCGGCGCCCGGCCATGATGCCGCCGAGCTGCACCTTCTTGGCGAACGCGACGATGTCGGGCTCGAGACCCAGCTGCTGGTAGGCCCAGTTGGTGCCGGTCAGGCCCATGCCCGTCTGCACCTCGTCGAGGATGAAGAGGGCGTCGTTGTCCCGACACAGCTCTTGTACGGCGATGAGGAACTCCGGCCGCATGTGGATGTCGCCGCCCTCCGCCTCGATCGGCTCGGCGATGAAGCAAGCGATGTCATCCGGATGCGCAGCGAAGGCCGCGCGGACCTGGTCGAGGGCGTGCCGCTCGGCCGCCTCGACCTCCGCCAGGTGCTGGTCGAGCGGGAAGACGATCTCCGGTACGTCGACCCGCGGCCAGTCGAACTTCGGGTAGCGGTCGGTCTTGACGGGGTCGGTGTTGGTCAGCGACATCGTGTAGCCGCTGCGACCGTGGAAGGCCCGAGTGAGGTGGAGCACCTTGGTCCCGAGCTCGGGGGAGCGGCCGTGCGCCTCGTTGTGCCGGCTCTTCCAGTCGAACGCGCACTTCAGTGCGTTCTCGACAGCGAGGGCACCGCCCTCGACGAAGAACAGATGCGGTAGCGCCGGGTCGCCCATCACCCGGGCGAAGGTCTCGACGAACTCGGCGTAGTGGGTGGTGTACATGTCGGAGTTCGCCGGCTTGTTGGCGGCCACCTCGGCGAGGAGAGCGGTGAAGGCGCGGTCGTCGGCCAGCCCGGGCGGGTTGAGGCCGAGCGGCGCGGAGGCGAAGAAGCTGTAGAGGTCGAGGTACTCGGTGCCGGTGATCGCGTCGACGACCCAGGAGCCGTGGCTCTTCGCGGTGTCGAGCACCAGTGGGAAGCCTCCGGTAAGAAGGTGCCGAGACAAGGTCTCGTGAGTCTGCTCCGGGGCCACCGTCGTGGTTGTTGATTCTCTCATTTTGGGCCCCTCTCGCCGGATGTCTTCCATCATAGTCCGCATTGGGCAGGAAACTTTCGCGTGGTCGTTGGCGCCACCAGACCGGTGGGAGGACGCCGGGCTTGTCAGATGCGGCCATGCTGTTGGTGCCCGATCATGTCGGCGTACACGGAGGTTTCCATGAGGGCCCTGCTCACCTCGAGTGGACTGTCTACGCCGGGATTGCGCCAGGAGCTTGCCGAGCTGGTCGGCAAGCCCGCGGCGGAGATCTCCGCCGGGGTGATCAACGAGGCCATGAAGAGGAGCTTCGGAGACCGGCACGGCTGGTTCTTCGACGAGATGCGCAAGATCGAGGCGGCGTTCGGCGGCGTCATCGACTTCATCGACCTGCAGGCCAACGACGCCGCGACCGTGCGCGAGCAGATGGCGGACAAGGACGTCATCTACGGCATGGGCGGCAACAGCGACTACCTCATGCACGTCTTCACGACGACCGGCTTCGACGAGACCCTACGAGGTCTGCTGACAGAGAAGGTGTACGTCGGAACCAGCGCCGGAGCATCGGTGCTGGGACACCGGATCAGTTGGCCGCCCTACCTGGAGTTGCGTCGCGAACTTCCCGATCACGGGGTCGAGCGGTATCTGGAGGTGGTGCCGTTCGGCATCGTGCCGCATGTGGGGAATCCGCAGTTCCCGGGGCGGACACGCGAAGCGGTGGAGCGGATGTTCGCGGACTGCCCGCAGGCCGTGGTCGCGTTGGCTGACGACCAGGCGATCCGGGTGGACGGCTCGTCGTACACCGCCGTCGGCGGAGAGGTGGCCTGCTATGGCACACCGGCACCGTCGGTAGGCGACTGACGGGACCGGGGCAGAGGCACTCCGCGTGCTGGATGAGCCAGTCGTGCCCGGCAACCTCGGAGGCTGTCTACGGCTAGAGGCCGCCGGCGGGGATGTGCGAGCCGACGTCATGGGGCACGTGGTCGAGCGCCAAGTCGCGCAGCATCGTGTACACCTCATGACCGGGGTCGGTGAACACCGTCTGTCGATCGCCTGCCGTAGCGACCACGTCGTCGCCGAGGACGTGCAGCGTCGAGTGGGCGCCTGGCGACCCGCTGACCGACCCCATGTCGAGCCCACGTACGACGAAGCCGCGGAAGCCCAGACCCGGAGCGGACGGCGCCGTACCGCCCGGAGCCGGCGCCAGGTGCGACACCAGTGTCTCCAGCCGCGCCTCGGAGTTGGCATCGAGCGTCCACTGCGGGTTTGGCGCACCAGAGAACACGTCGACCTCGACGACGACCTTCGGCGCCGCGGCTGCACCGTCTGAGGTCACAGTCGTACCTCCGCTTCGGCAGGCAGCGACGAGCAGGACGGCGACCAGCGCGGGAACGACCCGCCCTGCGTTGTGCAAACCCGACTGAGGGCTGGCTAGGCCAGCGCCCGGCGGGCCGTACCGAGCAGGAACTTCTCGGCCGACGACGTCGCGCTCGTGGAGCCGGAGCCGGTCGCACCGAGGGCCGGCGTGCCGCGAAGTGCAACTGCGCCAGCGGCTGCTGCACCGGTCGCGACTACGCCCGCGAGAAACTGGCGCCTGTCCATGTGGTCTCCTTCGGAGTCTGCGCGGAGAGTTGCTGGGAGTTCTGCAGGTTTCGGCAGATTGGCGCTCGCGACGCAGATGACCTAGCGCGCGACCTTGTTCATCTTGCCGGGGTTGTACATGAAGCCGCCCCAGATGGTGTACGGGCCGCGGTCGCACGTCGACGGGTCGGTGATGTACTGCCCGCTGTCATCGTAGTTGCGCGCCGGCGTACCGCCTGGCTTGTGGCACCAGCGCAGCTCGCCGTCCATCCGCTTGGTCTGGCGGTACCAGTGGTAGTCGACACCGGGCCAGATGCAGTAGCCGACATGGAGGTTTCGCTTCTTGGTGGACTGGCTGCAGTCGTCGAGGTAGCCGTCGCTCAGCGCGGCTGCGTGGATGGCGTCCGCAGTGATCTCTTGGTATTCGTGACCTGAGCCTCGTCCCGGCTGGGCGAACGTGTCGGTAATGCTGTTGGACGCGTAGTTGTAGCAATTGTTCGAGCCGCAGTGGCTGCCATTCCACTCCGTGAAGTCGGTGGTGCTCGTGTGGAACAACTGACACGACGCGAGGACGGCGCGGTCCTCGCTGGCCTGCGCGGAAATGCCCCGGCGGATCTCGGCGTCGGCCGGCCCCGGAACCGTCACGTCGTGGCCGGTGTAGCGCAGCCACGTCTCAGCGCTGGAGTCGATCGACTCGTCGAGCCCGTTGCGTACACGGAACAAGGTTGGCAGGTGCCGCGCGCGTAGCGTCGCGGCCGTGTTGCCGGTCGCCGCGCAGATGAATCCTCGGTACCCGAGCCCTGCCTCGTTGGATCTGATTGGGGCCATCGGAACAGTGCGGTCCAGGAGTCGGGTCAGGAACTCCTTGGCCTCGGCTGTGTTGAGCGTCCAGCGTGGATTGGGTCGGCCGGAGAAGATGTCCAGCTCGATCTCGAACATGCCGAGGCCCTCCTACTTGGATGAGGGGACGGGTGCAACTGGCGTGACGCTAGCACCGCGTATCGGGCCTTGCCAAGGAGTGTGCGGCGGTGGGTTTCACGTCGTGTCGCCTACCATTCGGCGGTGTATGCGGGCCTCGGGGCTCCTCCAAACCTCGGCTGAGTCCTTTGAACGCGTGTCATCGACTCTTTACGATGCCGCCTGAGCCGAATGGGCTAGATAGATAGCACGTTTTAGTCATTGCTCAACCAGTCGTTCAGGCCGATGCTCACTATCGCCTGGGATGGTGGTCTGGCCCGAGGTCACTACTTTCGCCCAGGAAGATCCCTACAGAAAGGGAGCATCAGATGCGCAGAATCACGATTGTAGCCGCCGCCGTTTCGGCCGCGGCAGTCTCCCTCTACGGTCTCTCCGCTGGCACCGCGAACGCCAAGTCGACGAGCGCGATTGCGGTAGCCCACAGCAGCAGCGCCGTCAGAGGAACTCCGACGGTATTCCCCCACGCGCTCTGCGGCACGGGAGAGGGTACCTGGACCAGCGACGGAATCACCGCCCAGAACGGCGCTCCGACCAACCCCTCCCTCAACACGTGGGGGGCCAAGCAGGTCAAGTGCCAGACCGGACTGACCGTCAACCAGATCGTGGTCGACGGCTACCCCAACCAGGCCGTCAACATGAACTTCAACATCCAGGTCTTCAAGAAGACCCGGGCGTTCAACACCGTTCGCTACACCAAGGACCCCCAGCCGAACGATGCCAAGCATTCGCTCTGCACGTACAGCGACGCACCCGGCACCTTCGCGGCGGCGGGCGTGACTGGCGCGCAGTGGTCGATCAACCTCCCCACGTCGTGCCACATCCGGAAGAAGATTGCCCGCAAGGGCGTGTTCTTCGCGCTCCAGGCTGACTTCGACCAGGCCGGCGGCCAGTGGTTCTGGGCTACTCAGACCACTGCTGACGTGCCGAACGAAGCCGACTGGGCCGACACGCAGAACCTCTTCGGCCTCGGCTGCATCTCGTTCGCGAAGCCGCCGGCCGGTAGCGACATCGGCGCCAACAAGGACATGCAGGACTGCCTCTTCAGTGGGGACAACGGTGAGCATGACTTCATCATGGTGCTCAACTAGCTTCACCTGACGGTCGAGCAGCTATCTGCCCTGGCCCGATCAAGAGGGGGCGGCGCGCGAGCGCCCGCCCCGCTTGCTTAAGAACGTTGAGTACGTCGGGACCGGTGGTCGTCGTGTCGGAGCCGTTTTGAA